>JAAVZY010000032.1 GCA_022791945.1 Oscillospiraceae bacterium | reverse complement strand
TCTATTGGCCGGCGTCCTCCGGACGCCTTTGCGCGTACCTTGTCTGAGCATCCCGCCGCCTAAGTGAGATATCTCAAGATATCCTCCGTTTCATTCTGTTTTTTCTCCATTTTTACTGTCCACCAAACCGGGAAGGGCTCATACCCCTGATAGTCGGCCTCCACTACAAATCCTTCGCCCATATAGAGCTCCTTTCCGGGGGCTTGCCCCCATACAAATATAACTGTCGGACAATTTCCCACTGTCCATTTTCATTATGAAACTTGCCCCCCTGGCCCCGGTGTAACACAGTTTGACACTCTCCGCCGAATATGCTATAATAGAACTGAGTATAGATACAGGACTTCGCCTGTATTCATACCGGCTTTATTACATGAAGGAGTGGTATGTCTTTGGACGATCCGAGTATATTATGGGTGATCGCCATAATCATTCTGGTGGCGTGTTCCGCCTTTTTCTCAGGGACGGAAACGGCCTTTTCCAGTGCCAGCAAGGCGCGGCTGAAAAGCTACGCCAATTCCGGCGACAAGCGGGCCAAGCGGGCGCTTAAAATCGTGGATCGCTATGACACGGCCCTTTCCGCTGTGCTGATCGGAAACAACATTGTCAACATCGGCGCGGCATCCATTGGCACCCTGCTGTTTACGGGCCTGCTGGGCCCCTCCGGCGCGGGTGTTTCCACCATTGTGCTGACGGTGGTTGTGCTGATCTTCGGCGAGGTGGTGCCCAAGAGCCTGGCAAAGATGAACCCGGAGAAGGTGGTTATGCGATCCTCCTCTGTGCTTTGGTTTCTGATGAAGCTGTTCAGCCCGCTTATCTGGGTGCTTCAGCAGATTGTCAGACTCTTTTCCAACAAGATGGGCGGGGAGCAGCAGCCCAGCGTAACAGAAGAAGAATTGAAGGTTATTATTGAGGAAATCGAAGACGAAGGGGTGCTGAACGAGCACGAAAGCGAGCTGGTGCAGTCGGCCATCGACTTCGATGATATTATGGTAGACGAGATCCTGACCCCCCGGGTGGACGTGGCCGCCGTGGAGGCGGGGGAGGATCCGGAGGTGATCAAGGAGCTCTTTTTCTCCACCGGCTTTTCCCGGCTGCCGGTCTATGAAAAAACCATCGACGACATTGTAGGCGTGCTCAATGAAAAGGACTTCATCCGGGCCTATCTCCAGGATCAGAAGGTGGATATCGCGCCTCTTATGCAGCAGGTGCTCTTTGTGCCGCCGAAGAAGCATATCTCCAAGCTCATGCGGGAGCTTCAGGGGGCGCATCTCCATATCGCGGTGGTGACCGATTCTTTCGGAGGCACCATCGGAATTATCACCTTGGAGGATATCGTGGAGGAGCTGGTAGGTGAAATCTGGGACGAGAGCGATCAGATCAAGAAGGAGCTGGAGCAGCTCTCGGAGGATACCTACCGGGTCAGCGGAGACAGGAATGTTTATGATCTGTTCGAGGATTTGGACGTGGACGACAGCGCCTACACAGGCTCCAGCCAGAGTATGAGCGGCTGGGTGCTGGACACCCTGGAGCATATTCCGGAGCCACAGGAGAGTTTTACATATGAAAATCTCTCCATTACTGTGGAGGAGGTGCAGGAACAGCGCATCACTTCCCTTCTGGTGAAGGTCTTCCCCAAGCCCCAGGAGGAGGACGACGAATAAGCGGGTATAACACGAACTGCTGTCCTAAAAACAGGAAGAGCGTGGCAGGTGTTCCTGCCACGCTCTTCCTGTTTTCATTTATCTGAGTGAATGAAAGTAGGGATGAATCCATCCTTTCACGCTGAACCAGCGAAGACGATGCCTTTACCAGCGTATAGCATGGAGGCGATTGCCATTTGCAGCGCCGAGGAATCGAAAGCGGCTGTGTGACATATCCTTTTGATATGGAAAATACTCCCTGACGCCCCGCAAGGCCGCGAGACGCTGTCTCGCGCTCTGCCAAGGGGACGCGTCCCCTTGGATTCCCATCTTTTGGGGGTTATGGGGGCAGAATTTTAGTCCCTGCCTCGCTGATACTTCCCGCAGGGTCGATCGCCCGCCTACCCATTTTTTCGTAAAGAAAAAATTCAGCTCTACGTGTGGGGTAGGGGCTGCGACGTAGAATGTTTCGAGCGTGTTCTGCTACGCACATACTCTCTGCGGGGTCAAACGCTGTGCCACGCAGGAGGGAGCTTTTTTCTTTACGAAAAAAGCGTACTGCGGGAATCAGACTTTCTGCGTGGCAGAAGTTCGGAAGCCTGCACAGACTTGACCCTACCCCTTTTCCGCCCTTAATAAGCCCTTAAAAAGATGGGAATCCAAGGGGGGCCGGGCCCCCTTGGCGGTGCTCGAGGCAGAGCCTCGAGGTCTTGCCCTTCGACCGCGCAGAGATTCCCAACAGGCGCTAAGGAGACACTGGAATGAAAGCAGCGATCTACTGCCGTTTATCCGAGGAAGACAGGAACAAGCATTTTGAAACCGAGGACAGCAACAGCATCCAGAATCAAAAGGCGATGCTGCTGCAATACGCAATGGAACAGGGTTGGGAGGTCTACAACCTTTACAGCGACGACGACTACACCGGCGCCGACCGCAGGCGGCCTGAATTCAACCGCCTGCTGAAGGACGCGGAGGCCCGCAGGTTTGATATCGTTCTCTGCAAGACCCAATCCCGCTTCACCCGGGAGCTGGAGCTGGTGGAAAAATACATCCACGGGCTTTTTCCTGTCTGGGGCATCCGCTTTGTGAGCATTGTAGACAACGCTGATACTGCCAATAAGGGCAACAAAAAGTCCCGGCAGATCAACGGGCTGGTAAACGAATGGTATCTGGAGGATATGTCCGAGAACATCCGCAGTGTCCTGACCAACCGGCGGCAGAACGGCTTTCACATCGGCGCCTTTGCGCTCTACGGCTATCAAAAGGATCCCGACCGGAAAGGACATCTGATTATTGACAAGGAGGCGGCCGCTGTCGTCCGGGAGGTGTTCACCCTCTTTTCCCAAGGATATGGGAAAACTGCGATTGCCCGGATGCTCAATGATCGCGGCATCCCGAATCCCACCGAATACAAGCGGCTCCACGGCCTGCGCTATCAGCAGCCCAAACGAAAAAACAGCACGCTCTGGAAGTATTTTGCCATCTCCCATATGCTCTCCAACGAGCTCTATATCGGCAACATGGTACAGGGCAAATACGGCAGCATCTCCTACAAGACCAAGCAGAACAAGCCCCGCCCGCAAAGCAAATGGTATCGCGTGGAGGGAACGCACGAGCCGATCATTGACCGTCCCCTCTGGAATCGGGTGCAGGCCATGCTTGCGCAACGAAGCAGGCCCTTTGCGTCCGGAACGGTGGGGCTCTTTGCCAGAAAGGCCATATGTGCAGGCTGCGGCTATACCCTGCGTTCCTCCAAAAACCACGGGCGGCATTATCTCCAGTGCTCCAGCCGCCATGTGGCCAAGGACGCCTGCGCCGGAGCCTTCATCTCGGTGGAGAGGCTGGAGCGGATGGTCCTTGACGAGCTGAACCGTCTGGCAGCCGCCTATCTGGACAGGGAAGAGCTGGAACGGAACATTGAATTTTGCGAAAATCTCCAGGAGCAGAAAAAGCAGCTGCTGTCCTCTCTCTCCGCCTATGAGAAAAGAATTGCCGAATATACAAAAGGGCTGGGAGATTTATATATAGATAAGGTCAGAGGTCTGCTCAATGAGGAGGATTTCGCTGCGCTCTCCAGGGATTTTTCCCTTGAGAAATCCCGCCTGGAGTGCGCCCGGCGGGAAAGCCGCCGTCAGCTTGCAGAAATCGAGGACAGAATCGCCCTCGGCGATAACCGCAAGGCACTGATGGAGCAGTACGTTAACCTGGATCACCTGACCCGTGAAATTGTAGAAATTCTGATTGATCACATCACAGTCGGCAAACGCATTCCGGGAACCAGAAATGTCCCCATTGCAATCTATTGGAACTTTTAAAGCTCTCTGCATGCGTGGTCGGGAAAGGCCACGAGAGCTCTGCTCTCGCGCTCTCGCCAAAGGGACGCGTCCCTTTGGAATCCCTTCTTTTGGGGTTATAGGGGGCAGAATTTCGGTTCCTGCCTCGCTGGTACTCCCTTCGTGGACGATTGCCCGCCTACCCATTTTTTCGTAAAGAAAAAATTCATCCCTGCATGCGACGCAGAGACTACGACGCAGAAAGTTTCGAGCGTGTTCTGCTGCGCGCATACCCTCTGCGGCGCAGGAAGTACCCCACACACAGGAGGGAGCTTTTTTCTTTACGAAAAAAGCGTACTGCGTCAATCAGACTGTCTGCGTGGCAGATGTTCGGAAGTCTGTACAGACTTGACCCCACCCCTTTTCCGCCCTTCAAAAGCCCTTTCAAATAATGGGAATCCAATGGGAATCCCTTCCCGATGCGCCGCTGGCGGCGCATCGCAGAATTCGGCGAAGCCGAATTCCTAGGTGCGTCGTGAAACGACGCACCGCAGAGCCTCGAGGTCTTGCCTTTCCGAACACGAACCCTCAAATGTTCTTCAGTTCAGAACGCGTTCGAGGGCTGGAGCAATCCCCTGCGCCATCCGATAGAATCCCAGATCGTTGGGATGGCAGCCATCTACTGTGCAGTCCAGAGCCATGGGGCCGGAGAAAAGACTGCTCCCATCCACCAGCTCGGCCTGATACCCCCGCTCCCGGGCCCAGAGATAGGAACGAAAGATGATGTCCCGGCGGCGGTGATTTTCTTCTATATCTCCATGGAAAAAGTCCGGCTTGGTCACCAGCACGACCGGCAGATCCGGCTGGCGGGTGAGAATCGTCCGCAAAAGAGGCAGGTGTGTCTGCTCCAGATATTCGGCAGAAGGCGCGTTGTGGTCATAGTCGCAGACAAAAGCGCTCATGTCCATGGCAGAGAGGTACTCTGCCATTTCCGGCTCTCCTTTGGCATTGCCTGAAAAGCCCAGGTTCCAGGTATTGCAGTCCAGCATGCGGGAGATCATAGCAGTATAGCAGTTGCCCGGTCGGCTGGCGCAGCCCCCTTGGGTGATGGAAGAGCCGTAAAAGACCACCGGCCGCTCCACACGGCGGGGCGTGGGCGCAAAAGGGACGATCCCTTCGGGGAACCCAAGCTCCAACCGGGAAACTCCGTCATAAAGAGGAAGATGGAGCAGAACCTCCTCCTCTCCTGCCGGAAGATTCACCTCTCCCTCCACCTTCCGGCTGCCGTAAACCTCCGGCCGGAAACAGGCGTGAAAGGTTCGGTCCAGTCCTGCTTTGCAGTAGACGTCCAGGCCGCCCAGACCGGTTCGCGGCATATGGGGTAGGTCGCCGCCAAACCGGAGCTCCATCCGAACGGCGAACCGTCCCCCCGGCACCCGGAATCGTACGGTGGCCCCTGCCGTATTCCACGCCAGCTGCTGCAGCCCCTCTGACGGGATTCCGGAAAGGGCCTCCGGATCCATCCGGCAAAAGGTGCCTTCAAAGAGCCCGCTGACCCGGACCTCCTTCAGCTGGTAGAGATCCTGATATACAAATCCTCCCTGCAGCGTCTGACTGCGGAAATTTGGATCCAGCTTTTCAATGGTTTCAGCCATATGATCCCGTCCTTCCAATCTCTCAGTGTGATGGTGCGCATACCGATTCAGCCATCCTATGTCAAGTCCCCGATAAACATCGCATCCCCGAAGGAGAAAAAACGATATCCTTCCCGGACGCCGGTTTTATAGGCGCGGAGGATGTTCTCACGGCCGCAGAAAGCGGCGGTCAGCATGATCAGCGTGCTCTCCGGCAGATGGAAGTTTGTGATCAGCCCGTCGATACACCGGAACTGATAGCCCGGGTAAATGAAAATATCCGTGGAGCCGGAGCAGGCCCGGAGCTCCCCCTGAGCGGCGGCGCTTTCCAGGGTCCGGCAGGAGGTGGTGCCCACCGCGATCACCCGGCTTCCCCGGGCTTTGGCAGCGTTGATCCGCTCCGCTGTTTCCGCTGGGATCCAGTAGTGCTCCGAATGCATATGATGATCGGCGATCTCCTCCGCCTTTACAGGCCGGAAGGTGCCTAGCCCTACATGAAGGGTCACCTCCGCAGTCTCCACCCCTCCGGCCCGGAGCGCGTCCAGCAGCTGAGGCGTGAAGTGAAGGCCCGCAGTGGGCGCGGCGGCAGAGCCTACAGTCTTGGAATAAACGGTCTGATACCGTTCCTGATCCGCCAGTTCGGCGGTGATATAGGGGGGGAGGGGCATCTGTCCCAGCCGATCCAGAAGGGGAAAGAACGCCTCATCCTCCCGGAGCTCAAAGCGGATAATCCGGTTCCCGTCCTCCTGCACGGCGGCAATCTCCCCGGTAAGCAGTCCGTCCCCGAATACAATCCGGGCGCCCTCACGGGCCCGCTTCCCCGGCTTTACCAGGGTTTCCCAGCTGTCCTGGGATTTCTGCTCCAGGAGCAGAAGCTCTACATCCCCGCCCGTATCTTCCCTCCTGCCGAACAGCCGGGCGGGAAGTACACGGGAATTGTTGAGCACCAGCAGATCTCCCGGATGCAGATACGCGCCGATATCCCGAAAATGCCGGTGGATAATCTCCCCGGAGGTTCGATCCAGCACCATCAGCCGGGAGGAATCCCGGGGCTCCAAAGGGGTCTGGGCGATGAGCTCCGGGGGAAGCTCGTAATAAAAGTCGCTGGTTTTCATAGGGCTCCTTTCCAGGCGGAATCATTCCACCCATTCGGCAGAGAGGGCCGTAACCATCGTCTCTTTGCCGAAGGTGAGGGTAATCGTGGTGGGCGCAACCTCTTCATTGCCGGGCAGAGTGAACCTGGCGGCGAGCCGCTCCCCCTCCGGAGCGAAGGAAACCGGCTGACCGCCCACGGAGATTCCCGTCAGCGCGGCAGGATCACCGCATTCCAGTGTCAGCAGATACGCGCCTTCCAGATCGTGGAACACCTTCAAATCCAGGCTGCCGGGCCCGGCCAGGAAGCCGCCGTCTCCGGCCCGCAGGCCGGAAACCGCGTCAGGCAGCCCGTCCCCGTCCATGTCCGCAAAGTGCTCCAGGCTGAACAGCCTGCTGGTCAGCAGGCTGTCAACCGCCTGCTGATCCTCCAGGGCGCGGATTGCCTCCAGATTGCCGATGAGCATATGATTCCGGGCAAGGAGCGGGATCTGATCCATCTGCGTCTGATTCAGCTCCGCCAGCTGGCTGCAGATCGCCAGCGCCCGATCCAGATTCGCCTCCCGCTCCGACATGAGCGTCTCATAGGTGGGATTGTAGGCGGGACTGTAGGCGTACTCCAGATTCACCAGCAGCGTCTGCCAGAACTCCGGAGAGGATTTGGTGTATTCGATTCCCTCCTCCATGCAGCCGAACATCCCGTTGTAATCCCCCACAGCAATATAGTACCGGGCCAGATAGCCCGCCAGGGAATTGGAGCGCACCTTCCGAAGATCCTGCGCGTAAGCCTCCGCCTGCCGGCGGATGGCGGGATCGTCAAAGCTGGTGCTGGCCATCACATAGCTGAGCTTGCTGTCGTTTTTCTCATAGAAATCGATCCGGGCGGAGGACTGGAGGCTTTCCAGGGTTCCTTCGGTGCGGATCAGCTTCCCCATCAGATTGCCGCTGAGCAGCAGGGCAAAAAGGGTCATCCAGGCGGCTGCTCCCCACCGGCAGCCCTGAAACAGGGGCTTTTTCTCCAGCGAGGTGGAGAAATTCAGAGAGATCAGCCCGAACACCAGAAAGGCTGTGGGCTGAAAATACTCCGCCGAGAAGGAAACCTCCACCATGGAATGGCCGGCGATCATGGTCAGGCAGGCCCAGAGAGCCGGATAGCAGGGATTGTCCGTTCCGCGCTTCCGGATCAGGGCGGCGGCAGCCAGCCCCAAAATGCCTACAAAGAATACAAAGCCGATAACGCCGGTATCCGCCAGAGCCTGAATGTAGTGGTTGTGGACATATTTGGTGGTGTAATAGAAGTCCTGGACACTGAACAGGGAATTTTCAAAGCTTCCAAGCCCGCTGCCCCAGATGGGGCTCCGGGCAAAGACCCGCAGCCCGTCCCGGAAGAATACGAACCGCTGGATGGCGTTCTCATTGGCCCGCAGACCCTGGAGCCGGTTGGCGGCAAAGGGGGGGAGGAGCAGGTATTTCAGGGGCAGGGCGTGTTCCTCGCCCTGGCCGGAGAGGACAGCCTGCTCCAGCGTGCCGCCCTCCGGGGAGGAAAAGACCAGATAGACCACCAGGGTTTCCTCAGGAACGGTAAAAACCGCGTCCTGAGCCGCTCCCCGATAGAGAACGGTGGAGGTGTGAAGCTGTGTCTGAGCGCTGTCCTGGCTTTCGATCATCACGTTCAGGGGGGAGCCGTCTCCCTCCACACGGAGGGTATACTCCCCCGGGGCGGGATAGGCGGAGCGGCGGAGGGATTCCCCGGGGGCGAACCGGTAGCTGCCCGTGAGCAGGAAGCCCAGCGCCAGATACAGTACCAGCAGCGCCGACAGCCCGCCTACACAGAGGGCTGGGAGCTTTCCCTTGCTCTGCAGGAAGCCGGTGAGCTTCCCGCCCAGAAACCGATCGGCCAGAATCAGCCCCAGAGCGTTCAGCACCAGCGCCAGCAGGGGAATGGCGGAACGGGGGCCGGATCTGCCCAGCCCCGCATAGGAGAGGGCGGCGGCAGCCAGTGTCAGAAGGGCAGTCTCCAGCATGAGCACGAATGCTGGATTCCGCTTTCCCTTCCCGGCAGCAATAAGGTAGGCGGCAATGGAGAGGGCGAACATGGCGGTTCCGCCCATGCTGAAGGCCAGCAGAAAGCCCAGGGCGTTCACGGAAAGCAGCGCCAGCCAGCACCGCCTCCGGCCGGGCCGTTCCTCGCTGAGGCAGAGGTAAAGCCCCAGCAGAATCCCCAGGGCGGTGGTGCCCGCGTAGATGTTGGGGTTCTGGAAAATGCTGGTGATCCGTGCCCCGGACTCGAAGCCGCCGTAGGTTTCATAGATGGAGGTAAACGGCCGGATCAGGGTCTTAAAGCCCACGGTAATCCAGCCCAGGGAAGCGGCGTCGATGCTGATGAGGCTGAATAGGGCGGTAGCCCCCGAGACAGCGGCGGCAGCGCTGCGGGCGGTCTGCTCGCCGCCCTTTCCCAGCGCGGTGATCAGGAGCAGCAGCCCCAGTGAGCCCAGGGTGACGGTATACTCCTTGATGGCAAACTTTCCCGCCGCAGCGTAGAAGGTGGAAATGCCGCAGACCAGGGCATAGCCCAGGACAGCCAGCAGCAGGGGGGTGATCCGGCCCGCCAGCTGCCGGGCCCGCTGGGTGAACAGGAGCACCACGGTCCCGACGCAGATGCAGAGGGCGAGAATCTTCCCTGTAACGGCGCCGTCCAAACCCACGTCAAAGAGGAAGGCGTAGAAAACAAAGAGGGCGAAAGCAGACAAAGGAAAGAACCACCGGGCCTGATCCCTGGGAGCAGGCGGAGCGTAAACGGGAGGGACAGAGGATTTCTTTTTACTCATAAGCGCCGCAGATTCCTTTCAAACAGAGAAATGATAAATGGTGAGCCAGGGCAGGGAGCGGGTCTTAGAACCTGTATTCACAGCTGAAAACGGGGTCTGGACGGAGCTTTTCCAGACCGATCCGCGTCAAAAATGCTCGGAATCCACAAAGGATTCCTCCGCTTTTTTCCTTGACGGACTGGAAAATCCCTCGCCCATCCCCCATTT
>JAAVZY010000148.1 GCA_022791945.1 Oscillospiraceae bacterium | reverse complement strand
GGCCACGGATATCCTGCCGGCGGATCTTCCGCCCATGGTGGAATTTAAGGCGTATGCGGACAACATCATTCAGAAACGGTGGGGCTTGCAGGTTGAACACGTCAGAGGACCGTATACGGCAGAGCAGCTAATCTACAGGAAGCGGATGCGGGGAAACAGAGTGGGCGAAATGGCGGGCTGGCCTCGAATAAAAGGTTGTGAAATCCAATCAAGCTGTAAACGGGAACCGCTTGATAAAGTCATGAGAGGGAAAATTGCTTACTGGGGAATTGCTGCAGACGAACCAGAACGAATAGAGAAGCATCGAACAAAACAAGGCGTTAAAATGCCTCTTGTTGCGGCAGGATGGACAGAGGCAAATTGTCGTAGATGGTGTGATGAAAACGGCCTTCTTTCCCCCATTTACACCGATTACGCCAGAGGTGGCTGCTGGTTTTGCCCACAGCAGCGCTTGGAAACATTACGGATATTAAGAAAAAAATATCCGGAGTATTGGACGCTTATGCTCCGCTGGGATGTAGATAGCCCGATGAAATTCAAGGCAAACGGCCACACACTCCATGATTATGACGAACGATTTCAGCTTGAAGATGGACGCCTAATCTCTCCAGATGATCCTCGATTTCGGTGGGCGATGTTAAACCAGGAATTAAATTTTCGCCTGTATTAGATGGAGGTAGTGAATGAACGAACATCAGAGATGCGAAAAATGCCTGGAGCCAACGAAGTACCCTGTCGGCTTTTGGGATGGGCCAGGGGACGGCGGCCTTATGTACGGATGCGGCAGTCAGTCCTGCCAGCTGGCCATTGATCGGCGGGAAGCGGCGGCAGAGAATCAGCGGCATAGGGAACAAGCCAGAGCTGCCAACAAAGACGCTGGAATCGATACCGCCGAAATCAAGGCCCTTTACTTACAAAAGGGGCTGACCCTCAATCGGGTATCTCAGGCCGTCAGGATACCGACCTCCAAACTGAGCGGCCTCATGAATGAAAGAGAACCGTTTCCATTGGAGCTTTACCAGCGCATCACCGATTTTTTGAACACACTGCCTGACAAAAGAAAGGACTGACACGATGGACACGAAAAACCGGATCTCCCGTTTTAAAGCGGAACTGGCGAAGATTCAGCGCCCCGGCATGGACAAGCTCATAGAGTACATCAAAAAGAGCGACTTCTACACGGCCCCAGCCAGCACCAAGTATCACCTCTCCACCCCCGGCGGATTGCTTCAGCACAGCCTCAATGTTCTGGATGCCCTGCGGGGCCTCCTGCTTTGGAACCAGAGCGAAAACTACTGGGAATACCTCGCCGCCGGGAAAGTGGTGGACACTATGCCGGATGAGAGCGTGACCATCATAGCCCTGCTTCACGACATCTGCAAGACCTACTTCTACGGAACCAGCACCCGGAATGTGAAAAACGAACAGACCGGCAAATGGGAGAAAAAGCCTTTCTACACTGTGAACGACCGGATGCCGCTGGGCCACGGCCCAAAAAGCGCCATGATTATCAAACAGTACATATCCCTCACCAATCAGGAAATGTATGCGATATGGCACCACATGGGCTTCAACGGGGATAGGGACAACGATGCGGCGGTCGGCCAGAGCATAGAGCAATATCCCGCCGTCCTTGCCCTTCAGACAGCGGACATGATGGCCAGCCGCTTCATGGAGAGCGAACAGGAAAACCGGGAACAGTTTGCCGATTACCCTGTATCGGATATCGCCGGCGAATGGGCGGACGCCCCGGCCACCGGGGATCCGGACTTCCAGGAAGCGCCGCCGCTGAATGAGGGGGACTGACTATGACCTTATCCAAATACCCATGCGGAACAGAGAGTGATTCCGCTCCAGAGGAACAGTGGAAAGACGAGATTTCCTGCATCATGGTCGGGTGTCAGGGATGCAAGAATTTCAACGGGACTGAGTATTATCAAGCCAATGTCAAAAAAGGCATAGCCATGTGGGCAAAAAAAGAATTGGAGGGGAGACAATGAGAAAGGCTATCGCAATCGACTTTGACGGGTGCCTTTGCACCGATGCCTTTCCCGCCATTGGAAAACCAAACCGGGCCGTCATCGAACTGGCAAAGCAGGAACAGGCGGACGGCGCAGGCCTCATTCTCTGGACCTGCCGGGAGGGGCCGCTTCTTCAGGCGGCGGTGGACGCCTGCCGGGAATGGGGTCTCGAATTTGATTCCGTCAACGAAAGTCTCCCGGACTGGATCGAGGAATTCGGAAACCGGCCCAGAAAGGTCGGAGCCTCGGAATACTGGGACGACAAGGCCGTGAGAATGGGGGTGGGTTTATGACTGTCAAAACAGACCCGCACAAGGAAAGCTGGTATCAGGCCAAAATCATCAAGTGGCTGAAGGACACCTATCCCGGAGCTTTTGTCTGGAAAGCCGCTGCCGGTCCCTACAGCCGGGGCGGAATACCGGATATCTGTGCCGTCATTGACGGCCGCTTTTTCGGATTCGAGGTTAAGCGCCCCGGAATCGGGAAGCTGACCAAGCTGCAGGAACAGACCATCAAGCAGATCAACGCCGCCGGGGGCTTTGCCGCTGTGGTTTCCACCCTGGCGGACGCCAAACAGATCATAGAGAGGAGGATGCGGAATGAACTGGAAACGGGAAGCCATTGACAAGCTGAAAAATTATACGGCACGACGGGAGGCGCTGGAGAATATCTCCCGAGAAATCAAACGGCTTGAGTTGGCATATGTGGGTATCCGCAGCGCCGCTGTTGACAGCACGCCTGTCTCCGGAGGCGGCAGCAGCCGGGAGGACGCCATGCTGTCTAACATTATCCATCGGGACGAGCTGAAACGACGGCTGAAGGAAACCCGGCTGTGGGTAGCGCAGGTGGACAAAGCGCTGGCAATTCTGAGCGATGAGGAGAAGCTGGTGCTGGAATGCTTTTACATACATCGGACAAAGGGAGGAACGGAGGCGCTGTGTGAACAACTGCATCTGGAAAGAAGCACTGTCTATGACCGACGGGATTCGGCTTTGCGGCACTTCACCATTGCCCTTTACGGCATCACAGAGAGCGGATAAAAGTCCGGAAAAAAACCGGACGATTTTTCTGAAAAACTGTGGTATACTGGTATCAGTAAAAGTTTGTGAGGGACCGCAGCCGGCAGCTTGCCCGGTTGTGGTCCCTTGCTTTTGGGGGAGGCGCAAGGCCGGCCGGAGCGCCTTGGATGGCACATATCTGACCGTCCTGAGCGGCTTTCACAAGCGTCAGGCCACCCCTGGCCGTAGGTACTACCTGCCCCCGGCCCCCCCTGCGGGGCGGGGAAGGCGCGGGCTTTTTCTCCGTGAGGGCAAAAAGATTTCCTGCATTTCGTTACGCAAGCCCCATACCGGGGCCAACAAGGAGGGCTGACCATGCAGTTTGAACGGCGAAAGCTGGCCGATTTGCGGCCGGCGGAGTACAATCCCCGGAAGAAACTGACCCCGGATGACCCGGAATATATCCAGATTCGCAACAGCCTGAACGAATTCGGGTACGCCGATCCCATTGTAATCAACAGCGACGGCACCATCATCAAGGGTCACCAGCGCCGCAATGTAATGATGGACCTGGGCTATGCCGAGGCCGATGTCATCATTCTCGACATTCCGGATAAGGCGAAAGAAAAGGCCCTGAATATTGCGCTCAATAAGATCACCGGCAAGTGGGACAACGCCATCCTGAAAGATCTTTTAATCGAGTTGGACCTTGAGGGCTATGACTTTTCCGTTACCGGGTTCCAACGTCCGGACCTTGAAGATCTGATTCAGGAGCTGGACATCCCGCCGGATGCCCGGGACGATGACTTTGACCCGGAAGAAGCCGCAAAGGACATCGATGTCCCTACCACCCGCAGGGGCGATCTTTGGCAGTTAGGGCGGCATCGCCTCATGTGCGGTGATTCCACCGATGCCGCCGATGTGGAGCAGCTGATGGACGGTGCAAAGCTCGACCTCATTATCACCGATCCGCCCTACAATGTGGACTACGGCGCGAAAGCGGAATTCCTGGAAAGCTATCTCAGCCAGGGCAGCCGCCGCACAAACAACACCATCGAAAATGACCATATGGATGCTGTGAGCTTTTATCAGTTCCTGCTGGCCGCATTTCAGAACATGAACCAGGCCATGCGGCCCGGTGCGGCAATCTATGTGTTCCATGCCGAAAGCAGCGGCCTCCAATTCCGGCAGGCCTATGCAGACGCAGGTCTGAAGCTGGCGCAATGCCTGATCTGGGAAAAGAACGCTTTTGTTCTCGGGCGCCAGGATTACCAATGGCGGCATGAGCCGCTTCTCTACGGCTGGAAGGAGGGCGCGGCCCACTATTTCATAAACGACCGGACCCAGGACAGCGTTCTGCTGGAAGAGGATCTGGATTTTAGCGCCATGAAAAAGCAGGAACTACTGGCGTTCATCGAAAACTACCTCCGGCAATACAAAGACCTGACCAGCGTCCACTTTGAGAACAAACCGACTCGGAATCCCCTGCATCCCACCATGAAGCCCATTCCGCTGGTTGGACGGCTGATGACCAACTCCAGCAAACCGGGATGGAAGGTCGGTGACTTTTTCGGAGGGAGCGGCACCACCCTTATGGCGGCGGAACAGCTGGGCCGGACGGCTTACCTCATGGAGTACGATGAGCGCAATGTGGATGTGATCATCCGGCGCTGGGAAGCCTACACCGGGAAAAAGGCGGTGCCGTATGACCACGGAACAGCTTCAGCATGAAATTCTGCGAGGGGAGGAGCTTTATTTGGACAGCAACAGGAACGTGGCCGGGGGTGGGCTTTACCGGGTTGAGATCATCGCCCAGCTTTTCGGCGTAACCGTCCGGCGGATCCAGCAGCTGACGCAGGAGGGCGTCCTGCCTACAACCGAAACGGTGGACGGGCGGCGATATGACCTGGTTCCCACCATTCAGCAGTATGTCAAATACCTTTCGGACAAGGCATACGGAAAGAATCGCTCCGAAAAGGAGATGGAGCTGCGGGAACAGAAAATGAAAGCGGAGATCGCTCTCAAAGAGAGTCAGAGTGAACTGCACCGCCTGAAAACCGACATCGCCGCCGGACGATATATCTCCGTCGAGGAAGCCACGATGGACTATTCCCGGTTCTTCGTAGCGTTCAAAAAGTTCGCCCTGTCCCTGCCGGGGCGGCTAATCACCCGGATCAGCGGACTGGTCGATCCGACGGAGGCCCGCCATATTGAGAAAGAACTGCAGGCGGACGTCACGCAGCTGCTCCGGGCTTTTGTGGTCGCGGGTGTACGGAGCGATGATGCCGGGTGACAAAAGGGAAACCCCGGATCCGCAGGTACCCGGTTACAGCCTACCAGCACAAAGCGCTGGAGAGCCTGATGCCTCCGGAGGACCTGACCATATCCGAATGGGCGGAGAAATACCGGATGCTGGACAGCAAGACCAGTGCCCTCCCCGGACCCTGGAAAAATTCCCTCACTCCGTATCTGGTCGAGGTGATGGATTCCCTGATGGACTATGAAACGGAGGAGGTCGTGCTGTGCAAGGCTTCCCAGCTGGGCGGAACCGAGGCTATTCTGAACATTCTCGGCTATATCATCCAGCAGGATCCTTCCCCCACCATGGTGGTATACCCCTCGGATGTACTGGCGGAGAGCGTGGCCAAAAACCGCATCGTTCCGATGCTTCAGGCGTCCCCGGTACTGCGGGAAAAGTACCGGGATGATGACAGCAAAAAGCTGGAGCTACAGTTTGACGGGATGTATATCAGCCTTGCAGGCTCGAATTCCCCAGCCAACCTGTCCAGCAAGGCCATCCGGTTTCTGCTGCTGGATGAGGTGGACAAGTATCCCGGAGCAAGCAGAAAGGAAGCGGAACCAATCTCACTGGCCCGGGAGCGGACCAAAACCTTTGCGAACCGCAAAATCTTCATCACCAGCACCCCAACCATTACCAACGGTCATGTGTGGAAGTCCCTGCAGGAGTGCGACGCGGAGAAGCATTACTTTGTTCCCTGTCCTCACTGCAGCAAAATGATTGAACTGAAATGGTCGCAGGTGAAATTCCCGGACGGCGAAGGAATGAGCCGTGACGACCGTGCCGAGATGGCCGTGTATGTCTGTCCGGAATGCGGCGCCATGATCACCGATCAGCATAAGGTCCGGATGATCCGGCAGGGCGAATGGCGGACCGTCCGGCAGAACACTCCGCGCCACCGCAAGGTAGGATTTTGGATCAACTCCCTCTACTCCCCCTTTGTCCGATTCTCGGATGCGGTGCGGGAATTTTTGGCCAGCAAGGACGATCCGGAGAAGCTCCAAAATTTTGTGAACTCCTGGCTGTCCGAGCCCTGGGAGGATACCAGCCTCAGAACCAGCGCCGATCTGGTGCTGGAGCGCCAGACACATCTGCCGGAGCTGATGGTACCCAGGTGGGCGAAGCTGCTTACCGGCGGGGTGGATGTGCAGGAAAACTGCGTATACTGGACCATCCGGGCCTGGGGGAATCACATCACTTCTCAGAACATCGCGCACGGACAGGCGCTCAGCCTGGGAGAAGTGGAGAAGGTTATGAACCTTTCCTACCAGCGGGAGGACGCCGGGCCTCCGATGATTGTCAGCCTGGCGCTTATCGACAGCGGCGACAATACGGATCTGGTATATGACTTCTGCGCTTCCAATTCCGAGTGGGCTATGCCCAGCAAGGGAAACAGCGGCTCGATGTATACCCATTACCGCATCAGCAAGGTCAATAAGGCAACCAGCCGGGCATACGGCATGGACCTGGTGCTGATTGACACCGGGAAATACAAGGACATGATCGCCGGGCGGATGCGAAAGAAGATCGAAGAAAAGGGAAGTTGGACCGTCTATGCAGGGTGTGACCGGGAATATGCCGAGCAGGTGACCGCCGAACATAAGGTCCATGTAAAGCGGGGCAGCCGGACCATACAGGAATGGGTGCAGAAGCACTCCCATGGAGCCAATCACTATTTGGACTGCGAGGTGTACGCAATGGCGGCCGCGGATATGATGGATGTGCGTTATTTATATCTGGATGATGAGCCTGCGGAGCGCCCCGGGGCGGAACCGGCTCCCGCCCCTGAAGAGGAGTGGATCCACGCAAATGAAAATTGGATCTAGGAGGCAGAACCTATGAAAACCGACACCGAAAACAGATACCAGCCCCAGGAGCTGCTGGAGCAGGTCGACCAGGCCATCCAGTCGATCCTTGCGGGCGGCCAGAGCTATAAAATCGGCAGCCGGAGCCTGACCCGGGCCGACCTGTCGCTGCTCCGGCAGATGCGGAAGGAATTGACGGCGGAGCTTGCCGGCGAGGAGGAAAGCTGCCTGATGCCCCATACCTGCGTGGCCTTTTTTGAATCAAGATGAACTGCCGGACGGTCCTCAGAACCGTCCGGCAGTTCACTCCGGCTTTTGGCTATGCCTGAATTTTGGAGAGCAGCGCTTCCTGCAGGACCTGGGAGAAGTTCACCCCCATCGCTATGGCCCGGTCATTGAGCCACGAAGGGATGGTCAGTGTCTTCTTCACCGCCCGGGTGTCCCTGTACGGGTCAATGGAGGCGGCCACCAGGGATACAAACCCGTCATCCGGATGGATCGAGGTAATATCCGAGGCCGTTGCCAAAGGCTTCCCCTGTTCCAGCAGGGTGAGCAGGTAGGCCGACAGGGCTTCCTGGGCTTCGGCCATGGTCTCGTTCAGCGTCTCCCCGAAGCTCTGGCAACCCGGAAGATCGGGGAATTCCACCCAATAGGCGCCGTTTTCCCGGTGAAAAACCGCAGGATAAACAAACATGGTAAAAACCTCCTTGCGGACGAGGGCTCACTTGAGCCCTGCGTCCTTCAGAATTTTATTCAGCAGGCCGGTCGGAACGTCCCTGCCATGTACGGGAACCACCGTGGTGGATTCTCCTTTTTGGAGGACATGGTGGCTGCCATGGACACGGACGACCTTCCAGCCATTCTCCTTCAAAAGTTTCAGCAGGTCTTTGTCCTTCAATGTTCTTCCCTCCTTATGACATCAGTATAACACGTATAATACGTATTGTCAAGAGGGAAACGGTAAGAAAGGGGGTGATTGTATGAATCTTCTGGACCGCATTGTCGGCTGGTTTGATCCAAAGCGCGGACTGGCCCGGCTGGCCTGGAGAGAAGAACTGCGGTATTATGACGCGGGGGACGATTCCCGGCTGAATACCAACTGGCGGGCTGTCAATGCCAGCGCGGAACAGATCGATCGGTACAGCCGGGACACCGTCCGGGCCAGAGCACGGGATTTGGAGCGCAACTCGGACATGATGAACGCCCTGGTGAAAGCCTTTGACCGCAACGTGGTGGGCGGAGGCTTCTCCCTTCAGGCTGAGACCGGAAACGCGGAGCTCAATCAGCAGATCGAGGATCTGTGGAAGAAGTGGTGCAAAAAGCGAAACTGCGATGTAACCGCCACACAGAGCCTCAGTCAGATGCTTCGGATGGCCGTCCTGCGCAAAAAGGTGGATGGGGGAATGCTGTTCGTCAAGCGGTACACTTCGGACGGAATCCTGCCCTTCAAGCTCCAGGCAATGGAGGTGGACGAGCTGGACAGCGGGAGCATCCCTGCCAACCAAAAGGGGAACCGCGTGGTGGGCGGAATTGAATATACGCCCTACAACCGGCCGGTGGGCTATTGGTTCCGGCAATATGATACCGACGGAATCGCCGCTCCGAAGCCAATGTACATCGGGGCCAAGGATGTGATTTTCTATTTCAGCAAGCGGCGGCCCAGTCAGCTCCGGGAAATGAGCGATCTGAGTCCTACGCTGACGCGCATTCGGGACACGAACGAATACATGGTGGCTGAGAACACCAAGCAGCGGATTCTGGCCTGCGTTTCGCTGTTCATCAAGAAAATCAATCCCATGAACATGGGACGGGGCCGGGCGGGTCCCGCCGAAGGTAAGACCTACGATCGGCGGATGTTCACGCCGGGGATGGTTTCGGAGCTGGAGGCGGGGGATGAGGTCGAGATGATCAATCCCCAGGGGCAGGCCACCGACGCCGCCCAGTATGTCAAGCTGCTGCAAAGGCTGATCTCCGCCGGGCAGGGCCTGAGCTATGAGGCGGTGGCCAGGGATATGAGCGGCAGCACCTACAGCTCTACCCGGCAAAATCTCATTGAGGACGGTTTGACCTATGCGGATGAGGTGGAGCTGCTGACGGATGTGATTGATGAGATCTACGAGGACTTCCTGATATCGGCGGTACTGGCCGGAAAGGTTGCTGTTCCTGACTTCTGGGAGCGGAAGGATGCGTATTTTGCCCACAAATGGGTGAAGCCTCCCAAACCATGGATTGATCCGGCCAAGGAGGCCGCGGCCGTGCAGACCGCCCTTCAGACCGGGCAAAAGACCTTCAAGCAGGTAGCGGCAGAAAACGGGGCCGACTGGAGGGATCAGATTGACGACATCGCAGAGGTGCTGCAATATGCCAGGGATACCTATGAGCTTGATTTGGGAGGAATGATTTTTGGAAACGCTGCGCAGTCTGTCCCCGCCTCCGGAGGCGGAGAGGACGACGAATCATCTGCATCGGGATATGACCATACCGGCCATCCGGGCAAAGGAGGGAGAGGGACGAACGGTAACCCTCTCCTTTTCCAGTGAGGAGCCGTACGACCGGATGTTCGGACCGGAGATTCTCGATCATCGTGAGGGAGCGGTCGATCTCAGCCGCCTGAACGAAATCGGGTGCCTGCTCTATAACCATAACCGGGACAGGGTCATCGGAAAGATCCGCCGCGCCTGGATTCAGAACGGCCGGGGCGAAGCCGAGGTCGAGTTTGACGAGGACGCGGAATCGGACATCGTCTACCGAAAGGTGAAATCCGGCTCCTTAAAGGGGGTATCGGTGGGATATATGGTCGACTGGAACGAACGGGAAGAAGTAAAAGCCGGCAAAAAGAGTGCGGACGGACGGTTCGATGGTCCGTGCTGTATTATGCGGAAATGGCAGCCCTTTGAAATCAGTATTGTCAGCATTCCGGCCGATTCCACGGTCGGCGTAGGCCGGGAACTGAGCGCAGTCAGCGCCGCTCCTCCGCTGAGCGTGCTTGAGCGGCAGCTGCGGATCAACCAAAACAGGATTGGAGGCATGTGTGTATGAACAAAAAGGAACTTCTGGCGGCGAAAGCGCTGCGCCAGCAGGAGCTGGTGGACGCCGCCAAGCGGGAAAGCCGGGACCTGACCGCCGGTGAGCAGGCGGAATTTGACCGTTTGCAGAGTGAGATTGAAGAGCTGACCCGGCAGACGGAGGCCGAAAACGGCTTCCCGAAGGAACCGGACGGCTCGGAACAGAACCGCACCCGGCAGCTGGTGGAGGATGCCATTGCCGCTGAACGGCAGCGTGTGGCCACGATTACCGCTCTGTGCCGGGACTTCGGGATCGATCCGGATCGGTACCTCTCGGAGGGGAAAAGTCCGGACGAGACCCGGGCCGGTATTCTGGAGCACCTCAGACAAAGCAAGAAACCGCTGACCGCCCGCATTTCCGTTGAGGAAACCGGAGAGGATGAATTCCGCCGGGACGCGGCGGAGGGCATGGTGCTCCGCGGCGGGCTGACCCCCGAAGGGGTACACGAGGGCGCCCGGCAGTTTGCGGCGATGAGTCTGCGGGATCTGGCGATTGAGTGTCTGGAACGGGAGGGGATGGCCGGCGCCCGGCGCATGAGCTCCGATGAGCTGTTTTCGGAGATGCAGCGGCAGTACTACAACCCCACCTCCGCCTTCCCGGCCATCCTGGACAGCGCAATCGAAAAAGCCTATGTGACCGGGCACAAGCAGGTTCCGGTCACCTTCGACCGCTGGACCAGGAAAGGAACGCTCAGCGACTTCAAGCGCCACGACAACAATTATCTGGCCGGACCCATCGGCGACTTCGAGGAGGTGCCCGAGGGCGGTGAGCTGAAGCATGACCGGCCGGTGGATGCCCAGCTGCCCACCCGCCAGCTGAAAACCTACGGCAAGCAGTTCACCCTTTCCCGTCAGGCGTTCATCAACGACGACATCGGACTGGTGACCAGCATCCCCGCCCGCCATGCCGCGGCGGCCCGCCGGACCATCAACCGCCAGTGCTATGGGCTCCTGATGAAAAATCCCAAAATCTACGACGGCAAGGCGCTGTTTGGCGGCGACCATAAAAACCTGCTGAACAAGGGCACCGGCATCACCAAAGAGGCAGTTCAGGCCATGATCATGGCAATCTCCACCCAAAAGGACCAGTTCGGACAGGCCATCACCATCCGGCCCGCCATGCTGGTGCTGCCGGTGGGGCTTGGCTTTGACCTGTTCACCCTGTTCAACTCCCCCACGATTCAGACCGCGGACAACACCCAGGCGGTGAACCCCCTGTATCGCTATGGCCTGGAGCAGGTGGAGGATCCGGAGATCAACCGGCTGGCCGGAGAGGGAAATCCCGTGCCCTGGTTTATGCTGGGGGCGGTGGAGGATACGGCCTTTATGGAAGTCGATTACCTGAACGGCCAGGAGGTGCCGACCATCCGCCGGATGGAAACGGCGGGACAGCTGGGCTTTGTGTGGGATGTGTACCTGGACTGGGGCATCAGCGTCATGGACTTCCGGGGCGCGGTTAAGAACCCCGGAGAAAAAATTGTGAACACGCTGCTGGCGTGAGAAAGGAAGGGACAACGATGCCGAAAGCAAAGGCGGCCGACAAGGTCATTGATACAGCCTATGTCACCGCTGCGTATGTGCAGCGGGGCGAGGCTTTGGACTATCGGAATACCACCGAAAAGGAGATCCCCGAGGATGCCGTTCTGGTAATTGGAAACCGGGTGGGCATCGCCGGCGGGAAGATTCCCCCCGGACAGCTTGGCTCCGTCCACATGGTGGGTGTATTCCGGGTGAAGAAATCCGGCGGTGCGGCGATTGAACAGGGGGAGGAGCTGATCTTCGACGGTACCGGAGCGGCCCCTGCGGGCGGCAGCTCTTCCGGCGGGGAAACGGCTGACGGTGAGACTGGCGGAGAGACCGGCGGCGAAGCCGGCAGTGAAGCTGCCGCCGCTGCGGTCCATGTTCCGATGGGATATGCGGCGGCCTCCTCCGGAACCGGTGACGCCACAGTGCTTGTAAAGCTGCCTGGATGAAGCCGCTGGATTTCAAAATGGCTGTCCATAAGGATGTGAAAACCGTTTTCCTCAATCCGGCTGAATTCGGAGAGAGGCACCGGGTGAACGGCAAAATCATGGTAATCGTTCTGGATGACCTGGAGAACATCGAGCGGGAAAAGAAGATGAAATCCAACATGGACGGCATCTATGCCCGGCAGGTGCTTTTTTATGTGGCCGCTGAAGACTTCGGCCCCCTCCCGGCCCAGGGCGGCCTTGTGGACATAGACGGCCAAAAGT
>JAAVZY010000031.1 GCA_022791945.1 Oscillospiraceae bacterium | reverse complement strand
TAATGGGAATCCAAGGGGAATCCCTCCCCGATGCGCCGCCAGCGGCGCATCTCAGAATTCGGCGAAGCCGAATTCCTAGGTGCGTCGTGAAACGACGCACCGCAGAGCGCGAGAGCAGAGCTCTCGCGGCCTTGCCCTTCCCACCACGCAGAGATTCTGAGAGGGAAGGCCTTTTATCTCTGTTTTCCCTTGCTCTTTCCGCTGGAATGGGATATACTGGAACCGACGGGATTCGACAGGGCTCTGCCCTGCCGGCGGCTGATACAAAAGGATGGGGATATTTATGACAGCGCCAGTGATGACCATCGGGCTTTTTGGCATGGACGCCTACACCATTCAGGCGGAAACGGATCTTTCCACCGGCCTCCCCCGGTTCGACGTGATCGGCCTGCCGGATGCCGCGGTCAGGGAGAGCCGGGATCGGATCAGCGCCGCTGTCAGAAACTGCGGCTATGAATTTCCGCTGGGACGGATCACCATCAATCTGGCGCCTGCAGACGTGAAAAAGAGCGGCGCGGGCTGTGACCTGGCGATGCTTATTTCCTTGCTGATTGCCGCCTCCCAGCTTCGTCCCCTGGAGCGCCCCTGCGCCTTTATCGGCGAGCTGAGCCTCACTGGGGAGATCCGCCCGGTGAACGGCGTGCTCCCCATGGCCCTCCACGCGGCGCAGGCGGGGCTGGCGGCGCTGTTCGTCCCCAGTATGAACGCGCCGGAGGCCAGCGTTGTGCAGGGGATTCCCATCTATCCGGTGGAGCATGTAAAGCAGCTGACCGCTTTCCTCTCCGGCGGCGCGGGGCTGACGCCGCTGGAGCCTCTGGGCGGAATGCCGCCTGCCCCCTTTCATCCCGCGCCGGATTTTGCGGATGTAAAGGGCCAGCAGATCTGCCGCAGAGCGCTGGAGATTGCCGCCGCAGGCGGACACAATCTGCTCCTCATCGGCCCGCCCGGCTCCGGAAAGAGTATGCTTGCCAAGCGGATCCCTTCCATCCTGCCGGACATGACCTTTGAGGAGGCGGTAGAGACAACCAAGATTCATTCCGTGGCCGGACTGCTCCCCAAGGGAGAGCCGCTGATCACCATCCGCCCCTTTCGGGCGCCCCATCACACCATCTCCCCGGCCGGACTGTCCGGCGGGGGGAGCATCCCCAGGCCAGGGGAAATCTCACTGGCGCACAACGGGGTGCTGTTTCTGGACGAGCTGCCGGAGTTTCCGCGAAATGTGATGGAGATCCTCCGCCAGCCCATTGAGGATGGGACAGTGACCATTTCCAGGGTCAGCGGAACCCTCACCTACCCCTGCTCGATTATGGCAGCGGCGGCGATGAATCCCTGCCCCTGCGGATATTATGGGCATCCCACCCGGGCCTGCACCTGCCCGGAGGGACGGGTGCAGACCTATTTGAACCGGGTGAGCGGCCCGCTGCTGGATCGGCTTGATCTCCATGTGGACGCTCTGCCGGTGGAGTTTGAGAGCATATCCTCCGCTGAGCCGGGGGAGTGCTCTGCGGCAATCAAAAAGCGGGTGGAGGCGGCCCGGCTGATTCAGCGGGAGCGATACGATGGGACCGGGATTCGCTGCAACGCGGGGCTGACCCCCGGCCGGCTCCGGGAGGACTGCCCGGTGAGCGACCAGGGAATGCAGCTTCTTCGGAACGCCTTTGATCGGCTGGGCCTCTCCGGCCGGGCGTACGATCGGATTTTGAAGGTGTCCCGCACCATTGCGGATCTGGATGGCCAGGAAGTGATCGGCGCTTCCCACATCGCCGAAGCCATCCAGTACCGCTCCCTCGACCGGAAATACTGGCGCCGGGAGGGCTCCTGAGCTCACACCGGCAGGGCAAGGCCGCGAGAGCTCTGCTCTCGCGCTCTGCGGTGCGTCGTTTCACGACGCACCTAGGAATTCGGCTTCGCCGAATTCTGAGATGCGCCGCTGGCGGCGCATCGGGGAGGGATTCCCCTTGGATTCCCGTCTTTTTGGGGGTGGGGACGGGCGCTTGCGCCCGCCCCCCTACCTCGCTGGTACTTCCCACAGGAAGGATCGCCCGCCTACCCACTTTTTCGTAAAGAAAAAGTTCAGTTCTGCAAATGAGGAAGAGGGTGCGACGCAGGAACTTCTCCTGACAGGTTTGCTTTCATTGACAGAAGGCTCGAAGGGCATTGCCCTTCGAGCCTTCGCTGATGATTCTCTGTGATGTTACGTATTGCGGGTAAGGTGGATTTTTATTGATGAGGGGTTTGCGGATTGGCGGCGGCCCGCTCCGCCCGCTGGAGCTGATCGGCCCGATCCAGCGACCATATATGCCGGGAACGGGAGAAGATCAGGCAGACGCCCTCCCCCAGAATCGCCAGCAAAAGGAACATCAGCGCCGCGCCGGAGCCCTTGCCCTCTCCGAACAGGGCGGTCAGCAGGGGCGGCTGGAGGGCCATGAGGGGTTCAAACACACGATCCACCAGAAATCCGCCCAGCAGGTATCCCAGGGGGATTGTAAAAAACTGAAGGGAGTTCCGGGCCGCGTAGACCCGTCCCTGCATATCCACCGGGATGTGCTCTCGGAACAGCACATTCATATTGGTATTCATGAAAGGGATGGTCACCCACCCCAGAAAAGATCCCACGCACCAGACAAGCGCATGGTTTGTGAGGGAGAGAAGCAGATTCTCTACTCCCATGCTCAGAAACAGAGATGCGCAAATCACCCGTACCCGGCTTTTGGGGGTCGGGAGCAGGGAAACCAGCAGGCTCCCCGCCAGGTTGGCCAGGCCGGCGCAGGTGTTGATCCAGCCCAGCGCCAGCTGTCCGCCCGCAGGCTTGGAGAGAACCAGGGCCGGAAGTCCAGCCTCGAACATGGTGTAGACCAGATTGATAGCCGCCAGGAAGAAGATCAGATCCAGCAGGCCCCGGTTTCTGAGCAGAAAGCGCAGGCCCTCCCGGCTGCTTTTCAGCAGGCTTTCTTTTGGGCCCTCCGCCTCCCGCCGGGGGATGCGGATCCCAATCAGCAGGGTCAGGAAGGCGGTTCCAAAGGTGAACAGATCAAAGAAAATCACTGCGTCCATCCCGCCGAAGGCCAGCACCGCCGAGGCACAGACCGGCGTGAGGATAGTCACCAGGGAGCTGGAGAAGGCCTGCAGGCCGCCGACTCTCTGGTACTGCTCCTTGGGTGCGAGCAGGCTGACAGCCACCTCAGAGGCGGGCTGCTGTACGGTGTTCATCAGGCCGCTCAGGGCGTTTAGCAGATATAAATGCCCGATTTGCAGTTCCCCGGCCTTCAGGAGCCAGAAAACCGCCAGGGTGCCTGCGGCAGCCAGGGCGTCGCAAACCAGCATGGTGCGTTTTTTGTCCCAGCGATCGCTGAGCGCCCCGGCGAAAATACTCATGAGCACATAGGGGGCATAGGTACAGACCGACAGCAGAGCCGTCACCAATGCGGAGCCCTGCTGCTGATAGGACCAGATGATCAGCGCGAAGCCGGTCATAGCGCTGCCCAAAGCTGAAAAAGCCTGTGTTGCCCACAGCAGCAGGAAGGGCTTCATTCCTGCCAGAGCATTCTTTCCGGGAAAAATCGATTGGAATCCAGTTGATTTCATGGTTGGCTTTGCTCCTTTGCTTCTATTTGAAGAGGATTCGGGATGCAAAGCCTGCGGACGTATCTTCCGCTCCACGCAGTCCGTCCGTCAGACCTTGCATGGAGCTTTCACAATGCAGAGAGGAAGTCGCATTTCAGTCACCGCCTTTCGTTGAAGAGGGGAGAAGGCCGCGAGACGCGGTCTCGCGGCCTTCTCCGCCAGCCTATTCCTCCGGAGCGTAGGTCAGATCCTCATCGGCCTCGCTGGAGGCACGGTGCAGGATGTCATAGCTTTCGCCGGTGGAGACATAGATCGTTACCGTGTTCCGCTCCTCGCGGTTCAGGTTGCTGTCGGCCGGAGGCTCCGTGCGGACCATCTCCCCGGCCTCGAAGCTCACATCGTCAATGGTAGTAATAGTGACAGTAACGCCCTTTTCTTCCAGATAGCTCTTGTAGGTATCTGCGGAAACCGGCTTTCCTTCCCCATCCGTCAGCGGAGGAAGCAGCACGTACTGCGGGCCTTTGCTCACAGTCAAAATCAGCTCGCTGCCCTGTTCCACCACGGTTCCCTTTTCAATGCTCTGTTCCACAATCTGCCCAAATGGATAGCTCTCATCAAAAACTTCTTTCTTTTCACCAAACGTATATAACTCTGCAAAGGTTTCGCTGTTAATTACATCCTCATAATACCGTCCTACAAAGTCATTCATCGCAATTCCCATCTTGCCGGAGGAGGACGACACCGGCTCCTGGGAGGAAACCGGCGCGCTGCTGACCGGCTGGCTGCTGGAAACCGGCGCGGACGAGGGAGCCGAGGAGACATGGCTCTCCCCGGGCAGACCGCCTATCATGGCGTCATACAGCAGGAAGAACAGGCAGAGCAGCAGGGGCAGCGTAATCAGAATCACAATCAGCCAGACAGGCACCCGGAACCGGCGCTTCTTCCGCCGCGGGGGCGTACCTGGCCGCCGTTGGGGCCGGGTATCCATCTCGTCTTCATCCTCCTCTTCAACAATCCGCCGGGCAGTCTGACGGGCGGGCGGGGCGGCGTACAGGCCGCCGATCAGCTCCTTGATATGCTGCGTCCGTCCGGCGCTGTCGGGAATCAGGCCCTGCATAATCGCCTGGGACACGTTCCAGGGGATCCGGGAATTCAGCTCAATCGGGGGGACCAGTCCGCTCCCGTCCGGAGGCCGGGTGTCGGCCCGATCCGGCATGGCGCCGGTGAGTGCCTTATAAAGCACCGCGCAGACTGCATAAACGTCTGTCCACTCCCCATGGCTGGAGCACTTCTCATACTGCTCCGGAGCGGCATAGCCCGCGAACAGCTCTGAGCGGATCTCCGTATTGATGGCCCGCACCGCAGAGGTACAGACTCCTTTCAGCTTCAGCTCACGGCTGTCGGTGACCAGGATGTTGTCCGGGCTGATGCCCCTGTGAACAATCCCGTTTGCGTTGAGCAGCTTCACCGTGTACAGCAGGGGAAGAAACAGGTTTTCCGTCTCCTCCCAGGAGAGCTCCCCGGCGTTGTCCATGAGGTATCTGGTCAGGGTAACGCCGGACACATCCTCATAGACCACATAAAGGGTGCCGTTATCCGCAAAGATGTCCTTGGCCTTTAGCAGGCTGTTGCTGGCGGTAATGCCGATCAGCTGGCGGGAAAGCTCGGCAAAATCGGTCATCAGGGCTTTATATTGTATCTCGCAGCCGGGGTTGACCCGGACAGTTTTGTGATCCCCTTCCCGGTGGCAGAGGGAGCCTGGGAAAAACTCCCGGAGGCGCACTCTGGTCTGGATATTGGTATCAAAGGCAATATAAGTGATGCCCTCGCCGTTTCGATCAATGGAAAGGCCGGTGTAGTAGCGTCCTCCCACCACAGAACCGGGCTTGAGGAAGGCTTCCTTCAGATGGGCCGGATCGGCGTTATTCAGCCCACAAATACGGCAGACGCTTCCGTCCAGCGTATTCATGCAGCCAAAGCATCGTTTTTCCATTGGCAGTCCCTCCAAAATTGCTTCCCCGATTCTGTTCATACATCCTTTATCATAGCAGTATTGACTCCCTTTGTCAATAAAATGAAAAGAGGCTGACAGACGGTCATATTACCGAAAAATGCGGGCCCAAGCCAGGGGCGGCAGCCTTGTGCGCCGCACGTGGGGATGAATTTTTTCTTTACGGAAAAATGGGTAGGCGGGCGATCGACCACGAAGGGAGTAAAAAGTCTGTACAGACTTGACCCCCACCCCCTTTACGCTTTTAAAAAGACGGGAATCCAAGGGGAATCCCTCCCCGATGCGCCGCCAGCGGCGCATCTCAGAATTCGGCGAAGCCGAATTCCTAGGTGCGTCGTGAAACGACGCACCGCAGAGCGCGAGAGCAGAGCTCTCGTGGCCTTTCCGCGGCCCAAGCAGAGCGGTGGAGGGGCTCTTGATTCATATAAAAGGAACTGCTATAATTGGGGTACAAAACCGAAAGGATGTGTGTTGTATGGAACAAGCGATGTCCCGGGCCCTGCCTGCGGAAATGGGCGTGGATCCCAAGGCGATTCTCAGTCTGCTGGATCTGATTGAAAAAGAAAAAATCGGCCTTCATGGGCTGACGATTCTCCGCCATGGAAAGATTATTGCGGAGGGCTGGTGGGAGCCCTACGGTCCCGAGCAGGTTCACATGCTCTTTTCCCTGAGCAAGAGCTTCACCTCCACTGCCATTGGCTTTGCTGTCCAGGAAGGGCTTCTTTCCCTGTCGGACAAGCTGGCGAGCTTCTTCCCTGAGCTTCTCAAGGCTCCGCCCTGCCCCGGAATGGAAACGCTTTGCCTGCGGGATATGCTCCGTATGTCCACCGGCCATACAGCAGAACCGCCGCTGGACAGCAAAGACGGCGACTGGCGGAAAACATTCCTTACCTCTTATCTGGAGCTGGAGCCGGGAAGCCGGTTCCTCTATAACACTGCGGCCACCTATATGCTCTCTGCGGTCATCCAGAAGGTCACCGGCCTCCAAACCGGCGAATACCTGCGCCCCCGGCTGTTTGAGCCTCTGGGCATCCGGGACTGGTGGTGGGAGGTCTGCCCCCAGGGGATTCATACCGGCGGCTTTGGCCTGAACCTCCGCACCAGCGATCTGGCGAAATTCGGTCAGTTCCTGCTCCAGCGGGGCATGTGGGAGGGCAGGCAGCTGCTGAATCCGGAATGGATCGATGAGGCCTCCAGCCTCCAGGCCCAGAACTTCGGCGAAAAGGACTGGGGCGCCGGCTACGGCTATCAGTTCTGGCGCTGCACCCAAGAGGACGTCTACCGGGGCGACGGCGCTTTCGGGCAGCTCTGCGTGATCTGTCCCCGGCAGGATATGGTTATTGCCGTTAATGCGGGCGTCAACGACATCCAGCAGGAGCTGTCCGCCTTCTGGGATGTTCTGCTTCCCGGCGTGGCGGAGGAGCCGCTTCCGGCGGATCCCCAGGCTCAGGCTGAGCTGGAGCGGCGTCTGGCCGCCCTTCGATTCGCCCCTCCGGAGGGGATGGCTTCCTGCGAAACCGCTCAGCAGATTTCCGGCACCGTCTATGAGCTGTCGGACAATAAGCTGGGGATTGAGCGGCTGAGCCTGACCTTCGGAGACGCTCCCTCCCTGACCCTGACCGTCAAGGGCGAGGAGCAGCATTTCCCCATCGGTTATGGAGCGTGGCTCACCACGGACAACGGCCTGTCCCGGGAGAAGTATCCCCGCACCTCCTGCGCGGGAGCCTGGAAGGGCGGCGCGTACCTGCTGGATCTGATTCACAGCAGCACCCCCTTCATGGAGCACTGGAAACTGGAATTCGACGAAAACGCCCTGATACTTACCATTACCTGCACCCTGACCTGGGACGGCCCCATGGTCACCCGCCTCATCGGGCGCTGCGTGTGAGAAACTCTGTGCGGCCGGGAAGGCCGCGAGAGCTCTGCTCTCGCGCTCTGCGGTGCGTCGTTTCACGACGCACCTAGGAATTCGGCTTCGCCGGATTCTGAGATGCGCCGCTGGCGGCGCATCGGGGAGGGATTCCCCTTGGATTCCCATTATTTTTGAAGGGCTTTTTTAGGGGCGGAAGGGGTTGGGGTTGAGTCTGTACAGACTTCCGGCCTTCTGCCACACAGAGAGTCTGATTCCCGCAGTACGCTTTTTTCGTAAAGAAAAAAGCTCCCTCCTGCGTGCGGGGTATGCCCTGCGCCGCCTGCTGGGATGAATTTTTTCTTTACGAAAAAATGGGTAGGCGGGCGATCGTCCTTGCGGGGAGTACCAGCGAGGCAGGAAGTACCAGTGAGGTAGGGGTACGGGCGCAAGCGCCCGTCCCCACCCCCTCCCCCCAAAAAGATGGGAATCCAAGGGGAGCCAGCTCCCCTTGGCAGAGCGCGAGACAGCGTCTCGCGGCCTTGCCCTTCGGCCACGCACACACCCCCAAAAGCAGAGCGGTGCTTGATAGATAGAAAGTGAGGAATTCTTTATGTGTTTTGCACCTCAGGAGCTGTTTCCCGAACGGGAGCCGCAGCGGCTGTTTTTCAACGGTGACGAAACCGGCTCCCGCTGGTTCCGTATTCCCTTTTTGCTTTCCGCCAGCGACGGTACCCTCATCGCCGGGACGGACGCCAACTTCGGCAGCACCGGCGACTCTGCTGAAAACATCGACGCAGCTATCCGCCGCCGTTCTCCGGAGGGCGTCTGGGAGGCGCCCTTCCTGCCTCCGGCGCTCCACCTGAGAGACTACGCCGATGAGCCTGGCTACCGGCAGAAGTCTGCCTCCTTTATTGATGGGATGATTCTTCAGGATACGCAGGGCGTGGGCACGCCCGGACGTCTTCACCTGATGATCGACGGCTGGGCCTGGAACGGCGGGCTGTTCCAGCAGATGTATCCCACCGTTGTCCGGAAGGTGGCTCCCGGGGATGGGTTCGCCCGGATTGGAGATCGGAAATATCTGCTGCTCACCAGCCGGCCTCAGCACACGGAGGACGGGCTCAACGGAAACACGGATCTTTCCCGGTTCGATTACGCTGCGGATCTCTGGGGATCTCGGGACGAACGGGGACAGATCCCCGTCTACTGCCTGGAGAGCAGCGGGCAGGGCGTCTCTCTGGGAGCGCGCACGGAATACAGCCTGACAGACGCCATGGAGCTCTGCCGGAACGGGGATCTGCTCTATCTGCCCCAGAAGGGCGAATCCTCCGCCGGGGAGATGGTGCCCATGAATCCCCTGTACGAGGATTCGGTTCTGCAAATGTACAACACCTCCTATTTTTATCACATGGTCAGCGATGACCTGGGCCGGAGCTGGCGGCTGGAGCAGATTGCCTCCGGGCTCTGCAAGCGGACCGGTACCGGTGCATATCTCACCGGGCCGGGCCGGGGCGTCCAGCTGGAATGCGGCCCCTATCGCGGCCGTATGCTGTTCCCCACCTATTATTTTCAGGAGGATCGGCTCCGCTCCGAGGTGATTTTCAGCGACGACGGCGGAAAGACTTGGGCGCACAGCGCGACCGTTCCCTCCGGCGGAAGCATCAGCGAGTCCGCCCTGGTGGAGCTGCCGGACGGAAGCGTCGGCAAGTTTATGCGGAACGCCGGCAATTCCGGCGGGAAGATGGTCTGGTCTGTGAGCCATGACGGCGGCATGAACTGGAGCCGCCCCCAGTCGGTACTGGGGGATAATGAGGCCGGGGTGAACTGCCAGCTTTCAGCCCTGCGGTACAGCCGGGAGCTGCCCTCCCGGGAGGGCGGGCGCTATCCGGCCCTCCTGCTGGCAAGCCCCTTCAGCTCCAAACGGACCAACGGGCGGCTGTTGATCGGCCTGATCAAGCCGGACGGCCATTGCTCCGGCGGCGTCAAATACCGGATTGACTGGGAATATCAGATACAGGTAACCGCCCAGGACACTCTCTTTGCCTACAGCTGCCTGACAGAGCTTCCGGACGGCCGGATCGGCCTGCTCTACGAAACCTCCCCCACGGATTCCTGGCAGGACGGCCTTCAGGCCATGATCTACGAGGAATTTGCGCTTTCTCTTTAAAGCCTTCTTATCCCCCCTAACTCTTCGGAGCCAGGCGGTGGTATTCATCGGGGGGTCATGCCTACGCAGCTTTTGAATACACGCATAAAGCTGCTGGTTTGGGGATAGCCCAGACGCTGAGCGATTCCGGACAGGGTCAAACCTGTCTCCGTCAGGAGCTGCTTGGCGCATTCTATCCGCCGGGCAGTAATATACTCCGAAACGTTGACTCCCGTTTGCTTCTTGAAGCGGTGGCTCAGGTTGCTGATGGACAGGCCGAAGTACTCCGCCACGGCGCCCACGGAAAGCTGCCCCGCATCGGCACAGGTGTCAATATACGCCCGGCTCTCCCCGTTTTCCTGGGGCGGAGCGGCCTCCTCGGCCTGGGACAGGCTTTGCAGGAACAGCTTCTCCAGCTCCTCCGCAGACCGGAAGCAGCTATTGATGATGTCATGGCAGATGCTGGAACGCATGAAGCGACTGCATTCCCCGGACGCCGCGCTCTCCCGCAGCACATTGGTGAAAAAGGAAATCCGCTCCGGATCTCCCTCCGGAATTGCGCTGCGGAGTGCCTCCGGCTTGGGATAAACCGCCGCCCGGTTTTTCCACTGGCGGGCCGGCGTGCTTTCAAAGAGTGTCGGGCGTGCGGACTGGCCGGAGATCAGGCGGTTAGTGAATTCGGAGCCGTTGTCCGTTTGGACGCGCTCAATCGGGAACGGGAACTTTTTGACACAGTTCCGGATGAATTGAGCAGAGGAATAGGTGCTGTGTTCCTGAAATGCCTCCAGATACCCAAAACGGCTGTATTCATCCAGGAATGTGTACTATAGCAATTCTCAAAAATAGCAGCACTCTCATGCGCCGCAGAAACCCATATATCAAAGCTTTCTGCGGCGCACAAGAAAGCTATTTTTGAGAATTGCTATAATAGTATCCACCCTCTTCGGCGGCGCCGACCAGACAGCTCTTCGGAACATATTTGACATCGATCTGGACTCGCTGGCCTGGGTACTGCATCTGCTCGTAGGGCTTTGGGATATACTTGGGATTTGGCAATTTCACCGCCATTTGGCCGCTCTTTCGCAGAAAACGATACAGACCGGAAATGGAACGGGTGTAACCCCGC
>JAAVZY010000030.1 GCA_022791945.1 Oscillospiraceae bacterium | reverse complement strand
TTTCTCCCTCCCTACTCTCCGGAACTCAATCCCATTGAATTGTTCTGGGCTTGGCTGAAGCGTTTCTTGAGAAAAATCCTTCCCTCTGCACCTTCCTTTGACGATGCCCTTTCTACCGCTTTTCACCTGTGGTGACTATAAAAGCAAATCATAAATGAGCCTGAGTCTATGAGCCTGAGCCTATGATTTCCCCAAGGGGAAGTTATGGGCTCAGGCTTTTTTTGCTTGTCGGGGAGGCGGAGCGGTGCGGATTGGTCGGAAGTCGAACATCTTTAAAATCAACGGGAAGGCAATGATCAGCCCGCAGAGCTTCACCGTGCAGTTTGACAATCTGGCGGACGCAAACAGCGGGCGGACGGACGACGGGGTTATGCACATCAGCTGGATCTGGCGGAACATCCGGAAGGTTCAGATCACCCTCCCGCCCCTGAGCCAGAAGGAGATCGGGGAGGTTCTGTCCCTGGTCCAGGGGCAGGAGTACGACCTGACCTACCTGGATCCCATTCACGGGATCCACACCATCCACTGCTACACCTCCAACAGCAGCCGGAATGCAAATCCGGGGTGCAGTACGGGGGGCTGTGGGTGGGAGCGGCCTTCAACGCCATAGAACTGGAGGGAGAGCGTTGATCAGACTGGAGCAGTTCCGGCGCATGCCCCATATCCGAAACAGCTTTTTCTCAGAGGAATTCATCTTCACCGCGTCGGATCTGGCGGGCGGGGTGAAATTTGAGGAATCGGTCAATACCGGGGACGAGCTCTCTATCGGGAGCTGCATTGCCGCCCGGATAGAATTCCAGGTAAAGAATCTCAGCGATCAGCTGGAGCAGGCGGCAGGGAAGGAGTTCCTCTGGAAGCAGGCGGTTCAGACCGGAAAGGCCGAATTCCCGGAGCTGGCCAGAGCGGCAGGGAGCGGGCTGATCTGCCTCCGTCAGGGCCGGCGGCCAGGGGGCAGGCCCTGAGCGTCTGGGAGGTGGAAACCGTCTCCCAGCTGTATGAGATATCCACGGACAGCCCTATCACCGGGCTGATTATCCAGGGAGACACCCTTTACTGCGTCCATGAGGAGTCCCCGCTCCTGACAGCCTACGCCATTGGGACAGAAGGACTTTCCCCGGCTCCAGCCCCGTCCCTGAACCGGTTTTTCCGGCATAAGGCGAGCGGGCCCCTTCAGGGAAAGAGCCTCTGCGTGCAGGGGGAATCCCTGCGGGAGTATCAGGTGACCTTCCAGGATCTGATTCCCGTGAATCTGATGGAACGGCAGCTTGAATATATCCAGATGGGGATTTTCCGGGCGGACGAGCCGGTGCGGGTGAACGAGACGCAGATGAAAATTTCCTGTCTGGATCGCATGAGCCTTTTTGAGCGGTTTGTGGATGCCTGGCTGAACGGGTTAAAATATCCCCTCACCCTGAAAGCCATGCTCCGGAGCCTGTGCGGCTATGTGGGCGTTCCGCTGCTGGAGGAGCCGTTCCCAAACGAGGATTTTCTTGTAAAGCGGAACTTCTCCGGGGAGAATGTGACCGGCTTTCAGGTGCTCCGGTGGATCGCGGAGGCGGGGGCCCGGTTTGGCCGGATGGACGGCCAGGGGCGGCTCCGGCTGGGCTGGTATCAGGAAGCGTCCTTCTCCCTGGACAGACAGGTTTTTGCCTCCCTGGATGTGGCGGATTATCAGTGCGCCCCCATTGACAAGGTGCAGGTGCGCTCCACGGAGACAGATATCGGGGTGGTGGTTCCGCCGGACGACGAAAGCCGGACCAACCTTCTGGCGGTCACAGAGAACCCCCTGCTTTATGCGGAATCGGACGGGGAGCTGCGGCCGGCGGCGGAGGGCGTCTATCAGGCGGTCAGGGAGGTTTCCTACCGCCCCTACCGGGTGGAGCTGCTGTGGGAGATCCCCCTGCTGCGGGCGGGTATGATCCTCTCAATGGAAACCAGGGGCGGGGAACGATTCCCGGCGTACATCATGAGCCGCTCCCTCCAGGGGGGCAGAGACAGCTATGAAGCGGTCGGGTACGCGGTGCGGCAGGCGCAGAGCAGCCCGGTTAATCAATCCCTGCAGAAGCTCCGGGGGAAGGCAAACGAGCTGACCCGGACCATAGAGGAAACCAACAGCAGGCTGACGGACACGGCGGGAAAGCTGGAATCCCAGATCACCCAGACCGCCAGGGAGATCCGGGCGGAGGTAACCGCCGGGGACAATGCCCTTCAGAGCAGCATCACACAGACCGCGTCACAGATTCGGGCTGAGGTCAAGTCCGGGGATGATAAGCTCCAAAGCAGCATCACCCAGACGGCCACCAGCATTCAGTCAGAAATAAAAACGGTAAACGGAAACGTGTCTGCCATTTCTCAAAAAGTCAATGGCATCAGCGCAACCGTATCCGGCCAAAACGGAAAAATTGCGGAAATCAGCGCCAGCGTGGATGATGTGGAATCAAAGCTGTCCCTGAAGGCGGACAAGGTGGAAGTGCAGGGCTTTGTTTCCTTCAAAGACCTGGAAACCTCCGGCTCCACGACCATTAACGGGGACAACATTACCACCGGGACTTTGGACGGCGTGACCCTTCTCTCCACAGGCCCCAGGGGAAATGTGATTATCGAAAATGGAAGAATCTATTTTTCCTCCAATGAAACCCCGGACGATGATTTTGACGCGATGATATACGGAACTTATCAGGGGAGCGGGACTGGAAATCTCAAGATCGACGCTCCGGGAGCGGATGCAATTGATATTTATGTAGGCCCCGGCAGCGACAGTATCGGAGGCGTAGCGGGACTATCCCTGGACTGGAACGGCGGGCACTATCTCAGCGGACATCTTGGCATATCCGGGGATCTGTGGGTGGACGGTTCCAAAAACTGCCGGCAGGTCACCGCCCATTACGGCTCCCGGTTCCTGTCCGCGTATGAGATGCCGACCGCCTATTTTGGAGACGTGGGAGAAGGAACGGTCGAAAACGGGACATGCAGAATTGAGGTTGATCCGATTTTGCTGGAATGCGGAAATTTTGAAATAGACTATCAGGTCTTTTTAAGCCCCTATGGCCCTGGAAACGTTTTTGTTTCCGAACGGGACAGCACCGGCTTTACCGTAGGCGGCGATGATATTTCCTTTGGATGGGAGGTCAAGGCCAAGCGGCGGGGGCACGAGGATGAACGGCTGAAGCCTTTTGATGATTCTGGAAACGTGGTGAGAAACTTTGCAAATCGCCGTTAATGGCCGCGCCCTGGAATGGGACGGAGAGGGCTGGCCTGTCCTGGGGGTGCAGGGGGACAGCGGGGTGGAGGAGGTCTGTTTCACTGTGCCCCGGTATACCTCCAGCGGTGCGGATCTTTCTGAGGGGATCGCTTATCTGGGTCTGGAGCAGAAGGACGGGAGCACCCTGGCATTCGCCCTGACCGGAGAGGCCAAGGAGATTTCTGAGAAGGAGATCCGATACCGCTGGCTTGTGGGACAGGAGGCCACCAGCCAGCCGGGGCTGGCAAGGCTCGCCCTGAAAATCAGCGGCCTGGAGGGTGAACTATGGCATACGGAGCCCATGCACGCAACCATATCCGCCACCCTTCCCATCGAGGGCCCTCAGCCGGCGGTTTACCGGGCCGGCCCCTCCCTGCGGACTGCCCAGCCGGAGCAGGAGCCGCCGATCACCGTTTCCGAGCGATCTCTTGTGATTCCCAGAGAGCTGCAGAATATCGCGGTGCAGAACGACCGGAATTCTGAGACAGTCACCCTCCTCTGCCCCCGGTTCTTTGATGGGCACGACCTGTCCGGATACAGCTTTTATCTGCGGACGGTAAACAGCGTGGGCGGCTATGACCCTGTTTCCCTGACTCCCAGGGCCTCCGGGACGGAAATCCAGATGGAGTGGACCCTCCGTCCGCGGAAGATTCTGGAGCTTATCTACAGACATGGGCAGACTTCCATTGAGATTGCGGATAGGCTTGGATACTCGGAGAGAACCGTCAACCGGGAGCACAGAGCCATCCTGGAAAAGGCTATGGCGGTGTTGCTGTGATAAAAAGTCCCCCCCTCATTTAGAGGGGGGGACTTTTTTCTATCCGATGTGAAGCTGCTCCTTCAGCGCGTCCTGCAGAACCTGGGAAAAGTTGATGTTCCGCTCCAGCGCAGCAGCATTCAACCACGCGGGAAGGGTCACGGTTCGGTTGACAGAACGGTTGACATTGGCGTGACGGATGGAGGGCATATACACGTCAATCAATACCGCCCGTTCATTTTGCTGGAGCTCGATATCCTTCAGCGGCGTAGGCGGAGGGATTGGCTCCCCGTCCTCCTCCAGACCATACATCACACATCCCAGAAGCTCCCGCGCGGACAAAAAAGCGTCATTGTCGTTCACTCCGCTTGTGGCACACTTTAAGTCAGGAAAATCGACGGCAATTTCCTGCCCGGGCTCATAGGCAAAAACAGCCGGATAGAAATAGCGCTCTGTTTTCTTCATGAAACAGCCTCCTCTGATATTGGGAGGCCGGGACTATCTAAATTTTAGTCCCGACTGCTCCTCTATTCGCTTTAAGGTTTTAATGGGGATATCCTTGTCCGGATGCTTTACAGTTGTGCGGCCTTTTTTCGTGGGATGCTTGTATTAATGATGGCTGCCCACTACGTTCACCTCGTACCACCCATCCGCTTTCAGCATGGCAATGACTTCCTTGGATGAATAGCTTTTCATGCTGTCCCCCCTTACAATATCAGTATAGCACATATAAAAGTATTTGTCAATGATTTTGGCAAATACTTTTATATGTGCCGATATGCCAGAATCTTGCCAGAAAGATGCCAGGACGCAGGCTCCAGCCTTGCAGTACAATGGAAGCAGAACAGAAGCACAGGGAAGGAAGATGCAGATGCTGTACAGCTCGCCCGTAGTCTACGGGGCACCGGCCATGCCGCAAGCTCCCCAGGGGTACCCCGGATATGGACAGGGCCTCTATCCAAACGGAATGCCCATGCAGCCCCAGCCAGCGCCCCAAATCCAGCAGCCCCAGCAGGTACAGCAGACACAGCCGCCGCCCTTGAAGGGCTGGCAGGTGAGC
>JAAVZY010000029.1 GCA_022791945.1 Oscillospiraceae bacterium | reverse complement strand
TTTTCCGCCCCTAAAAAAGCCCTTCAAATAATGGGAATCCAAGGGGAATCCCTTCCCGATGCGCCGCCAGCGGCGCATCTCAGAATTCGGCGAAGCCGAATTCCTAGGTGCGTCGTTTCACGACGCACCGCAGAGCGCGAGACAGAGTCTCGCGGCCTTGCCCGACCACCGCCCAGAGATCCCCAACTGGCTTTTATGTTCCGAGGCGACGTTTGCGTTCTGACAGGTATTCCTCCATGGCGGACAGGCTGGCGTTGACCACCAGCTCCTGGGGGAAGCCGATCTCCTCCAGCATGGCGGACGCCTGGGGGAAACGGCCGATGGCCGAGGCGAAATGCGCATCCGAATCCACCACGATCCGGCATTCGTACTCCTTGCAGAGCTGCGCCAGACGGGTGCAGTTGGGAATGCTGGATTTCCGGGCGTCAAAGGAATGCTCGTTGATTTCCAGCAGGCGGCCCCTGTCCCGGCAGGTCTTTACGACAGTCTCATAATCGTAGGCATAATCCGGGGAACCGCTGTGGGCCAGTACGTCCACATAAGGACTTTCCAGGGCCCCCAGATAAGCGGCGGTATGATCCTCTGTCCGGCCGGGAGGGAGCAGCGGGGCGTGGATGGACACCAGCACCCACTCCAACCGGGAAAGCTCATGACTGCTCATGCTGAGTTTTCCGGCATAGTCGATCAAATCCACCTCAGCCCCCCGCAGGATCCGGACGCCGTTCAGATAGTCCGGCACGGCGGACAGGTTGCCGAAGTGCCAGGAATGAGCGCCGTCCACCATCATAGGGGAGTGATCCGTCCACCCCAGAAATCGGAGCCCGGCCTCAGCGGCATAGCGGGCGTTCTCCAAAATCGTGGAATAGGCGTGCTGGGAGGCCAGGGTATGCGTATGGGTATCCGCGATAAACTGCATATGTGCGCTCCTGTTCTGTAGCTTTTAGTAGAGATCCCAGTTTTTGATGTCAGTGGTTTCCACCGGCATTCCCAGGTTGTACATCAGCTCCTGAGCGGCGTTGTAGCCCATCTTCTTCTGGCGGTTGTTCATAGCGGCAACCTCCAGGATGATGGCCAGGTTCCGGCCGGGCTTTACCGGAATGGTCAGACAGGGAACCTGGATCCCAAGAATGGTGGCGTATTCGTTTTCCAGCCCCATCCGATCATAGACCTTGTCCGGATCCCAGAGCTCCAGCTTGACAATCATGTCGATTTTTTCCGTGACCTTGACCGCGCCCATGCCGAACAGCCGCCGGGCGTTGATGATGCCGATGCCCCGCAGCTCCAGGAAGTGGCGGATATTCTCCGGGGAAGTGCCCACCAAGGTCCGGTTGGATACCCGGCGGATCTCCACAGCGTCGTCCGCGATGAGCCGGTGGCCCCGCTTCACCATTTCGATTGCGGTTTCACTTTTGCCCACGCCGCTTTCGCCCAGAATCAGCATACCTTCGCCGTAGACCTCGATCAGCACGCCGTGACGGGTGATCCGTGGCGCCAGCTCTACGTTCAGATAGGAGAGCAGACCGGAAAGAAAGCTGGAGGTGGTGTCGCTGGTACGGAGGAGAACCACATTGTTTTCCCTGGAGCATTCGTAGATCTCCGGAAAGATCTCCAGACCTCTGGTAATCACAGCCACGTGGAAGCCCAGGGCGAAAAAGTGCCGGATGCACTCTCTGCGCGCCTCCTCGGGAAGGCCCTGGAGGTAGGCGATTTCGCTCAGGCCGAAGATCTGGATCCGTTCCTTGTCGAAATGCTCGGAAAAGCCCGTAAGATACAGACCGGAACGGTTCACGTCCGGCGTTTCTACCGGGGTGTTTTCGCCGTCCTCCGGCATATAGATGACTTCCAGGTTATAGTCCTTGATGATTTTGGAAATGGGTACGGAAAAGGCTGCCATTTGAATCACCGCGCCTTTGCCCTGCAAAGGCATCCTTTCTGCCGACAGGCGGGAAAATATTTATATATCAGCTAGTATACACCACCCGGCGGCGCAATTCAACCAGATCCAGCTTTTTTTATGCAGATGTCATGGAAGATGACAGCTTGATCTGCACCACGGCCAAATGCGGGCGGAGGCAGGGGGAGACAATGCGCGCCTGATTCACGGCTCTTCCGGCTTCCCTCTGGTCAGATCCCTGACCCACTTATACCTTCTGAACCGGAACATGACCCAGGGAATCTTGCCCACTTCGTCCAGGCAGGTGCAGGCGTAGACTGCCAAAGGCGACCAATGAAATACGAAAGCGCCGGTAAATGCCAGCGGGATGGCAATGCACCACATGCAGACAATCAGGCTGTACATATCAAAGATGGTGTCGCCGCCTCCGTCCAGCACGCCGTTGATGGTGACCGTGTTCACGCACCGTCCAATCATGTATACAGCCATGATGATCATCATGCCCCAAAGGTACTCCCGGGCCTGGTCTGTGAGGGTCACCATCCCCACCGTCAGGGGGGTGACCGCCAGCACGAGAAGGGTGGAGATCAGACCGATTATATAAGAAAGATTTTTCAGGCGGATGCCGTAGGCTTTTCCCTTCTCCAGGTTTCCGGCCCCCAGCTCGTTGCCCACCATGATCCCCGCGGCGCTGCCGATGCCGTTGCACAGGCAGCAGATCAGGTCCCGCACCACTGCCGAGACAGAGTTGGCAGCCGCGGCGTCGCTGCCCATGTGGCCGATGATGGCGGTATAGGAGGTGAAGCCCACGCCCCAGCAGAGGGAGCCGCCAATGAGGGGGAGCGCCTGACGGGCAAAATCAGCGTTCAGCTTCCTGGGGAGCTTCAGGAACCGTCTGAACGCCGGCCGGACAAAGCCGGCGCCGGAGGACAGCGCCAGACAGAGCAGCAGCTCTATAGCCCGGGAAATCGTGGTGGCCAGGGCGGCGCCCCGGGCCTGCATCCGGGGCGCGCCCAGCATGCCAAAGATGAACACGGCGTTCAGAATAACATTCATCACCACAGCGCTTGAGCTGATGAGCGCCCCCTGCTTCACATGCTCTGTTACCTTCATAGTGGTGAGGTAGCACTGGGACACACCGGTAAGCAGGTAGGACCAGCCCGCAATCCGGAGGTATGTACTTCCAATGCGGATGAGCTCCGGGTCATCGGTGAAAATGCCCATAAGCAGCCCCGGGAACAGCTCGCAGGCCAGGAAAAACAGAAGGGACACCAGCCCGGCGTACCGAAGCATCATGTTGAAGAGATCCTCCAGCGTGTGCCGATCTCCCTTGCCCCAATACTGAGCGCCCAGAATAGCTCCCGCCCCGGTAATGGCCCCGATGAACATATTCTGGATGAACTGTATCTGAGTTGCCAGGGAAACGGCGGTCATTTCCGCCTGAGCCACGCTGCCCAGCATCAGCGCGTCGGCGGCAGCCACCAGAGCCAGCATCAGGCTCTGCATGGCAATGGGCAGGGTGAGCCGTATCAGATCCTTATTGAATGTCCGTTTGTCTATCATTGCTTTTTCTCCTTTTGGCCGTGACGAGTGCGGCTTTCGTGAATCAGGGTCATGCCTTCTAAAAATCCAGTGGACTTTCCCATCCTTCTGTGTTAAAGTGAAGATGCAGGACGCCTGTTTTTCCTTCTTTGGTCATGGGCTTGCGCGTTACTCCCCATTTTACAGGATCCTGAAGCTGTTTGCACCCCTTTTTTACAGCAATCCGCAAAAATGTTTCCCTGTATGCACGGCGGGAAGGCCGCGAGACGCTGTCTCGCGCTCTGCCAAGGGAGCCTGGCCCCCCTTGGATTCCCATCTTTAGGAGAGGAATCATTCCTGCCCGGGAAAAGTCAAACATTCCAAACGCTCTTTTGGTAAGCTGTATGCAGGAGGTGGGACAGAATGGATATGCTGAAACAGCTGAACGCAGCCATTGAATATATTGAGGCGAATCTGTGCACAGAGTTCAGCCTTGATACGGCGGCTGGAATTGCCTGTATTACGGCGGACAGCTTTCATCGCTTTTTCAGTTATATGACCGGGATATCTCTGACAGAGTATGTAAGACGCAGGCGGCTGACGCTTGCGGCGCAGGATCTGCGGCACAGCGAAGCTCGGATTGTGGATGTTGCTGTAAAATATGGGTATGACAGCGCTGCGGCTTTTTCAAGAGCTTTTGTGAAACAACACGGTATGACTCCGTCAGTCTATCGCAAAAGCGGCGGTTCGCTTAAGGTATATCTGCCTGCTCATTTTCACATTGTGATTAAAGGAGCAAAGGAAATGGATTTCAGAATGATTGAATTGGAAGACATCCAGGTATACGGGGCGTCAAAGCAGTATGAGGGACAGGGCTATAAAACCCATGAGGAGCTGCGGCACTCCATGTGGGCAGATTATGAGGATGACGTGCCCGGTCAGCTCTGCGAGGGCAGCTGGAATCAGCCCGGAAGCACCGCATATGATGGCGTTTGGTACGGTATCTGGCAGGACGGCAAATATATGATCGCTCGTGAAAGAGCGGATGTCAAGACCGACAAACTGGAATCACGAACGCTCCCCGCAGGAACTTACGCCGCTTTCAAGACCGAATGCGGCGGACTTGCCTGGGAGGAGTTCCCGAAGCTGCGTGAATTGATCTTTGACTCGTGGCTTCCCGCGTCCGAATACAGACAAACATGCGACCTTGTAATCGAAGTTCTGCATCTTTGGACCGACCACGATCTTCGCCAGAAGAATCGCTATTATGAGGTATGGATTCCAGTGGAGCCGAAAATGACATCGGATGCCCAGCATACAGAAAACCACTGAATCCGCCCCGTTGGCGGTAAAACGGCTCGGGAGGATTGGCAGGCTTTTCTGCGTGTTCGGAAGGGCAAGACCTCGAGGGCTCTGCCCTCGAGCTCCTGCCAAGGGGATTAAATCCCCTTGGAACCCGTAATTTTTAAGGGCTTTTTTAAGGGCGGAAAATGGGGTGGGTCAAGTCTGTACAAACTTCCTCCCCCTGCCACGCAGAGAGTCTGATTCCCGCAGTACGCTTTTTTCGTAAAGAAAAAAGCTCCTGCCTGCGTGCGAATACTTCCTGCGCCGCACGGGGATTTCTGCGCAGACTTTGCTAGACGCAGAAACCTCTTGCCCCCCTTGTATTCCGCTTCTGACGAAGCGGCGGGGGGAGGGCCAGGAGCGAAGCGGATGGCAGGGGGATTCCGAGCGTGGCACAGCATCGCTCCTTGCAGAAAGCATGAGCGTAACAGAACACGCTTGAGACTTTCTGCGTCGTACTGTCTGCGCCGCACGTGGGGCTGAATTTTTTCTTTACGAAAAAATGGGTAGGCGGGCGATCGACCACGCAGGGAGTACCAGCGAGGCAGGCTCCCTCCCCCAAAAACAATTTACGGGAATCCAAGGGGATTTAATCCCCTTGGCGGAGCTCGAGGCAGAGCCTCGAGGTCTTGCCCTGTTGTTTCGCAGCCAGTTCTGACTTGACAGGCGGAGGCATATATAGTATATTAGGAATATCTTAATTGCTAATATACGAAAGGCGTGATTCTGTGGCAAAATCACCGAAGGTTTCTCAAATCGGCAGGGAATGTGTCGCCTGCGGCTGCTGCGTCCGGGTATGCCCAAAAGAAGCGATTCAAATTCTGCTGGGGATTTCCGCACGGGTGGATCCGGAAAAATGCGTCGGCTGCGGGAAATGCGCAAAGGTATGCCCTGCGGCTGTGATTGACATGGTGGAAAGGGAGGCCGCGCGATGAAGACGAAAAACGGAAAGAGATGGTCCGATTACCTTTGGATCGCTGAGCTGTGCTATCTGTTTTTGGGGCTTTTCAATATCCTGTTCGCATGGCTGGGGATGCTGTTTTTCTGTATACCTTTGCTCGTTTCCATATTCGGCGGCAGCAAAGCCTACTGCAATCGCTACTGCGGACGCGGGCAGCTTTTGGGCCTGCTGGGGGAAAAGCTGAAGCTGTCGAGGAACGCGCCGCCTCCAAAATTTTTGCGCAGCCCCTGGTTCCGGTATGGCTTCCTGACGTTCTTCATGATTATGTTCGGATTGATGCTGTTCAGTACTTATCGGGTATTTACAGGCGCGCCCCTTTCCAGGAGCGTAACGCTTCTTTGGGTATTCAAGCTCCCATGGCAGTGGGCGGATGTGAGCTTTGTGGCTCCATGGATCGGGCAGTTCGCTTTTGGCTTTTTTGGAGTGATGCTTACCTCTACAGTCCTGGGACTTCTGACAATGGTATTGTTCCGGCCCCGTTCCTGGTGCGTGTACTGCCCAATGGGGACGATGACCCAGGGAATCTGCAAGCTAAAGAATGGAAAGAAGGCAAAGGAATATGGAAGAACAGGCCAGGAGGATCGCAGACCTGCTGAGGATTCTGGCCAATGAGCACCGGCTGCTGATTCTATGCGCTCTGCTCAAGGGCAGGCTCACCGTTGGGGAGATCCATCGGCATACGCCAGGGATTACTGCTTCCGCGCTGTCTCAGCATCTGGGTCAAATGAAAATGGCCGGGCTCCTTGCTTCTGAAAAGCAGGGAATGAATGTATTTTACTGGATTCAGGACGAACGGATCATCGCCTTGATTGAGGTCATCAAACAGGAGTATGAATGGCTCCTATTAGGAACACTGTAATATCAAGGCTTTTCGGAGCCTGCAACCACAAAAAAATAAAATTAGAGCTATCACATTACGCAGAAAGCCGTCCGGGAAGAAAAAACGGGCGGCTTTTTTGCGTGGATAGCC
>JAAVZY010000028.1 GCA_022791945.1 Oscillospiraceae bacterium | reverse complement strand
TGCCATCCGCTTCGCTCCTGGCCCTCCCCCGCCGCTTCGTCAGAAGCGGAATACAAGGGGGGCAAGAGGTTTCTACGTCTAGCAAAGTCTGCGCAGAAATCTCTGTGCGGCGCAGGAAGTGACCCGCACGCAGAGGGGAGCTTTTTTCTTTACGAAAAAAGCGTACTGCGTGAATCAGACTCTCTGCGCGGCAGAGGGAAGAAGGTCTGTACAGACTTGACCCACCCCTTTTCCGCCCCTAAAAAAGATGGGATTCCAAAGGGACGCGTCCCTTTGGCAGGAGGCTCGCAGGGTCAAAGCCTGCGGCTTTGACCCTTGGGCAGAGCCCTCGAGGTCTTCCGACGAAGCACAAACCCTCTAAATCCCGGCATAGTCCACCCGGTTCAGGTACAGCCCCTGGGGAGGGGCTGTTTTGCCGGCGCGGCGGCGGTCCCGGCTTTCCAGAATCGCCGGGAGCTCCGCCGCTGGAATCTTCCCCTCGTTCACATAGAGCAGGGTTCCGACGATAATGCGCACCATATTATAGAGGAAGCCGTCCGCCTCAATCCGCAGGAGCACCGACGTTCCCTGGCGCTCCAGGGCCAGGGAACGGACTGTGCGCACATTGGCCTGGGGATCCTCTCCGTGAAGCCGCAGCTTTCCGCCCTTGCTGCAAAGGGCGGAAAAGTCATGCCGCCCCACCAGCGCCTGAGCCGCCCTGTTCAGAAGCGCCAGATCCATTGGACGCCCGTAATACAGGGCCAGCTCCGCCTGAAAGGGATCCCTCCGGGAGCCGTTGTCCAGCCGGTAGACGTATTCCTTCCCCAGACAGTCATACCGGGCGTGGAAATCCATGGGAACCTCCCGGCAGGAGAGAAAGGCAATGTCCTCCGGGAGCCGCCGGTTCATCACATCCACCAGCCGCCCACAGGGCAGAACGATATCGGTTTTCATATGGAAAAAAAAGTGGTTGGCGTGAACACCCGCATCTGTCCGGGAGCAGCCCACAATGGGATCCCGGCGCTTAAACACATCCTCAAAGGCGTCCTGCACCGTCTCCTCCACCGTAATGCCGTTGGCCTGCACCTGAAAGCCGTGATACCGGGCCCCATTGTAGGCCATATCAATCAGGAGATTCCGCATCGCCTTCCCTCCCTCAGAACAGCGGCGGAAGGACGATGTTCAGCACCATGGCCGCCGCAAACACAGCGGCGGACACTGCCGAGGCAGTCCCATCCAGGCGGGAGAGGCGGAGCTGCTTCATCCGGGTACGGCCCTCCCCGCCCTGATAGCAGCGGCACTCCATTGCCAGAGCCAGCTCCTCCGCCCTGCGGAAGGCAGACACAAACAGAGGGATCAGAATAGGGATCAGCGCCTTGGCCCGCTTCATCAGGCCGCCGCTCTCCATATCCGCGCCCCTGGCCTTCTGGGCGGACATAATCTTGTCCGTTTCCTCAATCAGCGTGGGAATGAACCGCAGGGCAATGGTCATCATCATGGCCATCTCATGCACCGGAAAACGGACAGCCTTCAAGGGCTTCAGCAGCCGCTCGATGGCGTCCGTCAGGGCAATGGGAGAGGTGGTGTAGGTGAGCATGGAGGCCCCCGCAATCAGACAGACAATCCGGATGGACATGAGGACCGCCAGCTGGACGCCCTCCCGGGTGATGGTGAGGATCCACCACTGCCACAGCGGGGTTCCCGTGATGAAAAACATATTCAGCACAGCGGTGAACAGCACCAGGGGCAGCACCGGCTTGACCCCCTTCAGCACCACCCGGAAGGAGATCCCGGAGATGCCGATGATCACTGCCAGAAAAACGATGATCAGCAGAAAGGAGGGAAGGCTGCGCACAATGAACAGCACCACGATAAAGGCCATGGTCAGCAGGATCTTCACACGGGGATCCATCCGGTGGAGGGGGGATTTCCCGGGAAAGAACTGGCCCAGGCTGATATCCTTCAGCATGAAGCGTCCCCTCCCCTCATCAGCCGGAGCAGCTCCGCCCGGGCCGCCTCCACGCTGTAAATATTGGGCTGCACCGGATACCCCCGGCGGGCCAGCTCGGTAAACACCCGGGTCACCTGGGGGATGGACAGCCCGATCCGCTCGATCTCCTCCGCCTTGGAAAAGACGCTGTCCACATCCCCATAGGCGAAGACCCGGGACTGGTTCATCACCAGAATCCTGGTGGAATACCTGGCGATATCCTCCATGCTGTGGGAAACCAGCAGGACGGTGTTCCGCTCCTGCTGATGGTAGCTGCGGATCAGCTCCAGAATGGTGTCCCGTCCCTTGGGATCCAGCCCGGCGGTGGGCTCATCCAGAATGAGCACCTTCGGGCGCATGGCAATGACCCCCGCAATGGCCACCCGGCGCTTCTGCCCGCCGGAAAGCTCAAAAGGGCTTTTTTCAAAGAGGCTTTCGGAGATGCCCACGCACTCCGCCGCCCGCCGGACCGCCTCCTTCACCTCTTCGGGGGACAGGCCCAGATTGGCAGGGCCAAAGGCGATGTCCTTGTATACGCTCTCTTCAAACAGCTGGTACTCCGGGTACTGGAATACCAGCCCCACCTGGAAGCGGGTGTTTCGGAGCGTCTCTGCGCTTTCCCAGATATCCTGCCCGTCCACGTAGATTTTCCCGCTGTCCGGCTTCAGCAGGCCGTTCAGATGCTGGATCAGGGTGGATTTTCCCGATCCTGTGTGACCGATGACGCCCACCAGCTCGCCCTCCTGGATCTCCAGGTTCACGTCCTGAATGGCGGCCTTTTCAAAGGGGGTGCCAGCGCTGTATAGATGGGTCAGATGCTCCGTTCGGATCATTGCCAAAGGTGTTTTCTCCCTTCCTGTGTGTCATGAATCTCCCAAGGGCTCTGCCCTCGGGCGCCCCGTCTGGGGTTTGCGCGTTTACGGCTGGGGGAGCAGCCGAGTCAGCTGACTGACGCAGTCCTCCACCGTCAGGATATCCGGCGGGAAGGTGAAGCCCTCCTGGCCCAGGCTGTACAGCAGCTCGGTCACCTGCGGAACGTCCAGGCCCACGCTTTTCAGCAGGGCCACATTGGAAAAGACCTGCCCCGGCACGCCATCCAAGAGGATCCGCCCCTCGTTGACCACAACCACCCGGTTAGCCTGGACAGCCTCGTCCATAAAATGGGTGATGAACACCACCGTGGTGCCGTGCTCCCGGTTCAGGGCCCGGACGGTCCGCATCACCTCCCGGCGTCCCCGGGGATCCAGCATGGCGGTGGCTTCGTCCAGGACGATGCACTTGGGGCGCATGGCAATGATGCCCGCAATGGCTACCCGCTGCTTCTGCCCGCCGGAAAGCTGATGGGGGGCGTGCTCCCTGAATTCGTACATCTCCACGTCCTTCAGGGCGCTGTCCACCCGCTTCCGGATCTCGCCGGGCTCAACGCCCAGGTTCTCCGGCCCGAAGGCCACATCCTCCTCTACCACGGTGGCAACAATCTGGTTGTCGGGGTTCTGGAACACCATGCCCACCCGCTGGCGGATGTCAAAGACCAGCTCCCCATCGGAGGTGTCGATCCCGTCCACATAGACAAGGCCCTCCGCAGGCTGAAGGATGGCATTGATATGCTTGGCTAGGGTGGATTTCCCGGAGCCGTTGTGCCCCAGCACGGCTACAAAGTCCCCCTCCTGCACAGAGAGGCTGACGTTATGGAGCACCGCCACCGGCTCCGTGTCCTCCACGCCCTGATTGTAGGAAAAGGATACGTTTTGAAACTGAATCAAATCTTTCATAAAACAGCGTCCGCCCAGGCGGACATCCTTTCTTTGGGAATCGCCGGCCAAGCCTGTTCAATAGGATCATAGGGCTTGTGCAGGGCTGGCTCCCGGCGGCATGCTTTCTTCCAGGGTTCGTGGAAACCCCATTCTTACCAATCCGATTTTATCATGTCTCTTCCCCAATGTCTACACCTTTTTATCGCCAGTGCCCCGAACCGGCTCTCTGGGTGTTCGGAAGGGCAAGGCCACGCAGGAACCAGCTCTGATGGGGCAAATTCAGAAAGGCGCTTGCAACGGGAGCGGATAGCGCATATAATAGAAATCACAGCCGGGGCAGCGCCCGGGCAGATTACCACTTTGTAAGGATGAATACCCATGGAAACAATTCAGCGGCCGGAGCTGCTCAGCCCAGCGGGCGACATGGAGCGGCTGCGGGCCGCCCTGGCCTTTGGCGCGGACGCCGTCTATCTGGCCGGACAGGAATTCGGTATGCGCGCCTCTCAGGCGAACTTCTCCCCTGAGGCGCTGGCAGAGGCTGCGGCTCTCTGTCACGCCCGGAAGGTGCGCCTCTACCTGACCGTCAATACCCTTCCCCGAAACCAGGAGATCGCCCGCCTCCCGGACTGGCTCCGGATGGCCCAGGCCGCTGGGGTGGACGCGGTCATCGCCGCGGATCTGGGGGTGCTCTCCCTGATCAAGCAGCATACCCCCCATATGGAGGTACACATCTCCACCCAGGCGGGGGTGGTCAACTATCAGACCGCCCGGGCCTTCTGCGAGCTGGGAGCAAGCCGGGTTGTCCTGGCACGGGAGCTCTCGTTGGAGGAAATCGCCGAAATCCGCGCCCGCACGCCCAAGGAGCTGGCGCTGGAGGCTTTCGTCCACGGGGCCATGTGTATGTCCGTCTCCGGACGGTGCCTGCTCTCCAATTATCTCACCGGCAGGGACGCCAACCGGGGCGAGTGCGCCCAGCCCTGCCGCTGGAGCTACCGCCTGGTGGAGGAAAAACGCCCCGGCCTTTACTTCCCCATTGGGGAGGACGGGGCGGGCTCCTACATCCTGAACGCCAAGGATCTGTGTATGCTGGAGCATATTCCCGCGCTTGCCCGGGCGGGCATTGACAGCTTCAAAATCGAGGGCCGGGCCAAATCCTCCTACTATGTCTCCGTGGTCACCAACGCCTACCGGATCGCCATTGACGGCTGGCGGAAGGACCCGGAGGGCTGGACCGCCCCTCCCTGGCTTCTGGAGGAGGTGCGCCGGGTCAGCCACAGGCAGTACAGCACCGGGTTCTACTTCGGCACCCCTGACCAGTATCCGCTCAATGGCGGCTACGAGCGGAATTGGGACGTCTGCGCCCTGGTTGACGGCTGGGAGAACGGGGAGCTTCTGCTCACACAGAAAAACCGCTTTTCCCTGGGAGATCAGGTGGAAATCCTGGAGCCCGGAGCCGGCCCCTGGGTCTGCCGGGTAACCGGCCTGCGGGACGGGGAGGGACTCCCCCTGGAGGCTGCCCGCCATCCCCAGATGAAGCTGCGGATGGACTGCCCCCGCCCCTTCCGGCCCGGAAGCATCCTCCGTCAGGAGCGGAAGGAACAGGAGGGCTAGCTACGGAGCTGTTTGCCTATCTGGAACGGGAGAAGGGCATCTCCCTGCGCCCTCAGCAGCGGGAGGCCGTGCTTGCCGGGGAGGACCACATCCTCCTGCTGGCGGTTCCCGGCTCCGGCAAGACCACCGTGCTGACCACCCGGATCGCCCGGCTGATGGAAGAAGGCGTCCCTCCGGAGCGGATCCTGACCCTCACCTTCAGCCGGGATACCGCCCAGGATATGAAGCGCCGGTATCAGGCCCTTTTCGGCGGGCGCTTCCCGGAAAGCGCCCCCGCCTTCTCCACCATCCACAGCTTCTGCTTCTCGGTGCTGAGCTGCTATGCCAAGGCCCTCCGGCGCACCATGCCCCAGCTCATCGAGCGCACGCCGGGGTTCAGGCTCCGGATCCTCCGGGACGTCGCCCGGCAGGAGACGGGCGCCTATCCCCCGGACGACGCGCTGGAGGAGCTGGAGCGGGCACTGAGCCGGGTCAAAAACGCCATGCTCCCGCCGGAGAAGGAGGAAATCCCCTCCTTTCCGGAGATTTACCGCTCCTATGAGGCCAGGAAACGGGCCCAGGGACTGATGGACTTTGACGATATGCTCAGCCTGGCCCTGGAGGTGCTCCGCCGGTTTCCGGCCATTGAGGATCGGTTCCAAAGGCGGTACAGCCACATTCATGTGGACGAGGCCCAGGACACCTCCCCTCTTCAGCACCGGATTCTGGAGCGGCTGACAGCGGCTTCGGTGTTCATGGTGGGGGATGAGGATCAGAGCATCTACTCCTTCCGGGGAGCGCGGCCGGAGGAGCTGCTCTCCTTTCAGGAACGGTATCCGGGCGCGCGGGTGCTGAAGCTGGAGGAAAACTTCCGTTCCGGGCCGGAGCTGGTGGAGCGGGCGGATCGGTTCATCCGCCAGAACCGCCAGCGGTACGAGAAACGGATGCGCTCCGCCTCCAGCCGGGAAACCCGGGTGGAGGTGCTCCCTCTGGAGGACTGCGCCCAGCAGTACGCGCAGGCCCTGGAGCTGCTCCGGGAGCTGCCGGAGGGGAAAACCGCAGCGGTGCTCTACCGGAACAACGAGTCTGCCGTTCCCTTGCTGGAGCTGTTCCGGCGGGAGGGGGTGGAATGCGCCATGGGAGAGCGCCTGCCCGCCTTCTTCACCTCCGGCCCCATTCGGGATCTGTCCGCCTATTTGCTTCTGGCGGGGGATCCCAGGGATCTGGACGCCTTCGGACAGATTTACTACAAGCTGGGCTATTCCCGGGGGATTTTTGAGCATGTGAAGGAGCGGATTCGGGAGTACGACAGCGTGTTCGACTGCGTGCTGGGCATCTCCTCCCTGTCCGCCTACCGAAAGGGGCACACCCGGCGGTATCGGGATGGGTTTGCCGCCCTGTTCCGGATGAAGCCCCCGGAGGCGGTGGACTTTATCCTGGAGGAGCTGAACTATGGGGATTTCCTGGAAAACCGGGTCCCGGCCGCCTCCGCCCGGCTGAGCGCCCGGCTGAAGCTCAGCGCCGCCCGGTGCGTGGGCCAGGGGCTGGGGAGCGTATATATGCTTCTGGATCGGCTGGAGGAGCTGGAAAAGGCGGTTCGGGAGCGGGAAGGCATCCGTCCCGGCGCGCCGGTTACCCTTTCCACCATCCATTCCAGCAAGGGGATGGAGTTTGATTGGGTGATACTGGTGGATCTGCTGGAGGGGCTGTTCCCCTCCAGCCCGGCGGCGGACGGAAAGAAGCTGGGGGACCGGCAGGAGTACGAAAATGAGGTGCGGCTGTTCTACGTGGGGGCCACCCGGGCGCGGGAACGGCTGATTCTCTGCCGCCCCAAGCGGATGGGCGGGATAGACACACCGCCCTCCCCGTTTCTCCGGGATTTTCTGGAAGGCCCGGCAGACAGGTAAAGGAGGGGGCGCTATGCCTGCTGAAGAAGGGATTTCCCGGTTCCGGACAACCCAGCTGATGATCACCTCGGATTTCGAGGTCTACCACTACCGGGAGCCGTATTTCAAATCCCTGGACTTTCACAGCCATGATTTTTATGAGGCGTACCTGTTCCTGGACGGGAGCGTGACATATTATATTGAGGAGCAGGCCTATGATCTCTGCGCTGGAAATCTGCTGGTCATTCCGCCGGGACGGATGCACCGGCCGGTGATCTCCAACAGCGCGGCGGTGTATGAACGGATGGTGCTCTGGCTCAATGGGGAGTATCTCCGGCAGCTGAATCCGGACGGAGAGCTGCTCCGGCAGCTGGAAAGCTTCGGCGGGGAGCGGGGATATCTGGCGGAGCTGTCCGGACAGGAGCTGACCCTGTCCATCGGGGTGCTCCAGCGGCTGTCGGCCCTGGGGCCGGAGGCGCCGGCCATGTATGCCGGGGCGCTGATCTCGGTATTTCTGTTTGGGGCTGTCCTGGCCCTGAACCGGCAGGCGTTTCCCAGAAAAAAGGAGTCGGAGGATCTGATTCCCCAGGTGATCCGTTATATTAACGAGCATTTTACAGAATCCATCCAGCTGGACAGCTTGTGCGCCCGCTTTTTTATCAGCAAGTTCCATCTGACCCGCCGCTTCAAGGACTACACCAACGCAACGATCTATGACTATATTCTCTCCAAGCGAATCTCCCTGGCGCGCCGGCTCCTTCGCCAGGGAACGCCGGCTTCCCTGGTCAGCGGGCAGTGCGGCTTCAGCGACTACTCCGGCTTCTACCGCGCTTTCACCGCCAAGACCGGCCTTTCGCCTACACAGTTTAAGCAGACCATGGAGTGCTGAGAAGCTGTATTCGCAGCCGGCAAAGACCTCGAGGCTCTGCCTCGAGCTCCGCGGTGCGTCGTGAAACGACGCACCTAGGAATTCGGCTTCGCCGAATTCTGAGATGCGCCGCTGGCGGCGCATTGTGGACGCGTCCCTTTGGAATCCCATCTTTTTTAAGGGCGAAAATAGGTTGGGGTTGAGTCTGTACAGACTTTCTGATCTCTGCCTCACAGATACCTTGATTCCCCCCAATCCGCTTTTTACGTAAAGAAAAAAGCTCCCTGGTACAGAATCCATGTCTATACGCCCTACCCGGTATCTGCCCTGACCCTATTTTAACCATCAGGAGGATGATTTTATGAGCAATATTTACACATCGGCCGATCAGCTGATCGGAAGGACGCCCCTTCTGGAGATGACGCGCATTGAACAGCGGGAAGGGCTCCAGGCACGGATTCTGGCCAAGCTGGAGTACCTGAATCCCGCAGGGAGCGTGAAGGATCGGGTTGCCAAAGCCATGATCGACGACGCAGAGAAACGGGGGGTTCTCAGGCCCGGGGGGCTCATCATCGAGCCTACCTCCGGAAATACCGGAATCGGGCTGGCCTCGGTGGCGGCGGCACGGGGGTACCGGCTGATCATCGTGATGCCGGACACAATGAGCATGGAACGCCGCCAGCTGATGAAGGCCTACGGCGCGGAGCTTGTGCTCACCGAGGGAAGCAAGGGCATGTCCGGCGCCATCGCCAAGGCGCGGGAGCTGGCGGAGGCGAACCCGGGCAGCTTCATTCCCGGACAGTTTGAGAACCCCGCCAATCCTGCCGCCCACCGCGTCTCCACCGGCCCGGAAATCTGGGAGGATACGGAAGGGAAAATCGACTTTTTCGTAGCGGGCGTAGGCACCGGCGGCACCATTACCGGCGTGGGGGAGTACCTGAAGGAACAGAACCCGGCAATCCGGATTGCCGCCGTGGAACCCGCCGCCTCTCCCCTGCTGAGCGGAGGGAGCGCGGGGCCTCACGGGCTCCAGGGAATCGGGGCTAACTTTGTGCCGGAGGTGCTCAACACTCGCATCTATGACGAGATCATCCCCGTTCGGGAGGAAGACGCCTACGCCGCCGGCAGGCTGGCGGGGCACGCAGAGGGAATCCTGGTGGGCATTTCCTCCGGAGCGGCCCTCTGGGCGGCTGTTCAGATTGCGAAACGTCCGGAAAACAAGGGCAAGACCATCGTCGTCCTCCTGCCCGATACCGGCGATCGCTACCTTTCTACCCCTCTGTTCGCTGAATAAGCAGGGGAAAGGCCGCGAGACGCTATCTCGCACTCTGCCAAGGGGACGTGTCCCCCTTGGATTCCCGTCTTTGGGGGTTGTGGTGGGCAGGATTTCAGTTCCTTCCTCGCTGGTACTCCCTTCGTGGTCGATTGCCCGCCTACCCACTTTTTCATAAAGAAAAAGATTCATCCCTGCGTGCGGCGTAATCCTTACGACGCGGAAAGTCCCGAGCGTGTTCTGTTACGCTCGGGACTTTCTGCGGGGGTGAAACGCTGTGCTACGCTCGGAATCCCCCTGCCATCCGCTTCGCTCCTGGCCCTCCCCCGCCGCTTCGTCAGAAGCGGAATACAAGGGGGGGCAAGAAGTTTCTGCGTCTAAAAGAGTCTGTGCAAACTCCGTGCGGCGCAGGAAGTATCCCGCACGCAGGAGGGGGCTTTTTCCTTTACGAAAAAAGCGTACTGCGGGAATCAGACTCTCTGCGTGGCAGAAAGCCGGAAGTCTCTACAGACTTGACCCCACCCCTTTTCCGCCCTTAAAAATTACGGGTTCCAAGGGGATTTAGATCCCCGATGCGCCGCCAGCGGCGCATCGCGGAGACTCGAGGCAGAGCCTCGAGGTCTTGAGCCTCGTTTTAAGCGAACCAGTTTTTGAGCTCCTGGTCGAAGTCCAGGATCAGGTTTGTGGGGAGGCCGGGGGCGGGGGAAGCCGCCGCCTCCTCCGGATAAAGGGAACCCACGTTGTCCCGGATGATGACCCCGGAGGCATGGCCTCCGCAGTCCCGGACCAGTTCCTTCCGCGCCCCCATGAACAGGGTATTCCCAGTGACCACGCAGTCCCGCAGGCCGCTGAGCAGCATTCCCACGTCCGGGGAGAGGAGCCCCTTGCCCTTGTCGTCCCGGCCCAGGCAGAAGCTGTTGCCGGTAACGGTCACCCCGGCCGCGTGCTCCATTCGGAGCTGGCAGCTTTCCTCCGGGGTGCGGGCGAACTTTCCGGAACGGTAGACAATATTGCCGGTGATGGTGCAGGTGTTGGGGATCCGCCGCTCCTCCCGGCCGCTGTCGTCGTCCCGAACCGTGCAGGGGGCCAGCAGAATCCCCGGCCCGCCGGAGCGGTCAATATAATTGCCGGTGATATTGTAGTGGCTCCCCCCCAGGATGCGGATGCCGCACTCCTGATTCCACTCGATCCGGTTGCCAGTCATGGTAACAGAGCAGTTGTCCCCGGCGCTCCCGAAGCCCGCGCCCCGGTTACCGGAGAACCAGTTGTCCAGCACAAACCCGTCCCAGCCATGGAGCCGGAGGCCGTCTCCGCCGGAGAAGCAGAACATATTATGCCGGATGGTGAAACACCAGGCCCGATCCAGGCTGACCGCGTGGCCGGAGAACCGGGCTGCCCGGCACCGCTCGATCCGGTAGGCGTCCTCAATGGGACCGAAATCCGCCCGGTTGGAGAGAATGCCGCAACAGCCGCCCGGCAGGTTTTCCCCTGTCAGGGAAAGCCCGTCCAGGGTGGCCCCGTTGGCGTGGGAGAGATTGAGAATGCAGGCCTGCCGCTCATCCCGCTGGATCAGCAGGCTGCTGCCGGTGGTTTCGTAGCGGAACCCCCACTGGGGCTCGGCCTTCAGGCAGGAACCGGGCCGCAGAAACAGCTCCCCTGTACGGTACCGCCCCGCCGGGAACCAGACCGCTCTCCCCTGCTCCGCTCCCAGATCAATGGCCGCCTGGAGCGCCTTGGTGTCGTCGGCGGCTCCGTCTCCCACCGCCCCCAGCTCATAGACGCTCAGACAGGCAGAAGTGCTTTCCATATTTCTATTCATTGATATTCCGTCCTTTCCTGTTTGGGCAGGCCGCTGCCCCCGAGATTCCTTCTGTGAATACAGGCTCCTGTTTGTTATTTACCATTATATAGAAAGCGTCTTCCTTCTGCAAGGGTTTCTGTTAAAAAGGGTTTCTGTTAAAATAGACTATCTGCCGGACAGAATCTGTCCGAATGCGCTGCACTCTCCATCAGAAACAAATTTTCACATTTTTGTCTGCCAAGGGCTGGATTCTCTTTGCAATCCCCCACAGAGTTCCCAGATAATGGAGGGAAAATTTTTTCACAATCCAGTTGCAATTCGTTCATGCATATGCTATAGTTATAGCAATTCGGATAAATCCAAGCGCCGCAGAGACAGATGGAGGGACATAGTGTATATCATTTTGACGGATGAGAACAGGAAGCGCAAACGCCGCTGGGCCCTGCGGGAATATACCGCGGTACATTCAGAATCCGGCCCGAAGCCGGAACAGCGGGAGCTGGCTGACTGCATCTCCGCCCGGCTGGACGAGGCGGTGCTCCGTCTCCGGAAGCACGACTATCGGAAGCCCGACGGCCGCTTCGATGATCTGAAGCTGGCTGTGGAAAGTCTCAGTGGCGGCGCCAATACGGTTTTGCTGGACGATCTGGGGATGCCCAGCATTATGGTCGGCCTGCCCATGCAGCGGATCTGCGATCTCTATGGCGGGGAAAACCGGTCGGTGCATCCCGCCTGGATCCTGGACAATGGCTATAAGGACGTTATTTACGTCTCAAAATACATGAACTGTGTGGCGGAGGGACGGGGTTACTCTCTGCCTATGCGGGATCCCCGCACCCATTTTACCTTTGACGACGCCAACCGCTTCTCCCAGAGCAAGGGCCCCGGCTGGCATCTGATGACCAACGCCCTCTGGTCGGCGATTGCGGCCTGGTGCCGCCGGAACGGCACCCGCCCACGGGGCAATACAGGCATGGGGTACTCCCACCTGGCTCCCCATGAAAAGGGAATTCCCACCGGCTGGCTGGGGAACGAGCCCATCCGGGTTGCCTCCGGAAGCGGCCCGGTCACCTGGAATCACAACCATAACCCCAGCGGTATTGCCGATCTGGTGGGGAATATGTTCGAGTGGGTAGGCGGCCTCCGGCTGATGGACGGGGAGCTTCAGGCGATCCCCCAGGGAACCGCCATGATATACGGCCCGGACGCCTACCGTCCGGACAGCTCCCGCTGGAAGGGGCTGACCGCTGACGGGAACTATGCCGCTCACGGCGAGAAGAACACCCTGAAAATCGATTCCCTGACCCCCGGCGACAGCGACGAGCGGGATCACCTGGTGGGCGTGCCCTTCCTCTCCACGGAGATCCGCAGCCGCACCTATACCGGCCCCAACGTCCAGGGGAACCAGGGGTATCTGGACTGCTTTTTCTCCGAGCTGACAGCGGAGGAGGGGCTGGAGATTCCCGATCTGGTGAAGTATCTGGGCGCGTTCCCGGACGCCTCCTGCACCCGGGAGGACGGTATCTTTGTGGCCCGGAACTACGGGGAACGGATCGCGGTCCGGGGCGGCAAGGGCAGCAGCTTTGAACGGGGCGGCATCAACGCCCTCCACTTTTACAACCCGCGCTTCTACGACGGCAGCGCCACCATCGGCTTCCGGTGCGCCTATGTGAGCCTCTGACCAATCCCGGCGTTTTCCGGAAAAGCATACCTTCCGGGAAAGCTCCCATGAAAAAAGAACCCGGCATATTCTGCCGGATTCTGATAGATTTGTTCGCTGAAAGCAATTGGTTTTGTGTTGTTTCGCTGAAGGCTGGGGCTGTCTCTCACTTCCCACGGCGGGGGATATCCTTTGACAAAAGGTATACTTTTTGTCAAACCGGCTGGAGCGGACAGAAAGGTGGCTGACATATGGCAAAAAAGCAACAGGGCGAGGGTGCGCTTTCCTTTAAGAAGTCCCTGCGCCGGAACTGGGATCTGTATCTGCTGATACTGCCGATACTGGTATTCTTCTTCGTGTTCTCCTATATGCCCATGTATGGCATCGTCATTGCCTTCAAGGACTATATTGCCGCCAAGGGCATCTGGGGCAGTCCTTGGGTGGGCTTCGCGCACTTCCAGCGATTTTTTGAATCCATTTATTTTGAGCGCACCATCAAAAACACCCTGGGCATCAGCCTCTACTCCCTGATTGTGGGCTTCCCCATGCCCATCCTGCTGGCGCTGATGATCAACGAGGTGCATCACCTGCCCTTCAAGCGCACGGTGCAGACCGTTACCTATGCCCCTTACTTCATCTCCCAGGTGGTTATGTGCGGCATGATCATCATCTTCATCCGGCCGGATGCGGGCTTCATCAACATGCTGCTGAAGGCCATGGGACAGGAGCAGATCGCCTTTATCATCGAGCCTGCCTGGTTTAAGACCATCTATGTTTGGTCAGGGGTATGGCAGAATACCGGCTGGGGCACCATCATCTACATAGCGGCCCTTTCCGGCCTGGATCAGCAGATGTATGAGGCCGCTCAGATCGACGGGGCCAACAAGATCCAGAAAATCTGGCACATCACCCTGCCCTGCCTGATGCCCACGGCAATCCTGCTGCTGATCATGAACTGCGGCAGCCTGATGAGCGTTGGCTTTGAGAAGGTATTCCTGCTCCAGACCCCCCTGAATATGGAAGCTTCGGACGTTATCTCCACCTACACCTACCGGGCGGGCATGATTGACGCCAACTACAGCTATTCGGCGGCTATCGGCCTGTTCAACTCGGTGATAAACTTCGTTATTCTGTTTATTGTCAACCAGATCAGCAAACGGGTCAGCAGTATCAGCCTGTTCTGATTCAGGCGGAAACGGGAAGGAGCTTTTTACATGGCCAAACAAAACCGGATCAAATCCTCCAAAGGGGATTTGGCCTTTGACATCATCAATTACGCTCTCCTCTGCCTGGTGCTGCTGATTATCATCTACCCCCTGTGGTTTGTGGTAATCGCTTCCGTCAGCGATTCCGGAGCGGTGCTGAACGGGCAGGTCTGGCTGTTTCCGGTGGACTTCCAGCTGGACGCGTACATCCGGGTTTTTAAGGACTCCCGGATTATGCGGGGCTATCGGAACACCATCTTCTATACCCTGGCAGGCACAACCCTGAACATTGTGGGAACGGTTGTGGCCGCTTACCCCCTGTCCCGGAAGGACTTTGTAGGCCGGAACGTCATCATGATGATTCTGGCGTTCACCATGTATTTTTCCGGCGGCCTGATCCCCACCTATCTGATCTACAAAAACGTGGTACATATTGTCAATACTGTGTGGGTCATGATTCTGCCCGGCATGGTCAGCGTTTACAACCTGATCATCGTCCGCACCTTCTTCCAGGGGATTCCCTACGATCTCCAGGAGGCTGCCTTCATTGACGGCGCCAGCAACATTTCCATCCTTCTGCGGATCATCGTTCCTCTCTCCAAGCCGGTGCTGGCGGTTATGGTCATTTTCTACGGCGTCGGGCACTGGAACGCGTTCTTCAACGCCCTGATCTACCTCTCCAAGAAGGAGCTGGCTCCCCTCCAGCTGGTGCTTCGGGATATTCTGATCACCTCAACCGCCAGTATCTCCGAGGGCACGGGCGGCGCCGCCGTTGCGGATAAGGCCCGTCTGGCAGAGGCGCTGAAATATTCTGTAATCATTGTCTCCAGTCTGCCGGTGCTTTTGCTGTACCCCTTCCTCCAGAAGTATTTTGTGAAGGGCGTTATGCTGGGCGCGGTGAAGGGATAAGGCTGCGGAGGCTTTGCCTCCGCACCTCCGCCAAGGGGATAAAATCCCCTTGGATGCCCGTAAATTTTGGGGAGGGGCAGGGCTGTGCAGACCTCTCAGCCGGTACGGCGGATATCGTTTCTCCCCCCTTCAATTGGTTGTCCTCTGCCGGATCTGACCGGCAGCTGAACATACCTCCTCAGCGCATCCCCCGTCCCATTCCGGGAGGGGCCGCAAAGGAGCTTTATACACAGGTTTGAAAGGAAGGTAACGCATGAAAGTAAATGCAAAACGGCTTCTTGCCATGCTGGCAGCTCTGGCGCTGACCGTCGCGCCTCTGGCCGGATGCAGCAGCAATGACGACGGCGGCAGCACCTCTTCCGCCGGCGGCACTTCTTCTGCCGCAAGCAGCACCGCCAGCACCAACGGCGGCGAGGAGGCTCCCACTGGTACGCCCGCGCCCGGCGGCCTGACCTGGCCTCTGGTTCCGGAAAAGACCGAGTTCAGCATTCTGGCGCACTCCACCCCCTGCGAGGGCCCCGGCGCCTGGATGGATCCCAACGAGATCCCCTTCTACAAGGAGTATGAGGAAAAGACCAACGTTCACATCAACTGGGAAACCATCACCTACGACGCTTGGACAGAGCGGATGAACATCCTGATTGCCGGCGGCGATATGCCCGACGCGTTCATGAAGGGCAAGATCACCGACAGCGATCTGATCAAGAATGGCACCAACGAGGTGTTTGTCAACCTGAAGGATCTGATTCCTCAGTACGCGCCCAACTTCAACGCCCTGCTGCAGAAGCACGACGGCGCCAAGTTTATCACCCTGGCGGACGGCATCTGGGGTATGCCTTATGTGCTGGAATCCGACAGCATCCGGATCAGCAAGATTTTCCTCAATGAGGAATGGCTGAAGGCCGTGAACAAGGAAATGCCCACCACCACGGATGAGTTCCTGGATGTGCTCCGGGCCTTCCGGGATCAGGATGCCAACGGGGACGGGGACGCCTCCAATGAGACGCCTCTGGGCTCCACCAGTCTCGCCGGCGTTCTGTCCAGCTTCTACGGCGCTTTTGGCATGCAGAACCGGGGCTCCTCCAACGCCTACATTGACGCGGATCCCAGCGATCCCTCCAAGGTGCGGTTCTATCGTGCCTGCGACGACATGAAGCCCCTGCTCAAGTACGCCAAGACCCTCTATGATGAGAAGCTGATTGACCAGAACATCTTCAGCCCCGATGGCAGCAACCTGTTCTGGGACAACATCTCCACCAACAAGGTCGGCGCGCATATGTACTGGGCCACCGTCGTCGGTCCGGAGCTGGTTGATATGTATCAGCCCATTCCCGAGGCTCTGGAAGGCCCCGGCGGCAAGGTCTGGACCTCTGTGGGCAGCCTGTTCTCCAGCAAGGGCGCGTTCGTTATCACCAGCAACTGCAAGCAGCCGGAAGTGCTCCTGTCCTGGGTGGATTACTTCTACTCCGAGGAAGGCGCAGCCAACTACCTGCTGGGCACCGAGGGCGTTTCCTACATTAAGGAAGCCGACGGTACCCTGACCCAGACCGAGCTGATCAGCAACAACCCCGACGGTCTGTCTCAGGAGCAGGCTCTGCTCCGGTACTCTCTGAGCTCCGGCGGCCAGAACCCCTCCATGGCGACTGACAACACCTTCAAGGGCGGCGAGACTTATCCCACCTCTCTGAAGGGCACCGAGAACATGCGTCCCTATCTGCCTGAGGAAGTTTGGTTTGCATTCCCCTGGACCGCTGAGCAGTCCGCTGTGATCGCCCAGGTGAAGCCCGACATTGATACCGTCATCACCGAGTTTGAAGCCAAATTCATCACCGGTGAGCTGGACATCGACGCTGACTGGCAGTCCTATCAGGATACGCTCAAGACCGCTGGTGTTGAGAAGTACATTGCCACCTATCAGGAGGCTCTGGAGGGCCTGAAGGGCTAAGAGCGGATTTTCTTCCGTCTTACAATTTCATCTTGTTACTTTCCGTATTCCCCCTGCGGCTCACGCGGGGGGAATACGGTTAAAGGGGAGAATTTTTCATGGATAAAAGAGTTGTCCGGGTAGGGGTTATTGGCATTGGCGGACGCGCCACCGAGCTGATGAAAACCCTTTGGGCGGTGAAAGGCGTGGCCATCCCCGTGCTCTGCGACCTGATTCCGGAGCGGATGGAGCACGGCGCGGATATTCTGGTGGAACAGGGCGCTCCCCGGCCGGAGCTGACCACAGACTACCGGGAAGTGCTGGCCCGGGAGGATGTGGACGGCGTCATCGTTGCTACCTCCTGGAACGAGCACGCGGAGATTGCCATCGCCGCCATGAAGGCGGGAAAGCCGGTGGGCTTTGAGGTAGGCGGCGCCTCCTCCCTGGATCAGTGCTGGGAGCTGGTAAAGACCTGGGAGGCCACCCGCACCCCCTGCATGATGCTGGAAAACTGCTGCTACGGCCGGTATGAGCTGGCAGTGCTGAACATGATCCGGGACGGGCTGTTCGGCGAGGTAGTCCACTGCGAAGGCGGCTACCGGCACAATCTGAGCGTGGACGCGCCCAGGGGCCTGCGCACCGGAAATCAGCGGGCCTATCACCATCTGTATCGGAATGCGGAGCTGTATCCCACCCATGAGATCGGCCCGATTTCCAAGTATCTGGACATCAACCGGGGAAACCGGTTCTTGACCCTGACCTCTACGGCTTCCAAGCCGGTGGGACTGAACAAGTATGTGGAGGAGCATCTGGAGACAGATCCGGCCCTGTATCACCGCTTCGCCCTGGGAGATGTGGTGACTACGGTACTGAAATGCGCCCGGGGGGAGACGGTTGTAATTTTCCATGACACCTCCCTTCCCCGGCCCTACAGCCGGGGCAACTGCGTGCAGGGCACCAACGGCATCTGGGCGGAGATCAACAAGTCCATTTACATCGAGGGCCGCAGCCCTGCCCACAAGTGGGAGCCCATTGAGGAATATCTGAAGGAATACGAGCATCCCATCTGGAAGGAATTCCAGGAAAAGGGGGTGCAGGGCGGCCATGACGGCATGGACTATCTGATGCTGAGCGCCTTTGTGGATTCTGTCCGCAATGGGACGCAGTTCCCCATTGATATTTACGATTCCGCCGTGTGGTTTGCCATCACCTGCCTGTCGGAGCAGTCCATTTCCCTGGGAAGCGCGCCGGTGGCGGTGCCCGACTTCACCAACGGCAAATGGGTTTACCGTGAGCCTCCCTTCCAGGGGAAGTACGCGCTGTAGGGATAAGGTCAAGTCTGCGGGGGTGGCGGCAGAATAGGCCGTTTTGTATTTTTCTTTGATTTTCTACGAATTGTCATTTCAGCTTTACAGCGCGCGCTGTAAACTGTAAACAGAAAGGGTGTGCCTTATGAACCAGAAGCCTTATGTTTTTGCCGCTTACTGTGTTGCCGGAAATCTGGCCGATGTGACGCCGGATCAGGCCCGGAAGCTCACGCACCTGAACATTGCCTTCGGCATTGTGAAGGAGAACAAGATCAACATTGACGCCATCCGCCGCAATCGGTTTTACCTGGAGGAGATCCGGGAATGGAATCCGGAGCTGGTGATTACCCTGTCCACCGGCGGCGGCGGCGCGGGCGGTCACGGCGAAGCCACTGCCCCGGAGAACCTGGAAGGATTTGTTCAGTCCACCATGGACGCGGTCCGGGAGCTGAAACTGGACGGCATTGACTGCGACTGGGAATTCCCCTGCAACACCGGCCACATGGAGGAGAAGGCTCAGCACGTAGAGCTGATGAAGGCCTACCGCCGGGAGCTGGACAAGTATGAGTCCGAGCGGGGCAAAAAGTGCTGGCTGACCATCGCGGCGGCCGCCTGGGACAGGTACCTGCAAAACACAGACATTCCCGCTGTGACCCCCCTGCTGGATTTCATCAACCTGATGACCTACGACATCCGGGACGGCGCCTGGGCGGAGAACTACACCGGCCATCACAGCAATGTTTATGCTCCCAAGGGCACTTTCTACCCGGACAGCATTCAGGGCTGCGTTGAGAAGTATCATGCTTTGGGCGTTCCCTATGACAAGCTGGTGATCGGCGCGGCGTTCTACTCCCACCGCTGGGACGGGGTGCCTGACGTAAACCACGGCATGAATCAGAAGATGGAGAGCCCCTGCGTCTACGGTCCCGGCTATACTGCCATTTATCACATTTATGAGAAGAGCCAGGAATATGTAAAGTACTGGGATGACGACGCTAAGGCTCCTTGGCTGTTCAACGGCCGCAGCTTTATCACCTATGACGATCCCATGTCCATGCGCTACAAGGCAGAGTATGTCCGGGAAGCCGGCCTCCGGGGCATCATGTACTGGGAGCACTCCAGCGATAAGACCGGCCTGCTGTTCAACGCTATCTATGAAAACCTGATGCGGTAATCCGGGTTTTTGCAGCGGGAAGGCCACGAGAGCTCTGCTCTCGTGGCTCTGCGGTGCGTCGTTTCACGACGCACCTAGGAATTCGGCGAAGCCGACTTCTGAGATGCGCCGCTGGCGGCGCATCGAGGACGCGTCCCTTTGGAAGCCCATCTTATTTAAGGGCGGAAAAGGGGTGGGGGTCAAGTCTGTACAGACTTCCCCCTCCCTGCCACGCAGACAGTCTGATTCCCGCAGTACGCTTTTTTCGTAAAGAAAAAAGCTCCTTGGTGCAAAATCCAAGTCAATACGACGCACCCGCTCACAGAGTCGAAGCTTTTCCTTTGAGGAGAGGGGGACGGGCATACGCCCGTCCCCCTCTCCTTTTTCACCAATTTCACCAAAAGACACACCGGGAGGCTCGGGGGCAGAGCCCTTCAGCTGCCCAGAGCCTCTGCGGGGACACGAAGCTTTAGGGCGGTCTGGACGTACCAGCTGTCCGGCTTGCAGGGAACGCATTCCCCGCGGATCTTCTGGACGGTTTCGTGCCCCTTCCCCGCTACCAGCACCACAGAGCCGGGCTCCGCGTCCCGGATGGCGGCAGTGATGGCTTCCCCCCGATCGTCGATCAGGAACCGTTCACAGGCGGGATTTTCCAGATAGCCTTCCACCTCCTGGCTGATGGCGTGGACCTCCTCCCAGCCGGGATCATCCATGGTCAGATATACCCGATCGGAATACTTTCCGGCCAGCTGGGCCATTTCCGCGCGGCGGTTCAGGGCCTTGCCCCCGGTGCAGCCAAACACCGTAATCACCCGGCGGCCCGGATACTCTTCCCGGATGGATTCATACACCTTCTGGAAAGAGAGCTTGTTGTGGGCATAATCCACAATGGCCAGAATGGAGCCGTCCTCATTCCGGTAGCCTTCCATCCGGCCCCGGGAGCGCGCCTTCCGAAGCCCCTGCCGCATCTGCTCCACCGGGATTCCATACTGAGAGCAGACCGCAATGGCCGCAAGGGCATTCTCTACGTTAAACAGCCCCTGCATGGTCAGGGCGAATTCCTCATCAAACTCCTTTGTGCGCACCTGAAAGTGGATTTCGTCCCCCACCTTCCGCACATCATAGCCGCAGACGTCCGCCTCCTTGTACAGGCCGAAGGTGCGGACACTCCGGCAGACCTGTGCGGCCTCCAAAATCCGCTCCGGATAGTCGCTGTCCAGATTCACCACCGCCAGCCGGCATTGGCTGAACAGCTTCAGCTTGGAGGAGAAATAATCCTCAAAATCAGCATGCTCCGCCGGGGAGATGTGATCCTCCGAAATGTTCAGGAACACCCCCGCGTCAAACTCAACCCCATCCACCCGATCGTATTTCAGCGCCTGGGAGGATACCTCCATCTCAAAGAAGCGGATGCCGCTTTCCACCGCATTGCTGAAATGCCTGTGGAGCTCAAAGGCCTCCGGAGTGGTCAGATGGGAATCCTTCATGATCCGGCCGTCGTATACATCGATGGTGGAAATAATCGCGCTGGGCCGTTCCCCCGCAGACTGCAGATACTCATCCAGAATATACTTAATGTAATAGGCGGTAGTGGATTTCCCCTTTGTACCAGTAATCCCGATGAGCTTCAGCCTGCGGTAAGCCTTCCCGTAGAACAGATCCGCAATGAGGGCCATTGCCTTCCGGACATCTGTGACGATCAGGGCGGCAGCTTCCACCTGATATTCCAGCTGGCTCACATAGCAGACAGCGCCGCGGGAAATGGCGTCCGCCAGATATTCCGGACGGAAGGCCGCGCCTTTACAGGCAAAGAGCGTCAAAGGGACGCATTCCCGGGAATCGTAGGTAATGCGTTCGATGGCGGCGGCGCCGTCCGGCACAGAGGCCCGAACCAGCAGGCCGGCTTCCTCCAGAAGCTCCGCGTAGGTCTGGATTGAGTAAACGTTCATAGCATCATACCTCCATGGTTTGATGGAGCAGTGGCTCTATTGAAGCATGTATAAAGTCGAAGCAAATCTCCCCGTTCCCGCTCTCACCTTGTGCAGAAAGGGGCAGACAGCAAAATGCGTCGCACCATCATCCCCGCACGCAGGGCTGAATTTTTTCTTTAGGAAAAAATGGGTAGGCGGGCGATCGTCTCTGCGGAGAGCGCCAGCAAGGCAGGAAGTACCAGCGAGGTAGGGGGACGGGCGCTTGCGCCCGTCCCCACCCCCTCCCCCAAAATTACGGGTTCCAAGGGGATTAAATCCCCTTGGCAGGAGCTCGAGGGCGGCGCCCTCGAGGTCTTGCACGCAGAGACTGCCCCTGGCGCTCACACACGGGCCTCCTTGCGGTAGGTGCTGGGGGTCTGGCCGGCGAATTTCTTGAAAGCCTTGATGAAGTAAAAAGGATCGTTGAAGCCGCATTCCTCGCTGATGCGTTTCACAGGCCAGTCGGTGGAGCGGAGAAGCTCCTCCGCCCGGTTCATCCGCAGGCCGGTGAGATATTTCACAAAAGTCTCGCCCGTTTCCTTCTTGAACAGCTGGCTGACATAACAGGGATTCATATAAAACTGATCTGCCAGGCTCTGCACGGAAATGTCCTGGGTGTAGTTCTCATGAATATATTTGATGATATTCAGGAAGCTCTTGTTCCCGCTCCCGGAAGGAATGGTTTCCGCCTCCCCTGTCAGCTCCAGGAGGCTTTCCACCATGGCGTCATAATCTCGGTAGGCAAAAGCCAGCTGATAATAGGTGTAGATATTCCCCTCGCCGCCGGCCTGCTGATAAAGCAGGTTATAGAGCTCCGCCGCCTGCTGGATATGGCTGAACCGGCCCTTCAGCTCCCGGAGCCGCCGCTCCAGCTCCTTAGGCTGCCTGGGAAAGTGCCGGGCCTCCTCCAGCAGCCCCTCCAGATACACACAAGGCTCCGGGAACAGCCGCTGATCCGGATAAAAGAAATACTGGCGGCTGTCATACATCAGCTGAAAAGCAGTCTCCCGGAGATGGTCACAGTCCACCGGCTCCGCCCTCAAAGCCACTCCCAGCAGCCGCCTGCCCTCCAGAACCTCCGGGGTAATCTCATCGGCAAAGCTCCGGCCGGAGAGGTACAGATGCTCATTCAGCCCGGTGGAACAGCAGAACCCGCCGAAGAGATCCCGCAGGGAATCCTGCCCCACGGACACCGCCGCGTAAAAGGGCTCCCGCAGCTCCTGCTGCTCCAGAAAGCGCCTGATCTGCTCCAGATTGTTTTCATACAGAGACTCAATGAATTCATACGGCATATCCGAGGGAGGCCGGTAGCCAATGGCCTTCCGGAGATAATCCGTGAGCTCGCCGTAATCCACCGGCTTCAGACAGTAGCCGATGCAGCCGAACTGCATGGCCTTCTGGGCATAGGCGAAGTCCGCATGGCCACTGATAATGATGAACTGCACCTGAGGCGCTATCTGCTGGATCTGCGCGCAGAGCACCAGCCCGTTCATGGTTGGCATGGTGATGTCCGTGATCACCACGTCCACCGGAGAATGCCTGACATAGTTCATTGCCTCCATGGGATCGATGCACTGGGCGCAGACCTCTGCGCCCAGTGCATCCCAATCCACGCCGGCGTGGATTGACTCCAGCACCAGGGGTTCATCATCAATCAACAAAACCTGCTTCACTGCTGTCCTCCGTTCCTTCGTCCAAGGCCATATCCCGCTCCACTGCCAGCCGCAGGGCGACCTTGGTGCCCTCGCCCGGCTGGCTCTCCACCTGAAGCCCGTAATCCGGGCCGTACCGCAGCCGAATCCGCAGGTGGACGTTGATTAGGCCGATGCTGTCTGTATGAGCGCCCTGCGCCTCCTCCAGGGTGCGCCGGAGCTGTTCCAGCCGCTCCGGCGGGATCCCCTGGCCGTCGTCCTGAACCGTGATGACCAGGCTGTCCTCCCGCAGGGTGCTGGCAATATAGAGCGTGGTGCGCTCTGTGCTCCGCTCCACCGCGTGCTGAAACACGTTCTCCACCACGGGCTGGAGGATCATCTTGATCACTGGTACATCCAGAGTTTCCTCCGAGATGCCGTAAAGCACTTCCAGCCGCTGGGAAAACCGGGCGGACTGGATGCCTACATAGGCCCGCACCACCTCCAGCTCCTCCCGGAAGGGGACGATCTCCTCGCCCTTGATGCTGTAGCGGAAGATCTTCCCCAGGCCTCCCGCCACCCGGGCGGCCTCCGGAAGCCCGCCCCGCATGCAGATCCCCTGGATGGTTTCCAGGGAATTATACAGGAAGTGGGGATTGACCTGGCTCCGAAGAAAGGAAACCTCCGCCTGCCGCTTCTCCAGCTCCATAGCGTACATCCGGTTGGTGGTGGCGAAAAGACGGCGCGTGCGATCCTCCAGCTCCCCAATGAGGGCGTTGAGATCCTCCGCCAGCTCTACCATTTCCAGATTGCCCCGACCCTCGGCCTTGCGCTTAATCTGGGTATAGTTTCCCGCGGTAATCTCCCGCATATACCTGCGGAGATGGAAGATGGGAGAAACCACGCTCCGGTTGAGCGCCAGAATGGACAGCACCAGTATTCCGGCAACCGCCCCGCAGAGCAGAAGGTTCAGCAAAAGCACATGATACACGTCCTGGAGCAGGAGCCGTTTGTCCGTGCAGCTGACCACGTACAGCCCGCTGTTCTCCACCGGATGAACCCGCAGAAAAACCTGCCGGTTGTCAATGGTCCGGGTGAGTTCCTCCGGATCGATTCGGGAGACGATTTCCCGGGCGGTTTCCTCCCCGCAGTTCAGGGGGAGCCAGTGAAGGGAGCTGTCCACCACCAGAAAGCTGGTGTCTCCCTCCGCCTGGGTTTCTCCCCGAAATCGGAGCGCCAGCAGGCACTGCCCCACCGTATGGGCATAGCTGGTGCCCAACTCGCCCCCGTAATAATTGCGGATATAGACCAGCACCTTATAGGTGGAAACCGTACCCGCCTGCTCCAGAATCCCGTCACATTCCAGATTGACCGGATCCGGATGGCGTTCCAGGATGCCTTCCAGATCCCGATCCCGCACGGCGGAACGGTTCCGGTAGCGGCAGAGAAGGCCAATGTCATCCAACTCGGGATAAATCAGCCGGATTCCGGTCAGATAGCGCTCTACGCCGCTGTAAAGCTCGAATGCGTTGGAATAGGGCTCCCGGCGGAAATAATCCTGAATGACGTCGCTGTACTGCAGGTAGTTCATCAGGGAAAGCGCCTGTTCGTTGGTGTGTTCCAGCTCTTTTACAAACTTTTCAGCAGTGTTGTCAGCGTACTGGGTGCTCTGCTTCAAAACGATCTGAGCTGTCAGGAAGAGAACAATCAGATTTGCCAGCAGAATGGTGAAGACAGCCGCCGCCAGGACGGCAGACAGCTGCTGACGGATCCGGAACCGCTGGAAATACTGCGCTGCCCGCACCGCAGCTCCCCCTTTCGAGAACACCTGATCGTTTATTTATGAGCCCCGTCCGGTGTGTAACCGGCCCTGAGGGGCTGTCTGCGTAGTCGGAAGACCTCGAGGACTCTGTCCTCGAGCTCCTGCCAAGGGGAAGGGATTCCCCTTGGATTCCCATTATTTGAAGGGCTTTTTTAAGGGCGGAAAAAGGGGTGGGGTCAAGTCTGTACAGACTTCCGGCCTTCTGCCACGCAGAGAGTCTGATTCACGCAGTACGCTTTTTTCGTAAAGAAAAAAGCTCCCTCCCGCGTGCGGGGTACTTCCTGCGCCGCTCGCAGAGCTGAATTTTTTCTTTACGAAAAAATGGGCAGGCGGGCGATCGTCCCTGCGGAGAGAACCAGCGAGGAAGGTTCTCCACCCCCAAAAAAATTTACGGGAATCCAAGGGGATTTAATCCCCTTGGCAAGAGCGCGAGAGCAGAGCTCTCGCGGCCTTTCTCTCCCGGTACGCAGAGCTTCAGCGCATACCGAAATGGGTTCCCGGTCTGTGTGTTATTTTCCTTCGCTTCCCAGCACGCGCACCTCGCCGGCCGCCAGGGAAAGGGACATCCGCTCCCCGCCTCCGGGAAGGCCGCGGCGGGAGTACAGCTCCAGAGTTACCGGGCGCTCTGCCTCCAGCTTCACCCAGGAGACAGCGCCCCGCTCCAGTCCTGCGGAAACCAGCAGGCCGCCCTCCGCCCGGAAGCTCCGGAAGGATGCCTCCCGCCAGCTCTCCGGCAGAGCCGGAAACAGCTCTACGGTTCCCTTCTCCGAATAGAGCAGCATTTCCTGAAGCACGTCGGCGCTGCACATATTCCCCTCCAGGGTAAAGGGGGTGTAGTGGAAGGCGGACATTCCCCGCCGGTGATAGTCCCCGTTCAGATGGAACCCGTTCGGCGAGCAGAAATCCTCCCAGAAGATGCGGAGCTGACGGGCGGCGCCCTCTCCGTTCTTTTGCAGGACGAAGAATTCTGCGAGCCAGGTAAAGGAATATCCCACCCAGAGGCCTGTGCCCAGCCGCTCCAGATCCGCCACGGTGGCGTCGATAATCTGCCGCTGCTCCGGAACCTCCGGATCCAGCAGCCGCAGGGGATGAATGGCCATGGCGTGCGAGTGATGCCGATGGGATTCCTGCGGGATCTCCGTGGGGCTGACCATCAGCACGCCCCGCTCATCCACTGCCAGCTGCGGGAGCTTTTTCAGCACCCCGGCCCAGCGTTCCGCCTGGCCGTCCTCCAGAATCCGGCTCATCCGCTCCAAAGCGGCAAACAAGTACCGGAGCAGGGCCAGATCATAGTTGCTGTTGGGCGTAAGCCAGGACGCAGCGGTATCGTCATGGATTTCCGGAGAGCTGGATACCGGCAGCTGAAGCAGACCGTCCTCCCCCTCCTCCAGCAGGCCCAGGATGAATTCTCCGGTTTCCGCGCAGTAGGGATAGGCCCGTTCCCGGAGAAAGTCCGGATCACCGGTATAGGTGTAGTGCCGCTCAAAGAGCTGGCAGAGCCAGAGCTGATTGGTGGGGGAAAGGGAGTACATTCCCCAGCCGCCCAGGGCTTCCCCGTGGAGGGTCATCACCGAAGGAAGGCAGAGGCCGGTACTGCCGTAGAAGCGCCGCGCGAAGGCCCGGGCGGTATCACAATGGGACCAGAGGAAGTCCAGAAAGCTCTCCCCCTCCTCCAGGTGGTTGGCCTTCAGGTAGCTGTAATAGGAAAGCTGGGTATTGAGATCCTGGTGATAATCCCCCTTCCAGGGAGGAAGCTCCCCGTTGTCAGCGGTCCAGACACCCTGGAGCGGCATGGGCGGATAGCCCTTCCGCGAGCAGCTTCCCAGGAGATAGTGATTCAGATACCAGTTTTTCTCAAAGAAGGAGTCCGGCAGAGAGACGCCGCTCCGGCGCCAGTACTCTGCCCACCAGCTTTGATGGGCCCGGAAGCAGTTTTCATAGCCCTGCTCCAGGAGGCGGGAGAGCCGTTCCCGGCAGCTGTCCAGCCAGTTTTCCCCGTCTTCGGAGAAACCAACGGTATAGACAATCTCCGTCCGATCCTTCTGAACTCTGGACGCCGCCAGGATTCCATAGGAGCTTCCATCGGAAAGCTCCTGAACGAAGCCCGTAAACACGTCGTCTTGAATCTGCCGTGCCTCCGGATAAGACAGCTGTTCCAGGGAGCGGCTGATGGAGGGGACGCCGTCCCCGGCGGAGCCGTTCCGTCCGAAGGCGGGATTCTCCACCCGGAGGGTGCATCCCGCTCCCTCCAGAAGAAGGAAGCCTGCAGGCTCAGCGGCATGGAGGAAGCTTCTGAGCACGGCTTTTTGATCTCCCCAGGAGAAGGTCACTTCTGCCTCCGCCCGATCCAGCCGAAGCCGGGAGCAGATGGCAGCATCCGGCAGAAGCTCCAGCAGGAGCTTGCCCGCCGGGAGCTTGGTGGGAACAGGGTGATTGTAGGGTGCGTCGAAGATGCGGCGAATCCCTTCCTCATCTCCGAGCCTGGCAAGACGAACCATTTCCCGGTAGGTGAATTCCGGGCTGTTCACTTCCGGGATGGGGGTGGTGTCCCAGAGATCGCCCCGGTCAATGGAAAGGCGGAAGCTTTGGCTTTCGCCCCAAAGCAGAGCGCCCAAAAGCCCGTTCCCCAGCGGCAGGGCCTCATACCATCGCTTGATAGATTCCTCAAATTGCAGATCACAGTGTGCCTGTGGAAGATAGCTGTCCATACGTTTTCCCGTCCTTTCTGAGATGCCTCCTCTGACTTCCCATGTTATTCTATTATACATGGGCGCACTTCTCCTGTCAAAGGTGTTTGAAGGGAAAGGGATTGAGGGCGCTGCCCTTGAACTCCTGCCAAGGGGATTAAGAGCTTATCCCAAAATTAGCGATGAATGTGAATGACTTTACGCCAGACAATAACAGTACATGCAAATTGAAGGAAAGCGATGTAGTTGACAGCCTTCTTTTCATAACGAACCAGGAGTTTGCGGAAGCGATTGAAAAAAGAGTGAGTCACCTCAACAACCCAGTGGCGTGCATGAAAGTCTGGATTGCGTTCCAACTCCTTCTTCTCCTCGCCACATGGCCGAATATGCGGAATATAATCCCGCTGCTTCACTGCTTCTCCACCGCCAATATAGCCTGCATCCAGGCACAAATTCTGCGGATGCTTTTCATCTGGCTCCGGGCGTGGCACTACGATATGATCCAGCGTTTCTTCCAGCAATTTGATATCATGCGTATTGGCCCCAGAAATAACGATTGCCAGAGAAAGCCCTTTCTCATCCGCCAGAATACTGCGTTTTGTCCCCATTTTTCCTCGGTCCGTTGGATTTTTCCCAACGGACTCCAAAGCCGGGGATAAAACATATCAGTTGGGAGCATTGGGTACGCCGGAGCCTTGTAATCAGGCGATTATGGATGCGGGAATCTATCGGGGCAAGCAGTATTTCATCCCCCTTTCCTACAATATGCCAATCGTCACCTCCGCCAAAGATACCTGCCGAAAATATGGCCTTTCCCCGGAAGAATCCATTTCCCATGAGACCCTTCTGGAAGGAATGAGCAGGGCGGCAGACAGCGGGGACGGCGTCAGCCTGCACCGAGGCAATTTTGTACGGAACACCTCCTATGCCCTATGGGACGGCGTACTTCAGATGGATTACTATGAAAATTCCTTTTCCATCGATCGGGATCGGCTGGAAACTCTGTTGGAGCGCGCGCGGGATCTTCGGCAGTATGCGGACGAGCATCCGTATCAGGGAGAATTTTATTCCGATATTGCTTCCGGTAAGCTGTTCTGTGAGCTGGACGACAATGCGGGGATTGCGCTTAGCAATCCAGACTGTATCAATTTATTATAATGAGCCGTATCTTTCCCCGCTGGTCAATACAGACGGGCAAATTGGAGTGTATCTGGAGATGGGCGCGGCCATCAATGCGTACAGCCCCAACCAGCAGAACGCCTATGAATTTCTGAAATATGCCATGCAGGCACAGGGATACAATCCCCAATTCAGCGCCTATATGGGGCTTCCGGCGAATCAGGCGGCTGTGGATAAGCGGATTTCCCATCTTGAGCAGGCCAATCAGCCTCGCGATGGGATCGGCGGACAGATCCCCGGTAAGCCCATGCCGGAGGAATACTATGACCAGATCCGGGAATGGAATCAGAACATCGGTGCGGTATATATTGACACTGGATTGGATGAGCAAGTACAGGAGTGGTTCCAGCCCTACTTCCGGGGAGAACAGAGCTTTGACAGCTGTTATCAGACCATGGAAAACGCACTGGAAATCATGATTTCGGAGTGAGAGTTTTTATGAAAAGTTACTTCGATGCGGGGGTGTTTCTTCCTCTGAACACTCCGCCCCTATCAAGGACTTGGGAGACACAATCATGGATCTCCACTCCGGCGACAGCTTTATGATAGCGGACGATCTGTATCCCCTTTTTAATTGCTCGCTTCTGGCAGATGCGGAGGCTGTTTCCCGCATCATTCCCTTCGCGGATCCGGAGGGCGGCCCGGTGGCCGGCCGATGCAGGGTTTGCCTTTGTGTTGCAGACTGGACTGCTCTTCCCTGCATCCGCTTGTCCCATCCTGGATCCCTGGCAGATTGCACTTACGCGATCGCCTCATCTGCTGCCATATCCTCGTGGAGATCTGCGATCACGTCTCCGGTGGACTGAAAGTAATTGGCAGAGAAAGGGGAACCGGAGGCGTTCGCAGGCCATATCCCAGTAGTATGATCGATGTAGTAGGCGTCAAAGCCTCCCTGTCTGACCTCATCTACGCTGAGGTTTCGGGTGAGCTGATATACGATTGCGCAGATCATCTCAAAATGGGCAAGCTCTTCAGTTCCTATATCGGTCAGCAGACCCTTAACCTCCGGGGTGGGGCAGCCATAGCGCTGGCTCAGATAGCGCATGGCCGCGCCCAGTTCTCCGTCAGGACCGCCGAACTGGCTCAGGATCAGCTTTGCCATTGCCGGATCCGCCTTGGCGATTTTCACCGGGTACTCCAGCTTCTTGCTGTATTTCCACATATGATTTTCTCCTCTCCGGCTTAGTTCGCCGCATACTCCCAGGGCCAGGGACCGCTGCTCCACTCCCAGCAGCGGGTGCTGCTGGAGTCACTCATAGCCAGGGGACCATATTTCTCTACAAATTCTGCCCGGAGTTTTTCAGCCTCCGCTTTATGCTTCTGGTAGAAGCAGAGGGCCTCCTGATCTGTCTTGTGGGTGTCCAGATAGAGGGCCACCTCAAACAGCATAAATTCATGTATACGTACCTTTTGCAGCATCTGTTCCCGCTCAGTCACGGGGCACCGCCTCCTCTCCCAGGAAGGGCATATCCAGGCAGGGGAAAATCGTTCCCCGCTCCAGCCCGACGGCGGGCTCGTAGAGCTTCTCCCAGGATTGATAGGGCACATAGGCCATTGCATATGAAATCGGCTGACGGGTAAAAATCGTACAGCCGTGATTGCTGATCACGCATCCGCTGCGATCTTCCATTCTTCCGTTCCTTCCTTTCCGCAAAACCGTTTTCTGTATGGATGTATAGCAGGATGCGTCCGGGTACAGACCCATCGGGGCGGCCTGCCATCAGGACACATCCCAGCATATGCGGACGAACTGGCTCCGGTTCCCCGCACCTTTTTTCCCCAGCGGAATAGAATGGGGAAGAAAGGCGGTGGTCTGTTTGAATCTGCTTCTGACAGCCGGGGAGGCGCTGGCGCTGGTACTGGCACTTTCATTGGACGCTTTCGCCGCCAGCTTTGCTTATGGTGCGGATCGCGTCCGAATTCCGCCAGCCTCGCTGGCAGTGATCAGCGGCGTTTGCAGCGGTGTGCTGGGACTTTCCCTGCTGCTGGGAAGCGGCGCAGCCCCGTGGCTTCCCGCCGGAATTCCTTCCCTGATCGGATTTCTGCTTTTGCTGATAATCGGCTGTGTCCGGCTGTTCGACAGTTCGATAAAGGCACTCATCCGCAGCCGCAGACTGACGGAAAAACGGATCCAGTTTCATCTGTTCAGCCTGTGCGTAATCCTGGATATCTATGCTTGTCCCCAGAATGCAGATCGGGATCAGTCGCGCGTGCTGTCTCCAGGGGAAGCGGCTTCTCTGGCAATGGCGCTTTCTCTGGACGGATTGGCGGCAGGCTTTGGGGCTGGCCTGTCCCAGGTTGACTGGCTGCTTCCGGTTCTGTTTTCCCTAATCGTTGGCGCGGCAGCGGTGCGCCTGGGCGATTTGGCAGGACAGCGCCTGGCCAAGCGGATTCCGTTCGATCTCTCCTGGCTCAGCGGACTCCTGCTGATTCTCCTAGCCCTGCTGAAGGTGATTGTCTGAGTCCCGGAATTGCATCGTTAGAGTCCAAGACCTCGAGGACGCTGTCCTCGAGCACCTGCCAAGGGGGCCTGGCCCCCTTGGATTCCCATCTTTTTGGGGTTATTGGGGGAAGGATTTTAGTCCCTGCCTCGCTGATACTCTCCGCAGGGACGATCGCCCGCCTACTGAGCCATTCCCCGAAAAGCGGACAGAAAAATAGGAGAAAACCTGGAATGATTGGTGTGGTATATGATACCGGTGGTTAGGCAACGGAGTGGCAAAGTTCCGCCTCGAAACGAGAGGGAGGAATCCAACCCAGAGCGGAGCGAGGGCGGCGGGTATTGTAGAAAGACTCCAAATAGGCAAACACATCGCACTGCGCCGCAGGACCTGGTGGGATTACTGCCTCAGGTGAATCCGCCCACACTTAAGACAGCTGAAGAAGTTTTCGGCAACGGCGTTATCGTAGGGATCACCTCTGCGGGACATGCTCTGGCGGATACCATAGGCCACCAGCCGTTCCTGATAGAGGCCCTGGACGCATACTGCACACCCCAGTCACTGTGGAAGATAAGCCCTTTTGGAGGCTTGCGGCGGCGGTATGCCATTTCCAGGGCCGCAAGCGCCAGCTGCGTGTCGATCCACTCTGAGAGCCTGTTTAAGAGCTCTGAGAATGCGTACCCCACAATCTTCCTGGTACACAGGTCTTTTACGATTGCCAGATAAAGCCAGCCTTCGCCGGTGGGTATGTAAGTGATATCCCCCCCCAGGCCTGATCCGGACGCTGGAAGGTA
>JAAVZY010000027.1 GCA_022791945.1 Oscillospiraceae bacterium | reverse complement strand
TAATGGGAATCCAAGGGGAATCCCTCCCCGATGCGCCGCCAGCGGCGCATCTCAGAATTCGGCGAAGCCGAATTCCTAGGTGCGTCGTGAAACGACGCACCGCAGAGCGCGAGAGCAGAGCTCTCGCGGCCTTGCCCTTCCGGCCACGCAGAGAGCCGCATCAGAAAAGCGCAGGCTGCGCGGATCAGGTTTTTCCCAGGAACTCGTTGCCGCAGGAGGGACAGCGCACCTTGACCTTTCCTTTCCCCTTGGGAACACGGAGCTTCTGGCCGCAGTGGCCGCATTGGAAATACCGGTACCGTTTCTCCTCCGCCCGTCGGCTGCGGAGCAGATCACGCTTTTGCCGCCAGCCCTGGAGCCGGATATCCCGGTTCCGCCACCAGGCGGCTATGGGGCTCCAGAAGCGCAGAAAGGCCTGGTTCTCCCTGCGGCGGCGCTCCAGATTCCGGGAGAGCGTCCGATAGAGGATCAGCAGGATGATCAAGCCGGTGAGAAAGGCCATCCACCAGAGCCCGAAAATCCGCTCCACAATCCAGAGTATCAGATAGAGCACAAACAAAGCGCCGGACAGGGGGTCCATCCCATACCGGCCCATCATAAACCGCCGCAGCCAATCCATCAACGCAATCCGTACCTCCATCAGGGGAGCGGCTCCGCTTCTGGCGGAGCCTTCTCCCGCGATCAAATATATCTAACTAAAGTCTCATCATACCAGGCCGGCCCCGCTCACTGAGCCGGGCTGTTGAGGATCTCCATGAATTCCTCCCCGGTAATCGTCTCCCGCTCCAACAGGAAGGAGGCCAGCTCATCCAGCTTGGCGCGGTTTTCCTCCAGGATGCCCAGAGCCTTCCGGTGGGCGGACTTGATCAGGGCAATCACCTCCTGATCCACCTGGGCGGCGGTCTGCTCGGAGCAGGTCAGGGACGCGTCCCCGCCCAGGTACTTGCTCCCGACTGTCTCCAGGGCTGTCATGTCAAAGCGTTCGCTCATGCCCAGCCGGGCCACCATGGCCCGGGCCAGCTTGGTGGCCTGCTCAATGTCGTTGGAGGCCCCGGAGGTATAGGTGCCGAACACCAGCTCCTCCGCGCTCCGCCCGCCGGTGAAGGTGGCGATCTTGTTGAACGCTTCCTCCCGGGACATCAGCACCGTCTCCTCCTGTTCCACCTGCATGGTATAGCCCAGAGCGCCGGAGGTTCGGGGCACAATGGTGATCTTATGTACCGGCGCGGAGTCGCTCTGTCTGGCGGCGACCAGCGCGTGGCCGATCTCGTGATAAGCGACAATCCGCTTCTGCTTCTCCGGAATCACCGCACCCTTGCGCTGATAGCCTGCAATGACCGTCTCCACCGCTTCGTCCAAATCCGCCTGGGAGATGGCTTTCCGCTCCAGCCGCACCGCGTGAAGGGCGGCCTCGTTGATGATGTTCGCCAGCTCCGCGCCGGAGGCGCCGGCGGTAGCCAGCGCAGTGGCGTGCAGATCCGCCTCCGGGGCAAGCTTCACCTTTCGGGCGTGTACCCGCAGGATAGCCTCCCGCCCCTGAAGATCCGGCAGCTCCACCGGCACCCGGCGGTCAAACCGCCCCGGCCGGAGCAGAGCGGGATCCAGGGATTCCGGACGGTTGGTGGCCGCCAGGATCACAACGCCCTTGTCCGAGCTGAATCCGTCCATCTCTGTGAGAAGCTGGTTGAGGGTCTGCTCCCGCTCGTCGTTGCCGGTCATGCCCCCTCCGTCCCGCTTCTTGCCGATGGTGTCAATCTCATCAATGAAGACAATGCAGGGAGCCTTCTCCTGGGCCTGCTTGAACAGATCCCGCACCCGGGCCGCGCCCATGCCCACGAACATCTCCACAAATTCCGAACCGGAAATGGAGAAGAAGGGGACGTCCGCCTCGCCGGCCACCGCTTTGGCCAGCAGGGTCTTGCCTGTTCCGGGAGGGCCCACCAGCAGGGCGCCCTTGGGCATAGCCGCGCCGATTTCCTTGTATTTGTCCGGATTGTGAAGGAAATCCACAATCTCTCCCAGGGCTTCCTTGGCCTCATCCTCACCAGCCACGTCGGCGAACCGGATACCGGTCTGGGCGGAGACGTAGACCTTGGCGCTGGACTTGCCGAACTGCATGGAATTGGGCCCGCCCATCCGCTTCTGAAGGGAGCGGAAGAGCAGCTGGCTGCCCAGCAGCATGACCACGATGGGAAGCAGCCAGGAAAGGATACTGCCCAGCATGGAGGGCTGCTGTGGGATCACCGCCCCGAATTTTACGCCGGAGCCCTCCAGGCGCTGGGTAAGGGCGGTTCCGTCCTCCATCTGGCCCAGGGAGTAGATCCTGGTTTTCCCGTCCTCCTCGGTCTGGAACAGGATTTCCTCCGTATCCCGGGACATCTGGACGACTTTGACCTGACCGGCCTCCAGCTTGGAAAGAAAGTCGTCATAGGTGGTTTCAGGCGTGCGGGTCAGCAGGGGCATCAGCAGCATATTGAATAGGAATATGGCAAGGATGAATATGGCAAAGTAGACAATCAGAGGGCGTTTCGGCGTTTTGTACTGATCCATAGGGCTCCCCTTCTCTGAATTTCAGAACCTGTTCAAGCTCTCTGCGTGCGCGGCCGGGCAAGGCCGCGAGGGCTCTGCCCTCGCGCTCCTGCCAAGGGGATTAAATCCCCTTGGAACCCGTAATTTTTAAGGGCTTTTTTAAGGGCGGAAAGGGGTGGGGTCAAGTCTGTAGAGACTTCCTTGCTCTTGCCACACAGATAGTCTGATTCCCGCAGTACGCTTTTTTCGTAAAGAAAAAAGCTCCCTCCTCCGTGCGGGACACTTTCTGTGCCACACCCAGGTTCCTGCGTAGAGCACGCTCGGGACTTTCTGCGCCGCAGCCTCTGCGCCGCCTATGGGGATGAATTTTTTCTTTACGAAAAAATGGGTAGGCGGGCGATCGTCTCTGTGGAAAGTATCAGCGAGGCAGGGGGACGGGCGCGAGCGCCCGTCCCCACACCCCCAAAAAAGACGGGAATCTAAGGGGAGCCAGCTCCCCTTGGGCAGAGCCCTCGAGGTCTTCCCCGATACCCAAAAGCTCCTGAACAGGCTCTCAGATCGTTTCCTGCCTATATGGTAGCACAGCCCCTGACAGGAAGCATCACCAATCTGTGAACATTTGTGAACAATCCGAATCGGGGAGGAAATCGCAAGCAGGATCCTGACGAGATTCTGCTCAATGAATGAAAATCCGGCCAAGCTGGTAGACAAGGAGGGCGGCGAGGTAGGCGGAGCCGGTCTGGTAAGCGGCGGCCAGGACGGCCTGCCACCAGGAGCCGAGCTCCCGCTTGGCTGCGGCAAAGGCGGCAACGCAGGGCATGTACAGAATTGTAAAGGTCAGGAAGGAGATGGAGGAGAGAGGGGTGAAGATTCCGCTGAGCACGCTGGACAGCTGGGCGTCGCTAGAGGCGCCGGTCAGCACGCTCAGGGTAGATACCACCGACTCCTTGGCGGTCAGTCCTGTGATCAGCGCCGTGGAGGCCCGCCAGTCATTAAAGCCCAGCGGCGCGAACAGCGGCGCGATCCAGGAGCCCAGAGAGGCCAGGATGCTGGACGCGTTGTCCGGCACCAGGTTGAAGCGCCAGTCAAAGCTCTGCAAAAACCAGATGATCAGCGAGGCTACAAAGATAATCGTAAACGCCTTGTGGAGAAAGTCCTTGGCCTTCTCCCACATATGCAGCAGGACGCTTCTGGGGGAGGGCATCCGGTAGGCCGGCAGCTCCATCACAAAGGGCACGGAATCCCCCTTGAAGATGGTGCTTTTGAACAGCAGGCCCGAGAGCACTGCCACCAGGATGCCTGTCACATACAGCGCCATCATCACCAGCCCCCCATGCCTGGGGAAGAACGCCAGGGTGATCATTCCATAGATGGGCAGCTTCGCGCTGCAGGACATAAAGGGCGTGAGCACAATGGTCATCTTCCGGTCCCGATCGCTGGACAGGGTGCGGGTGGCCATAATCGCCGGCACGCTGCAGCCAAAGCCGATGAGCATCGGCACGAATGAACGGCCGGACAGGCCGATCTTCCGGAGCAGCTTGTCCATTACAAAGGCAACCCGGGCCATATACCCGCTGTCCTCCAGCAGGGACAGAAAGAAGAAGAGCAGGACGATCAGCGGCAGGAAAGACAGCACGCTCCCCACCCCCGCGCAGACCCCGTCAATCAGCAGGGAACGGAGCCAGAAGCTCACCTCCGCCCGTTCCAGCAGAGATTCCAGGCCGTCGGTCAGAAGCTGGATCCCGTTTTCCAGCAGGGTCTGAAGGGGCGCGCCGATGACAGAGAAGGTCAGCACAAAGATCAGCAGCATGATTCCCAGGAAGATCGGGATTCCCAGAATCCGGTGGGTGAGCAGCCGATCGATCTGCTCCGAGCGGATCTGCTCCCGCGTCTCCTGCCGCCGGGTCACGCAGTCCCGGCAGAGCTGTTCGATGTAGGTATACCGCATATCCGCCAGGGCGGCCTCCCGATCGGTCCCGGTTTCCTCCTCCATTTCCTCCACAATGTGCAGGATGATCTGCCGGTCGCCCTCGTCCCGGCAGAGAGCCGCCATCATCGGCTCGTCTCCCTCCACCAGCTTGGTGGCGGCAAACCGGGTGGGGTACCCTTCCTCCCGGGCATGGTCCTCGATCACATGGGCAATGGCATGAATGGCCCGGTGAACCGCGCCGGAGCAGAAGTCCAGCTTCCTGGGCGGCGCCGGGGCCTTGACGGCCTTTTCCACAGCGTCGAGCAGATCGGCAATGCCCTCGTTCTTGCCTGCTGAGATAGGGATTACCGGCAGCCCCAGCTGCCGGGAGAGCTCGCCCACGTCGATGCTGTTTCCGCTGGCCCGCACCTCGTCCATCATATTCAGGGCGATCACCATTGGGATGGAGAGCTCCATCAGCTGGAGGGTCAAATAGAGATTCCGTTCGATGTTGGTGGCGTCTACGATGTTGATGATCAGCCTGGGGTTCTCCTTCAGGACGAAATCCCGGGTAACCACTTCTTCTGAGGTATAGGGGGAGAGGGAATAGATGCCCGGCAGGTCTACCAGGGTCATATCGCTGTGACGAAGGATGCATCCCTCTTTTTTCTCCACAGTAACGCCCGGGAAATTGCCCACGTGCTGATTGGAGCCGGTGAGGCAGTTGAACAGGGTGGTTTTTCCGCTGTTCTGATTGCCAGCTAAGGCTAACAAATAGTCCATAAGGATTCACGCTAGCTTTCGCAGCCCATGGGGGATGGGAAAGCTTCCTTTCTGTTGGATTCCGGGGGCAGCGCCGTCAGCCCCGGTAGTGCCGGGAGCGGCGATCCTCGGTTTTGGGGGCAGAGGTATCCGGTTCAACGGTGATTTTGGACGCGTCCTCGCCCCGGATCGTCAGTACATAGCCTCGAAGGACCAGCTCAATGGGATCCCCCATGGGGGCGACCTTGCGGACGGTGACCCTGGTATGCGGCGTCAGGCCCATGTCCAGCAGCCGCCTTCGCAGGGCGCCTTCTCCGCCTACCAGTGTGATGATTCCGCTGTTCCCCGGCTTCAGTTCGTCCAATGTCATGCTCCTCTGCCTCCCTTTCCGTTTTTCTGTTCCTATTATACCTCCATGCTCTCTGCTGTCAAGAGTGTTTCTGCCTGCGTTCGCCGGGGGCAGCCGTTACTATTAGTTTGCAGGGAACAAGCACCAGTTAGCTTGCTACCAGCAAGCTAATTTTTTTATACCTTAAAGGAGGATTCCACCATGAAAAAGAAGGATGAAACCCGGTATTTCGTAACGGCGGTTGCCAGT
>JAAVZY010000026.1 GCA_022791945.1 Oscillospiraceae bacterium | reverse complement strand
GGACTTTCTGCGTCGTACGGTCTGCGCCGCCTATGGAGCTGAATTTTTTCTTTACGAAAAAATGGGTAGGCGGGCGATCGACCACGAAGGAAATGCCAGCGAGGCAGGGAGTAAGAAGTCTGTACAGACTTAAACCCCCACCCCCTCTACGCCCTTAAAAAGACGGGAATCCAAGGGGACGCGTCCCCGATGCGCCGCTAGCGGCGCATCTCAGAATTCGGCGAAGCCGAATTCCTAAGTGCGTTGTGAAACAACGCACTGCGGTGACTCGAGGGCAGAGCCCTCGAGGTCTTCGCCCTTCGGCAACGCAGAACCCATCCAGGTTCAGACTTTTATTTCCGTGAGGAGGAATTTTTATGCGCTTTTTCAAGGACAAGGCAGCTCTTACGCCGCCCATGGGCTGGAACAGCTGGGATTGCTATGCTTCCGCCGTGACGGAGGAACAGCTTCTGGGAAACGCCGCCTATATGGCGGAGCATCTCAAAGAATACGGCTGGGAGTATATTGTCTGCGACATCCAATGGTCGGAGCCCAACGCCGGGGCAAACGGGCTGGTCTACACTCCCTTCGCCCCGCTGACCCTGGACGGGTATTCCCGCCAGATTCCGGCGGAGAACCGGTTTCCCTCCGCCGCGGGCGGAAAGGGCTTTGGGCCACTTGCGGAGAAAATTCATGCAATGGGGCTGAAGTTCGGCATTCACATCATGCGGGGCATCCCCCGGCAGGCGGTTCACGGCCGGATGAAGCTGCTGGGCACAGACCGCCGGGCGGACGAGATTGCGGATTTCCGCTCCATCTGCGGCTGGAACAGCGATATGTACGGGGTGGATCCCAAAAAGCCCGGCGCGCAGGCGTACTATGACTCTATCTTTGCCCTTTACGCACAGTGGGGCGTGGATTATGTAAAGGTGGATGACATCTGCAATACCAATCTCTATCCCCGCGAGCCCTATTCGGCAGAGGGAGAGATCGAGCTGATCCGCCATGCCATTGACCACAGCGGGCGCTCCATGGTGCTGAGCCTGTCCCCCGGCCCGGCAGTGATTGAAAAGGCCTGGCATATGGAGAAAAATGCCAACCTCTGGCGGATCACAGACGACTTCTGGGATGAGTGGCCGCTGCTGGAAGCGATGTTTGAACGGTGCGAGGTGTGGCAGCGGCACGTGTCGCCCGGCTGCTGGCCCGACTGCGACATGCTTCCTCTGGGGCGGATCGGCATCGGCTTCGGGGCGGATCGGATGACCCGGTTCACAAAGCCGGAGCAGATCACGCTGATGACCCTGTGGAGCATCTTCCGCTCTCCGCTGATGATGGGCGGGGAGATGCGGGACAATGACGATTGGACGCTGTCCCTGCTGACCAATCGGGAGGTGCTTCGCCTGCTGAAGCATTCCTATGGGGCCTTCCAGCTGAAACGGAGCCCGGAGGAGGCGGTCTGGCTCAGCCATGACGAGGACGGCGGGCTCTATGCGGCCTTGTTCAATCTCAGCGGGGAAACCCGGCAGGTTGAATTGGATTTCGCTTCCCTGGCCCCTCTCGAAGGCCGTGCGCCCTCGAAGGCACGGGATCTCTGGTTCCACTGTGAGACGCCTGTCTCCGGCGGGCTTTCCCCGCTTCTTCCTCCCCACGGCGCCGGCCTGTACCTCTTACGATAATACCTGGCCTTGCTTCCTTGAACAGAACACAGGGAGGGATGCGGACGCATCCCTCCCTGTGTTCTGTTCAGCCGCTCTTTTCCTGGTCAGTCTCTTCTCTGGGGCGGCTGAACAGCTCCCGGAGTCCCACTCCCAAAATGAACAGGGCAAAGAGCCTGCCCAGCCATTCGCCGCTCAAGGCCGAGGATACCCACACGCCCAGCAGAACCCCGGCAACGCCGCCCGCCACCGAGGGCCAGACTGCCGCCTTTTCGATGAGCCTGTGGCGGATATGAAACAGCAGGGACACCGCACCGATAGGCAGAAAGAACAGCAGGTTCAGGAGCTGGGCCTCCCGCTGGGGCATTCCTGTTACGGCGGTGAGATAGAGCAGCAGGACAAAGCCGCCGCCGATGCCCAGAGCGGCGCAGATGCCGGAGAGCACGCCGACCAGGGCAAGAATCAGCCATTGCACAGCCTCGCCTCCTATCGAAACAGCAGCCGGAGCGCCGAGAGGATCATGATCACGCCGAAGATCCTTTTCAGCAGGCGGTTTTTCAGCTTCATCAGCAGGAAAGCGCCTCCGGCCGCGCCTATCAATCCGGCGGGAATGACCGTCCACAGCTGTGAGGAATCCAGCGCCACCCCTTGGAGCAGATAAAGCCCCCCGCTGATCAGCGACAGCGGCAGGATGATGGCAATGGAGGTGGCGTGCGCCTTCCGGGGCTCCAGCCCCTGACGTTCCAGCATGGGAACCACCAGCAGGCCGCCTCCGGCCCCGAATATCCCGTTGAGCACACCGGCAATCAATCCGGAAAGCCCGTATCTCAGCCAATTTCGTTTGGCTTCCGGCTGCATGGCCAGCCCTCCTTTCGCAGGGAAGACCTCGAGAGCTCTGCTCTCGAGCACTCGCCAAAGGGACGCGTCCCCTTGGATTCCCATCTTTTTGGGGGTGGGGACGGGCCTTGCGCCCGCCCCCCCTACCTCGCTGGTACTCCCCGCCTCGTTGTTGCTCTCAGCAGAGACGATCGCCCGCCTACCCATTTTTTCGTAAAGAAAAAATTCATCCCCATAGGCGGCGCAGCAACTGCGACGCAGAAAGTTTCGGGCGTGTTCTGATACGCTCATACTTTCTGCAAGGAGCAACAACACTGTGCCACGCACGGAATACAAGGGGGCAGGAGGTTTCTGCGCTTAGCCCGATTCGTACAAATTGAAGGATTTCGAATCATCTTGAATTCCTACAGAGCGTCCATGGACACAGAAAGTTGGCTCGGCTCCCTTGTCAAAGGGAGCTGTCATGGATGCCGCCTCAGGCGGTATCCATAACTGAGGGATTCCTCTGTAGAAACTCCCGATGCGCCGCAGGAAGTCCCCCGCACGCAGGAGGGAGCTTTTTTCTTTACGAAAAAAGCGTCCTGCGGGAATCAGACTATCTGCGTGGCAGACGTTCGGAAGTCCGTACAGACTTGCCCCCACCCCTTTTTCCGCCTCTAAAAAGATGGGAATCCAAGGGGGGCCAGGCCCCCTTGGCAGAGCGCGAGACAGCGTCTCGCGGCCTTGCCCTTCGCCGTACGCACAGCCTAACCTAGTATGGGAGGGAGGGCTGGTTTTATGCATGTAAGCGCAGGCGTGATTTCTCTGTTTGGCAAAGGCTGCGCCCTTGCCAAAAGAGTGAGGGGTGTGGTATACTGAAGGAGGTCCGGACATTGTTCGGATTTCGTATTTCAGGCAGGAGGCATCGTCGTTACATGGGCACAAAGAGAAATATCAGGCGGGGGCTTTTGGTGCTGCAAACCCTGCTGCTGATTCTGCTGGCACTTTCCGGCACGCTGATTGTCCTGCTCCGATTGGGAAACGCCGAAGCGGCGCAGACCGGCGAGCTGCCGGAGATCGGCGGGTTCCGCTACTATATTGTTGCCGAAAATGCCCAGCCGGAGCTGCCGAAGGGGGCTCTTCTCCTGCTGGATCCCGTCCGCGCGCAGGCCGGAGATCTCCTGCTCCTTTCCCCAGGCGGACGGAATCCCGAGGATCTTTTGGACGGACGGTATCTGCCTGTGCGGCTGACTGGCTCTCTGCGTCAGTTCTCCGGGGAAACCCTCGTCAGCCAAAGCGAAATCTTTTTCCAGGGGAGAGAGATCAGAGGCCGGGTATTTCAGGTGCTTCCAGGCTGGGGAACCGTCTGCCTGTGGATGACAGAGCCCACCGGCGGCGTCCTGTTCTGGGGGATTCTGGCCCTCCTGACACTGGCCATGGGCCTGCTCTGCCTCCGGATTTCCCGCAGTCTGAAGCCCAAGCCGACGCCGGCCCTCCCCCAGGCTCCGGATATCCCCTCCGCGGAAACCATCCATTCCCAAATTCGCGTTCTGCCGGGAACCACGCCCCCGCCTCCGGGACGGGGAGGCAGCGGCGATCCTTACGCGGAGGTTTTTCGGATAGAGGATCCTGCGCCGGACTTCGATCCGCCCGATAAGCTGGATCTCTTCGCCCGTGAGCAGGAAGCGGTGCCGCGTCCTGCCCCCGAGCCTGCCTTTGAAGCGCCCCCGCCGCCTGCTCCCGCGCCCGCGCCGGAGCCTGCATCAGATGCGCTCCTGGGGGATACCATTGAATTTGAGCCCATCCGCCGGGAATCCCTTCCAAAGGAACCGGAGCCGGTGACTTCTTTGGAAGCGCCTGCGCCGGCAGAGGCGGCACAGGCAGAGCCGCCCGAACCTCTCCCGGAGGAGCCGGAGGCACTCCCGGCGGCGCCTGTGGATCACGAATCGGCTGCGGCTGACGAGCCCCAGTGTCCGCCGGTGCCGGAGGCATCCCACCCGCACGATCCTGCCGGCGGAGCCCAGGAGGAGCCCAAGGCGGAAGCGCTTCCGGAAGAGCCGGGCGTTTTCGATCCGGATCGGATTGTTGCGGAGATCAGGCAGAGGAACGCGCTGTTTGACTCCTCCTTACGGAATACGCCTCAGAGGGAGGAAGCCGGGCCGGACAGGCGGCGGGATCACCCGGCGTCTCACCGGTGGCGCGGCGTCTATCGTCCGGGCTCCGGAAACGGGGGGGCGGAGGAAATCATCCGCGCCCACCAGCAGGACTACGCCGCCCAGCGCTTCCGACCCTCCTTCATCACCGTTGTGGGTGAGATCGGCAGAGACGAGGAATCTCCCCAGATCCTCCCCGGCCGCTTTTTCAGCCGGGACGAACAGGACGGGGTGTGAGTTTCCGGACGAAAGGCCGCGAGAGCTCTGCTCTCGCGCTCTCGCCAAGGGGAGTAAATCCCCTTGGATTCCCGTAAAGTGTTTTTGGGGGCGGGTTCCTGCCTCGCTGTTGCTTCCCGCAGAGACGATCGCCCGCCTACCCATTTTTTCGTAAAGAAAAAATTCATTCCTGCGTACAGGGCGGAAAGTATGACGCATCCACTCTCTACCAAAGGTCAAGGGCACACGCCCGATGGGGCGTACAGACTCGGATCTCGTACAGAGGAGCTTTTTTCTTTATGAAAAAAGCGTACTGCGGGAATCAGACTGTCTGCGTGGCAGAAGTCCGGAAGTCTGTACAGACTCAACCACCCCTTTTTCCGCCCTTAAAAAGCCCTTCAAATAATGGGAATCCCTTCCCGATGCGCCGCCAGCGGCGCGTCTCAGAATTCGGCGAAGCCGAATTCCTAAGTGCGTTGTGAAACAACGCACTGCGGAGACGCGAGGGCAGAGCCCTCGAGGTCTTCCCCTTCGCAGAAACCAGAAAGGAAGGCTGCTGATGGACTGCCCAATTATACTGGATACAGATCCCGGGATTGACGACGCGGTTGCGCTGATGGTGCTGCGGCGGTTCTGCCCGGAGCGGGTGAAGCTGCTGCTGGCCAGCTATGGGAACGTCTCGTTGGAGCGCACTGTGAACAACGCGCTGACTATGCTGGAGCTGCTGGACTGGCAGGTTCCGGTGGTGCGGGGCGCGGACGGTCCCCCGCGGCCGGACAGCCCCAGAGAGGACGCCGCTCATGTGCATGGGGCGGACGGTTTGGCAGGGCTCGGGAAATCCTTCCCCAGGGATTGCGCCTGGGAGGGGGATTTTCTGCAAAGAGTATATGACGCGCTTCGAGAGGCGGGGCAGGCGGATTACATCATCCTGGGGCCCATGACCAACCTGGCCCTGCTGCTGAAGCGCTTTCCCCAGGCAAAGGAGCGGATCCGCCGGGTGATCGCCATGGGCGGCGGCATCGGCCTGGGGAATGTGACTCCGGAGGCGGAGTTCAACATCCACTGCGACCCCTTCAGCGCGGCGGAGGTGCTCTGCGAAATGCCGGAGGTGGTTCTGGCGCCTCTGAACGTCACCAACCGGGCGGCCTTTTCCCTGGAGGAGATTGGCCGTATAACCGCCGGGGCTTCTCCCGCCGCGCGGGCCATGGAGCGGATTCTCACCATGAATTATCACGCCTGCGTCCAGTACGGGGAGACAGGCTCCACCATGCACGATTCCACCGCGGTGCTGTGCGGGCTGTTCCCTGAGCTGTTCCGGCTGGAGCGGTGCGGCATTGCCGTGGACTGCGGGGAAGCGCACTATGGGCGGACGGTGCGCACAGAGGAGCGGCAGAACGTCTCCCTGGCCGTGGACGGGGACATCCCCGCCGTGCTCCGGCGGATTGCGGAATCCATCCCCTGAGCCTCTGGGGGAGTTTGCCTGCCAAGGGGAAGACCTTGGGGACGCTGTCCCCAAGCCTCTGCCAAGGGGATTTAATCCCCTTGGAATCCGTAATTTTTAAGGGCTTTTTTAAAGGCGGAAGGGGGTTGGGGTCAAGTCTGTGCAGACTTCCGGCTTTCTGCCACACAGAGAGTCTGATTCACGCAGGACGCTTTTTTCGTAAAGAAAAAAGCTCCCCCCTGCGTACGGGATACTCCTTGCGCCGCAGAGGGTATGAGCGTAACAGAATACGCTCGAGACTTTCTGCGTCGTACTGTCTGCGCCGCCAGCGGCGCAGCTCAGAATTCGGCGAAGCCGAATTCCTAAGTGCGTTGTTTCACAACGCACTGCGCACACAGAGATTTGAACCGCCCCCAGGGGGGCATACTAATTGCGAAAGGGAGCATGACTATGGCAGTGATACAGGGTTGGGAGCCGGATGGGCTTTTCCGGCACTTTGAAGAAATCAGCGCAATTCCCCGGGGGTCCGGGAACGAGCGGGCCATCAGTGACTTTCTGATGGCCTTTGCCCGTGAGCGGGGGCTGGAGGCTCATCAGGATCAGGTCTGGAACGTGGTGATTAAGAAGCCGGCTTCTCCCGGCGGAGAGGGCCTGCCCCCGGTGATGCTCCAGGGGCATCTGGACATGGTATGCGAGAAGAACGCCGCTGTCAGCCACGACTTTTCCTCTGAGGGAATCCGGCTGGTGCAGGAGGACGGCTGGCTCCGGGCGGATGGCACCACCCTGGGCGCGGACAACGGGGTGGCCGTGGCCCTGATGATGGCCCTGCTGGAGGATGCGGATCTCCGGCATCCGCCCCTGGAATGCGTCTTTACCGTTCAGGAGGAAACCGGCCTCACCGGCGCGATTCAGCTGGATCCGGCCCTGGTGTCCGCGCGGACTATGATCAACCTGGATTCGGAGGACGAGGGGGTGGCCACGGTCAGCTGCGCCGGAGGAATGCGGGTGAATCTCTCCCGGGACTGCTGCTGGGAGCCCGCCGGGCCCGACGGGCTGCGGATCGAGCTGCGGGGCCTGCTGGGCGGCCACTCCGGCACGGACATCCACCTGGAGCGTGGAAACGCCAACAAGCTTATGGGGCGGCTGCTGGCCCGGCTTGAGGAGGAGGGGATCCCCTTCCGGATCGCCCATATCCAGGGCGGGAGCAAGGACAACGCCATCCCCCGGGAGTGCGACTGCCTGCTGGCGCTGGAGCAGCCGGAGGACGAGGCGCGCTGCCTGAGCATCCTCCGGGAGGAGGAGGAAAGCATCCGCGTCGAGCTTCCCGGCGAGCCGGACTTCTCCCTGCGGGGGATTTCCCAGGCGCCGGAGCGGGCTATGAGCCGGGAGGTCAGCCGCAGTCTGACCCGGCTGCTGCTTCTGGCGCCCAACGGCCCCCTGAGCCGGAATCTGCGGGCGGGCGGCTTTATCGTGGCTTCCGTGAATCTGGGGGTGGTCAGCGTCCGGGGGGAGCAGGTGAAGGTGACCTTCGCGCCCCGGAGCTCCGCCGCCTCCTTGCAGGAGCAGACCCGCCGGAGCCTGATTTTCCTTGGAGAAACTCTGGGCTTTCAGGCAGAGATTACTTCCCGGTATCCGGGCTGGAGCTATCGGGAGGACTCTCCCATCCGTGAGCTGTTCCGGGACTGCTACCGGGAGCTGACCGGCGGGGAGCTCCGCTGTGAGGCCATCCACGCGGGGCTGGAGTGCGGCCTGTTCAGCGAGAAGCTCCCCGGCCTGGACGCCATCGCCGTCGGCCCCCAGGTCAACCACTGCCACACCCCCGACGAGGAGCTGGACCTGGCCTCCTGCCAGCGCATCTACCGCCTCCTTTCCGCAGTTCTCTCCCGCCTCGCTCAGGGGTAGTTTCTGCGTGAAGACCTCGAGGGCTCTGCCCTCGAGCACCTGCCAAAGGGACGCGTCCCTTTGGAATCCCATCTTTTGGGGGAGGGGGTGGGGACGGGCGCTTGCGCCCGTCCCCCTACCTCGCTGGGTATTCCCTGCAGAGCCGATCGCCCGCCTGCCCATTTTTTCGTAAAGAAAAAATTCATCCCCATAGACGGCGCAGAGACTGCGACGCAGAAAGTCCCGGGCGTGTCCTGCTACGCTCATACTTTCTGCGGAGGGGGAACGCTGTGTTACGCACGGAATCCCCCAGTCAGGGCTACCGCCTGGCGGCTGCATCCCTGCCATGCCCCCGACGTTCCGAAGGAACGTATGGGAGAGGGGACCGCCGTCGGATCAGAGGGACGACGGTGGTGGAAGGATTCCGATCGTGGCACCAAATCCCTCCCCACAGGGCCTGTGAGCGTGGTAGTATTACGCTCGAGACTTTCTGCGGTGCAGGAAGTCCCCCGCACGCAGGGTGGAGCTTTTTTCTTTACGAAAAAAGCGTACTGCGTGAATGAGACTGCCTGCGTGGCAGGAGGCCGGAAGTCTGTACAGACTCAACCCCACCCCTTTTCGCCCTTCAAAAGCCCTTCAAAAATTACGGGTTCCAAGGGGATTTAATCCCCTTGGCGAGAGGCGCGCAGGGTCAAGGCCGTAGGCCTTGACCCTTGAGCAGAGCTCTCGCGGCCTTCCCCAGTCACGCAGAGATTCGGAACAGGCGCTTACTGAAAGGAAGCCAATGAGCAAATCAATTGTAAAAAACACCTTCTACAAGTTTCTGCTGAGCGTGTTCAATGTGATCATTCCGGTGCTTGTGGGGCCGTATGTAAACTGGCTCCTGGGCAAGGAACAGATGGAGCTCTACAGCTCCGCAATCACCATGCTGAACTTCTTCCTGATCTTTGCCACCTTCGGTGTCTACAACTACGGCATCCGGGAAATCAACCGGGTTCGGGACGACAAGGCGGCCCTCTCCAGGCTCTTCACCAGTCTGTTCAGCTTCAGCATGATCACTACCCTGCTCACCTCTGCCTTTTACCTGGGGTACATCCTCCTGGCGGTGGAAAAGGGACAGCAGGCGGTGTTCAGCGCTATGCTCATCCAGATCCTGGCCAACGCCTTTATGGTGGAATGGCTCAACGAGGCCCTGGAAAACTACGGCTTCATCACCAAAAAGACCATCCTTGTCCGGCTGATCAGCACCGTCCTTCTCTTCCTGGTGGTGCGCCGTCCGGACGATGTGCTGGCCTACGCCCTGCTTATGTCAGTGACCGTGCTGGTGAACAACCTGGTTTCCTTTGCCTATATCAAGCGCCGGATCCCCTTCGATTTTTCCGGCGTGAAGCTTTTCCGGCTCCTGGGCCCCCTGTCGGTGATGCTGATCATCGCCAATATCAACTACCTGTATACCCAGCTGGATCGGCTCTTTCTCATGGGCGCGGTGGGGCAGACCGCACTGACTGAGTACACCAAGCCCTCGGACATCATCAACATGATCCTGCTGGTGGTGCAGTCCTTCCTGCTGGCCTCTGTGCCCCGGCTCTCCTACTATGTGAGCCACGGACGGAAGGAGGAGTATCTGGAGCTTCTGGACAAGTCCTCCCGGAGCTACTTCATGCTGATCTATCCTGTCTGCGTGGGGATGCTCTGCCTGAGCTATGAGATCATCTACTTCTATGCCTCCCCCAAGTGGCTGGCGGCGGTGCCGGTCATGCAGGTGTTCTCCCTCCGCTGCATCATCACCAGCGTGTACAGCATCTTTACCAATCAGATCATGTACCTGCACGATCGGGAACGAGCCATGGTGCGGATCCTGGCGCTGGGCGGAGGGCTGAATCTGCTGATGGATACGGTCCTGACCCTGAGCGGCTGGCTGACGCCGGTGACGGCCATTGCCTCCACGGGACTGGCGGAGCTGGTGATGCTGTCGGTGATGTACTGGTTTATCCGGCGGCGGATGGGGGTGGCGTTCCGGCTGTTTTCCTTCCGGAACCTCAAATATCTGCTGTACTCCCTGGGGTTTCTGCCGCTGACCTGGCTGGTGCGTCAGCTCTCCCTGGGGGTGATGCCCACCGCGCTGATCACCGTGGGCCTCTGCGGGGCCTGTTACGGCGTTCTTCTCCTGCTCACCCGGGACGAGATGCTGTTCTTCTTCCTCGCAAAGCTCCGCGCCCGGTTCCGGCAGGGGTAGGGGAAAGACCTCGAGGCTCTGCCTCGAGGTCCGCCAAAGGGACGCGTCCCTTTGGAATCCCATTATTTTTTAAGGACGGAAAAAGGGGGTAAGTCTGTACAGACTTCCTTCTCCCCTGCCACGCAGAGAGTCTGATTCCCGCAGGACGCTTTTTTCGTAAAGAAAAAGCTCCCGCCTGCGTGTGGGATACTCCTTGCGCCGCAGAGGGTATGAGCGTAGCAGAACACGCTCGAGACTTTCTGCGTCGTAGTCGCTGCGCTATGGAGCTGAATTTTTTCTTTACGAAAAAATGGGTAGGCGGGTGATCGACACTGCGGGAAGTACCCGGCGAGGCAGGGGGGCGGGCGCAAGCGCCCGTCCCCACCTCCACCCCCAAAAGATGGGAATCCAAGGGGGTGCGCCCCCTTGGCAGAGGTGCGGGGACAGCGTCCCTGCGGCCTTATCCCTGAAAGGAGAGACTGCGTGAAAAAGGTTATCACTTACGGCACCTTCGACCTGCTGCACTATGGGCACATCAACCTGCTCCGCCGGGCAAAGGAGCTGGGCGACTACCTGATTGTCGCCCTGTCCACCGATGAATTCAACCGGGGCAAGGGCAAGGAGTGCTATTTCAGCTACGATCAGCGCCGCCTCCTGCTGGAGGCCATCCGCTATGTGGATCTGGTCATCCCCGAAACCTGCTGGGAACAGAAAATCAGCGACGTGAAGGAATTCCGCGTGGACGTTTTCTGCATGGGCGACGACTGGCGGGGACGGTTCGACTTCCTCAGGGAGTACTGCCAGGTGGTCTACTTCGACCGCACCCCGGAGATCTCTACCAGCAAAATCAAGGACGACCTGGAAACCAGCCGGTGAGTCTCTGCGCAAAGGCCGCGAGACGCTGTCTCGCGCTCTGCCACCTTTTGTAAAAGGTGGACGAAAACTTCAGCTTTTCATGGGGGTGGAGTCTGTACAGACTTCTGGCTCTCTGCCATACAGTCACTCTGAGCCTCCCCTATGAGGCAGGGGGACGGGGCGTTAGGCCCGTCCCCGCCCCCTTCATAAACCTTATGGGAATTCAAGGGGATGTATCCCCTTGGCGATGCTCGAGGCGCCGCCTCGAGGTCTTGCAAGCTTCCCCAAAGGAGGACTCCGGATGAGCCTGCGGTCATGGATCAAGGGAATCGGGCGGGTGCTGAACCGCTGTATTCCCAAACGGGAGGATCAAATCCTCTTTGAAAGCAACTCCGACTACTGCGACAATTCCCGCGCCCTGTACGACTATATGCAGGCCGCCGGATACGGTGAGCACTACCGCTTCGTCTGGTGCGTCTCCGATGTGAGGCGGCCTCCCGCCGGGCTCTCCGGCGCGGAGCTGGTGAGCTTCCGCTCCCGGAGGGGCTTCCTCCGGTACTTCCTCACCATGGCCCGCTCCGGCCATGTGGTGTTCTCCCATTACGCGCCCCCCTTTGTGAATCCCAAGGGACAGCAGGTGCTGAACCTCTGGCACGGGACGCCCCTGAAGACCCTCAAGGGCCACGTCCCCCCAGCCTCCCTGTTCAGCGCCCTGCTCAGCCCCAGCGATCTCTTCGATCCTATCCTGGCGGAGAGCTTCGGAGCCGCTCCGGAGCAGCTGGTTCAGTGCGGCTATCCCCGGAACGATCTGCTGTTCCATCCAAAGGACTCCCTGGCCCGGCTGGGAATCGATCCTGCCGGCTGGAAGAAGGTGCTCCTCTGGATGCCCACCTTTCGCAGGCCCGCGGACGGCTCCTATCAGGACGGAGCCGCCACCTCCACCGGACTGCCCCTGATCGAAACCCCGGCGCTTCTGGAGGAGCTGAACGCCCGGCTGACAGAGCTGGGCCTGTACCTGATGATCAAGCTTCACCCGGGCCAGGATCTCTCCGGGGTGAAGCTGGTGGAGCTGAGCAGTATCCGAATGCTCACCAATCGGGAGCTGGACGAGGCGGGGGTAGAGCTCTACCGGCTGGTAGGAGCGGCGGACGGTCTGCTGACGGATTACTCCTCCATCTACTTCGATTACCTTCTGTTGAATCATCCGATGATATTCCTGATTGACGATATTGACGGCTATCAGGAGAAGCGGGGATTCACGGTTGCGGATCCTCTGTCCCTGATGCCCGGCGAGAAGGTACGCGCCGCCGAAGAGCTGTATCAGGCGCTGGGAAGGCTGGCTCGGGGGGAAGATGCCTGGGAAGGGGAGCGGGCCCGTGTGAATGGGCTGGTAAACCGCTTTACAGACGATCAAAGCGCCCGCCGAACAGCGGAGCGGTTCTTTCCGGAGGGACGCTCCGGACATTTTGGACAACAGGAGGCGGAGACAAAATGATTGCACCTATCCACAAGGAGCATCCTGTCTTTCAGTCGGAGGAATACCGGCGGGATCTGGTTTCTTTCAGTGTCATGGAGGCCAAGCGGCAGGAGGGCGCTCCCCTGGCGGGGGACGGGATGGATCTGGCGGTAGCCTTTTCCACGCCGGAGTATCCGACCTGGCTCTGGACAGCAGAGGGGCTGGACGGGGACAAGCAGCGGGATCTGTGCGAATACTGCTTCCGAAGCGTCCGGGAGCGGGGGCTCCAGGATCGGGAGAGCGTGCTGTTTGTCTGCAAGCCCGCCCTGACAGCAACCTTAACGGAGCGATTCAGGCGGGAGGGGTATACCGCCTCCTGCATCTCCATGATCAGCTTTCACTGCCCAAATCCGAAGCCGCCCCAGTGGATGCCGGAAATCCGCACGCCCGGACTGGAGGCTCTCCCTGAGATTGCAGAGCTGCGCCGACGCTTCGCCCTGGAATGCTTCGGCGCGGGGCGGGAGGGGGACTACGTCGAAAGGGCCCAACAGATACTGAAAGCCGGGATCCTGCGGGCGGTCTTCCTGGACGGGCAGATTGCCGCCATTGCCAATCTGGCCAGGGAGCTGGAGAATTATGTCTCCATCGGCGGGGTGTATACCCTCCCGGAATACCGGCGCAGGGGCCTTGCTCAGGCGCTGGTGTACAGCATTTCCATGGAGATCCGGAGCCAGGGACGGATCCCCTGCCTGTATACGGATCAGTCCAACCCTTCCTCCAACCGGGCTTATCAGGCAGTGGGCTTCCAGGAGCTGGGCCGGATAGACGAACTCACCTTCCGAACCCCCTCCCCATGATCCCGGTCAGGGCAAGGCTGCGAGACGCTGTCTCGCGCTCTGCGGTGCATCGTTTCACGATGCACCTAGGAATTCGGCTTCGCCGAATTCTGAGATGCGCCGCTGGGCGCATTGTGGACGCGTCCCTTTGGAATCCCATCCTTCTTAAGGGCTTTTGACGGGCGGAAAAGGGGTGGGGTCAAGTCTGTACAGACTTTCAGCTTTCTGCCACGCAGATGGTATGATTCACGCAGTACGCTTTTTTCGTAAAGAAAAAATGGGTAGGCGGGCGATCGACCACGAAGGAAGTATCAGCGAGGTAGGGGCTGAAACTCCGCCCCCCATAACCCCCAAAAAGATGGGAATCCAAGGGGAGCCAGCTCCCCTTGGCAGGAGCTCGAGGGCAGAGCCCTCGAGGTCTTCCCCTTATGAATACCACTTCCAAGAAAGGAGACGGGAAATGGAAGAAGTCTTTGATTTTCGGGCGTTTGTGCTGGGACTGCTGCGGCGGTGGAAGGCTCTGCTGATCCCCTTTATCGTTCTGGGGCTGATTGGCGGGGGCGTTGGCTTTATCCGCGCCGGCAGAGCGGGAGAGGAACAGCCTAACTACACTGCCACAGCTGCGGCTTCGGTGAAGCTGATCGATCAGGGGGAGATTCCCTACTGGACCCTTTCCGGCATTATGGCTACGGTGGAGGCGGTTTCCGCCAGCGACTTCACCTATGCCAATTTCGCCGATGAGCTGGCAGAACAAGGGCTCTCCCAGGTGCTGGGCGGCGCGGCGGATCCCGGCCCGGAGGAGATCAAGCAGAGCGTCCGTTTCTATATCCGGGGGAACCTGCTGCTGACGGAGGTGACCACCCACAGCCAGGAGCTGTCCACCCAGGCCAGCCAGGCAGGAGTGAACTATCTGGCGGAGGTGCTCCCCGGCCTGATCAGCCATATTCAGGTGGAGCCCCTGGATCGGCAGACGGTCAGCATGACCGTCACGCCCGCGCCCTCCAAGCTGCGGAAGGCGGTCAAATATGGCGCGCTGGGCGGCGCGGCGGGGCTGGTACTGGGCTTCTTGTGGATTTTCTGCGTGGATGTGTTTGATCCCCGGCTCCGATCTGCCCGGGATCTGGAGCGGTTCGGACTTCCGGTGCTGGGGGCGGGCCCCGAGGACGGGCGTTCCCGCCGGGCGGCCATCGGCCTGCTGGGCGCTCTGAAGGGACAGCGCCCGGCTCTGGCGGCAGTGGTCACGCCGGACGGGGACAGCCGAACCGCAGAGGCGCTGGTCAAGGCCCTGAAGGCCCTGGGGGAGGACGCCGTGTGCGCGCCCGCTCCCGCGGCTTCCACCGCCCCGGAGGCGGCAGCGGCCATGGAGGCGCTCCGGAGCGCCCATGGCCTGACGCTGGTGCCCCTGTCCGGGGATGCGGATCTCCTGCTGATGGCGGCGGGGCAGTCCCTTCCGGCGGCGGGCGCAGGCACGCGGCTGGAGGAGCTTTCCCGGTCGCTGGAGCTGCTCCGTGCCCTGGGAGCGCCTCCGCTGGGGATTTTATATGAGTAAAAGGAGGAGCGGGAGTTGAATATTGCGCTGATATTGGCAGGCGGGAGCGGCAGCCGCATGGGTGCCGAAACGCCCAAGCAGTTTCTCCCTCTGGAGGGGCGGCAGATCCTTCTGCGGGTGCTGGACGTCTTCCAGGCCCATCCGGAGATTGGGCAGATCTGCGTAGTCAGTGGGGAGGAATGGTCCGGGCGGCTCAAGTATCTGATGGAACAGGAGGGCTACGGCAAGGTCTGCGGGGTGGTGGACGGCGGGCAGACCCGGCGGGAGTCCTCCTTCCGGGGGCTCTCCTTCCTGATGGAGCGGTTCTCCCCGGATGATATTGTGCTGATCCACGACGCGGCCCGCCCGCTGGTGAGCGGCGAGCTTATTTCGGAAAGTATTCGGTGCGCCCGCCGGTTCCATGCCTGCACGGCGGCGATCCCCCTGCAGGATACAGTCCTGGAAAGCAGTGACGGACGGAACACCGGGCATATCCCGGATCGGAAGCGGCTCTATTCCGTCCAAACGCCCCAGGCGTTCCGCCTGGGAACCATCTTTGAAGGGCACCGGCGTTTTCCGGCAGGCCGGGAGGTTACGGACGACGCGGGAATTCTGGCCGCCCAGGGGATCAATGTGAAGCTGGTTCCCGGGGAAAAGCGGAATCTGAAAATTACCTCTCCTGAGGATATGCTGATTGCGGCGGCGCTGCTGAAAGGCTGAGCACCTCAGGCAGACTCGCCTCCGTCGGGTATGGGATTGGTTTCGCAGCCCATAAGAAAGCTGCCTTATGTCCGCGGGAACCGGACACAAGGCAGGAAGCGAATATGAAATCTACTTATTTTATAGTTTAAATGTTTTTCCTGAAAATGTCAATTATCTCATTTGGAAAAAATTTCATCCCGACCCGCCCCAAAATTGCGCCTAATGCATATTTATGTATCTTCAGGGTGCGTTTTATGCACCTTCTTCGGAAGGGGGAAGGCCGCGAGACGCTGTCTCGCGCTCTGCGGTGCATCGTTTCACGATGCACCTAGGAATTCGGCTTCGCCGAATTCTGAGATGCGCCGCTGGGCGCATCGTGGACGCGTCCCTTTGGAATCCCATTATTTTGAAGGGCGGAAAAAGGGTTGGGTCAAGCCTGTACAGACTTCTGGCTTTCTGCCACGCAGGCAGTCTGATTCACGCAGTACGCTTTTTTCGTAAAGAAAAAAGCTCCCTCCTGCGGGCGGGGTACTTCCTGCGCCGCATAGGGATTCCTGCACACACAGGGATCAATCTTCCGATCGGTATGTGCGGGTGGGGGATTTGTGCGCCCGTGGGAATCCTTCCACCGCCGCCGTTCCTTCGGAGCAGCGGCGGTCCCCTCTCCCATACGTTCCTTCGGAACGTATGACAAGGGAGGCAAGCCGACTTTCTACGTTACAAAGACGCATTCTGCGAATTTAAGAGGATGGGTGGCTCTTGACTACGCACTAAGCGTCTATCAGCGTAGAAAGTTGGCTCGGCCCCCTTGTGAGACGTTCCGAAGGAACGTCAGGGGCATGGCGGGGATGCCGCCGACAGGCGGTAGCCCTGACTGGAGGATTCCGTGCGTAACACCCAAGCCCCTCCCCGCAGAAAGTC
>JAAVZY010000025.1 GCA_022791945.1 Oscillospiraceae bacterium | reverse complement strand
AATAATGGGAATCCAAGGGGAATCCCTCCCCGATGCGCCGCCAGCGGCGCATCTCAGAATTCGGCGAAGCCGAATTCCTAGGTGCGTCGTTTCACGACGCACCGCAGAGACGCGAGACAGCGTCTCGCGGCCTTGCCCTTCGGCCACGCAGAGATCCGAACCGTTAACGGAAAGCGGCGGCCAGCCAGGAGAGATCCTTGCGGGTAAGGCACCCGAACGCCCACAGCAGGAGCAGGTAGCTTCCGGCCATGAGCAGACCGCCCGCCAGTCCCGGGAGGGGCAGTGTCAGCAGGCAGGCCAGAGCGCACCCCAGAATAGGCTTTACCACCCATTCCCACAGGCAGAACCGCACCCGGCTTACCTTTATCAGCCGCCACATGGACAGAGCCGCGTTGAAAACCGTTCCTGCGTAGAACATGATCAGATATCCCCGCAGGCCCATCATCGGCACCAGCAGAAAGATCAGGGTGACCCGAAGCAGGGAATCCGCCGTATTCACCTTCATGGAATAGACCTGCTGATTCAGGCCCTTGAGAATGCTGTCCACAATCTGATCCAGATACATCAGGGGAACCAGAGGGGCCAGAATCAGCAGCAGGGTTCCCACCTGGCTGCTGCCGTACAGGGCCCGGCCCAGCTCCCCGGAAAACCGGAGAAACAGCCCGCAGGCCGGAAAGGCAAACAGCAAGGTTGCCTTAAAGCATTTTTCTACGATAAAATCAATTCTGCGCTGATCCTGAAGGGCCCGGGCCCCTGCCACCTCCGGCACCAGCAGGCTGGCAAAGGCCGACATAATGGCCGCAGGCAGCATCAGCACCGGCATTACCATTCCCTTGATGGTGCCGTACTGGGACAGGGCCTGGCCGTTATCCGCGCCGAACCGCTTCAGGCTGGGGGGGACAAGCACATTCTCCAGGGTGGACAGCAGGGAGCGGAAGTAGTTGCTCAGAGCGATAGGTGCGGCAATGGCAAAGATCCGCCGGTTCATCCCGCTGCCCCGCTGTCCCTGGGGAGCGAGCCGCTCTGTAAAACAGAGCGCCGCCGAATACAGGCAGGATACCGCCTCTGCTCCCACGGAGCCAAGCACCAGCGCGCAGCAGGCATATTCCAGCCCCCTTGGGAGCAGGAGGGCGAGCAGGGGGATCGTCAGCGCGGCAGTGGCCAGCAGCTCCGCAAAATCCCCGCTGACGGATTTCAGGGGCCGCTTCAGCCCCAGGAAGTAGCCCCGCATAACGCTGGCGGTGCTCAGGAAGGGGAGGCCTGCCGAAAGGATCCGCAGGGAAAGGACCGTCCGCCCGTCCCCGAGAATGACCCGGCCCAGCCAGTCGGAGCCCCACAGAAGCAGTCCGCCCGCCAGCAGCCCCAGCCCCAGGGAAAGCCCCAGGCCCCGGCGGAAGGCCGAGCGCGCGGCCGCGGCATTCCCCAGGGCGGACTGCTCCGAAACAATCCGGGTTACCGCCAGGCTGATCCCGGAGGTGGAGAGGGTGATTGCCAGGGCGTACACGGAGGAAACCAGCTGATAAAGCCCGATCCCCTCCGGCCCGATTCGGTTGGACAGGTAAACCATAAAGAAGGTGCTTCCAAAGCGGAGGAGCAGGGTTGCTCCTGTGAGCACCAGGGCATTCTGAATGAATCGCCGCCTTTTCAACGCCGGACACCTCCCCTTTCCCCAGCCCCGGATCAGCAGCTGTCCATACAGATATATTTCGCTGCCCCGCTGTTCATTCGTATCGTTTGCGCATTTCAGACAGGGTCAAGGCCGCGAGACGCTGTCTCGCGTCTCTGCGGTGCGTCGTGAAACGACGCACCTAGGAATTCGGCTTCGCCGAATTCTGAGATGCGCCGCTGGCGGCGCATCGGGGAGGGATTCCCCTTGGATTCCCATTATTTGAAGGGCTTATTAAGGGCGAAAAAAGGGTGGGGTTGAGTCTGTAGAGGCTTCCGGCTTTCTGCCACGCAGAAAGTCTGATTCACGCAGTACGCTTTTTTCGTAAAGAAAAAAGCTCCCCTGTGGGAGCGGGGTGCTTCCTGCGCCGCATGGGGTTTGGCGTCGCAGAACCCCCATGCGTATCACCCCCACATCCCCCCCTATATAATGTACACGGCATTCTTTTTCTGAAACATTTGTGAAAAAATAGAAAAAACTTTGCAAAATTACAGATATCTTGATAAAAGGCAGAAAAAATCAAGTAAATTTTTTCCTTTTTCAAAAAAATTTCAAAAACCGCTTGCATTCCGTTGCGGGAGGTGCTATACTACAGTCATGCTCGACGGGGCGGTGCTCAAAGGGAACCCCCCCGGGGCAAAATCAAGGGCATAGCGCCTGTGATTGTGACTTCGATAGAAGGCGGCGGAATTTGCCAGGTCGAGAAAGAGAAAAAATCTGCAAAACCGCTTGCAAAAGTCGAAAAAATGTGTTATCCTTTACAATGCAGGGCGGCGCGTTTGACGTATGGCGCGGCGCTTGCGAAAACAAGGCCCGGACCTCGAAGCTCTGTTCCATGCCCAGGCGGCGCTTCAAGGAAAAGGAACCGGTTTCCGGTGATTGTGATGGAGACCATTGACCGTCATGATTACATACGTTATGTAAATGTATGATGAAAGAAGAGGTATGAAACATGAAGAAGAAAGTTCTTTCTGTTGTCCTCGCTTCTGCTCTGTTCGCTGGCGCTGCGGTTTCCGCATCTGCTATCGTTTGGGGCGACTGGGACAGCAGCTCTAAGAGCGGGGATGACAGTGATATCACTGCTCTGGCTTTCACTGAGAAGTCCTATACCATCCGTAACGGCGCTAATCCTAAGAACATGAATGAGGTTATCACCGCTTACGCTGGTGACAAGGCCATCGTTCAGGAGCCTGAACTGGAGTGGGAAATCTCTGAGAATGACTTGGCTTTCGAGCTGAACACCGAGGACAACAAGGCAACGGTTGCCGCTTTTGAAAACAAAGGTTCTGCCACTATCACTGTTACCGCTAACGAGGGTAAAGTGAAGGCTACCTGCAAAGTAGTTGCTGCTCCTCTGATTAAGGCTACTGGCTTTAAGTTCGAGCACTCCACCTACACTCTGCCCACCGGCATTTACGTTGCTGATAAGTCTGTTCAGACTATTGGTGCAACTGATCTGGATGATAAGACTATCAAGCTGGTTTCTACTCCTACTGACGCAGTCTTCTCTGACTTCCAGAAGCGTGAGTTTGATAACATGCAAATCGCTCTGGTTGCATCTAAAGACTTTGAGCAGAAGGACAAGAATGGCAACGTTATTGTTTCCATCAGCAAGAATGACGTTCTGGCTGTAAGCGACAGCAATGACGAGAACAAGTTTAAGTTCAACGCTTCTACGCTTGCTGGCCTTTACGCTGGTGTTACCAATGCTCGGCTGATTGTTGTTAAGGCTGGCTCTGTTCAGGCTATTTCTAACTCTGGTGTTACTCGCGCCGCAGGCGCTCCTGTAACTTCTATTGCAGGCAGTGAGGACTTCACTAAGGTAGAGTTCTCCGCTTACGATGCTGATAAGACTGGGAAGACCATTGCTCGCGACGTACGGGCTGCTACCGAAATGGGCAGACCTGCTGAGCGCGCTGGCCGGACTGGCACTATCACCATTGAAGTTGGCCAGAAGGCTGATCTGGGTGATTACGTGAAGTATGGTCCCACCAATGCTAATGTGAAGAAGGAAGTCGGCCAGTGGACCATTGATTACTACAATGCTGCTGCTACCGATGATGACTTTGCTGTTCTGAACGATGACAAAGATGCCGTTCTGGGCGTTGCGGTTGGCCGTGTAAAGGCTGTTACTACTTTTGAGAAGCCCGATGGTTCCACCATGGAAGTTGAGGTTCCGATCAACGTAGTTGCTCGCGGTGCTAAGTCTGAGCCTGAGACCCCCGTTGCTACCACCGAGTCTGCCACCCTGGCTATCGGCGGCACCTACTGGGCAGAGTCCGGCAACGAGAACACCGAGTGGACTGTTGACAACGACAACGTTACCATCGTTCCCGAGAAGGGCGCTGGCTGCAAGATCTTCGCTAAGAAGGCTGGCACCGCTACCGTAACCGGAACCGTTGACGGCGAGGTTGTTAAGACTGTTAACGTCACCATCACTGCTGCTGGCACTACCACCCCCGACGTTCCCTCCGAGGCTAACCCCAGCACTGGTGATTCTCTCCTGGCTTTCCTGTTCTAAGTAAAGTCTCGAGAATCCTATCTCCTGATATTGAAAGGCAAGCACGAAAGTGCTTGCCTTTTTTTTATTATGTGGGTATAATGAGGAAGGGAATCCCACGGCGTGCGCATTCCGGAAGGAATCTGATTTCGGTTTTCCACCGCCATTGATCATATAGTCCAGCAAAGATACAGATAGGAGGAACCACCATTGTACCCGATGAAACTGACAGCCCCCCTGAAGGATTACATCTGGGGCGGCACCCGGCTGAAAACCGACTTCGGCAAACAGACCGATTTGGAAAAGGTAGCCGAAAGCTGGGAGCTCTCCTGCCATAAGGACGGCAGCTCCATCATTGCAAACGGCGAATACGCGGGCAAAACCCTGCCGGAGCTTCTGCGGGAGCAGGGAAAGTCCCTCCTGGGGACCGACTGCGCCCCCTTCCAGGAGTTCCCGGTGCTGATTAAGCTCATTGACGCCAGGGATAACCTCTCCGTGCAGGTGCATCCGGACAACGAATATGCCCTCCGGGTGGAAGGCGAGTATGGCAAAACCGAGATGTGGTATATTGTGGACTGCGAGCCGGGGGCGGGCCTGCTTTACGGCTTTCAGCGCCCTATCAGCCGGGAGGAGTTCCAGGAGCGCATTCAAAAGAATACCCTCCTGGAGGTGACCAACCGGGTAGAGGTTCACCCCGGGGACGTGTTCTTCATCCAGGCGGGCACGCTTCACGCCATCGGGAGCGGGATTCTCATTGCGGAGATCCAGCAGAATTCCAACACCACCTACCGGGTCTACGACTACGGGCGGATCGGCGCGGACGGGAACCCCCGCCCCCTCCATGTAGAGAAGGCGCTGGAGGTCACCGCCCTGACCCCGCCCCCTCCCCCCGCGCCCACCAGGCCGGAGAAGCACGAAGGCTATACCTCCACCCGGCTGTCCTCCTGCGAATATTTCACAGTGGATGCTCTGGAGCTGGAAACAGGGGCAAAGCTGCTGGCGGATGAAAAATCCTTCCATGCGCTTCTCTGCCTGAGCGGGGAAATCCGCCTGGAGAGCCCCCGCGGAGACTTGGAGATCCGCAAGGGGGAATCGGTCTTCCTGCCGGCCTCCTACGGGGCGTATACCCTGACCGGGAGGGGAAAGGTCATTCTGACCCAGGTGTAGCCCCCGCTCCAGGGACAATGAAGCACAAACCAACGAAAGGAAATCACTATGTATTATATTGGAATCGACTTAGGCGGGACAAACATCGCCGCGGGAGTGGTGGATGATCAGTATCAAATGCTGGCAAAGCACAGCGTGAAAACCGGGAGCAGCCGGGGCGCGGCGCCGGTGATCGACGACATGGCGGAAACCGCCAGGGAAGCCGCCCGCCAGGCCGGGATCGACTGGGAGCAGATTGAATGGGTGGGGGTCGGCACCCCCGGCACCTGCAATAAAGCCACCGGCGTGGTGGAGTATGCCAACAACCTGGATTGGTACGACGTTCCTTTGGTGAAGCTCCTGGAGGAGCGGCTGGGAAAGAAAGTCTATATCGAGAACGACGCCAATGCGGCCGCCTACGGGGAATATCTGGCCGGAGCCGCCAAGGGCGCGGATATCTCCGTCATGGTCACTCTGGGCACCGGCGTGGGCGGCGGCGTGATCATCAACAACCGGATCTATACCGGGTTCAACTTTGCCGGAGCCGAGATTGGGCACGAGGTCATTATGATGGATGGCCGGGAATGCACCTGCGGCCGGAAGGGCTGTCTTGAGGCTTACGCCAGCGCTACCGGCCTGATCCGCACCACCCGGGAGCATATGGAGCGGGACAAAGGCTCCGCCATGTGGGAGCTGTGCGGCGGGGATCTGTCCAAGGTGAGCGGGCGGACTGCCTTCCAGGCCATGCGGGCCGGGGACGCGGCAGGAACCGCGGCTGTGGAGGAGTACATCCGCCATCTGGCCTGCGGGATTACCAATATTATCAATACCTTCCAGCCGGATATCCTCTGCGTGGGCGGCGGCATCTGCCATGAGGGGGACTATCTGATGAAGCCCTTGAAGGAGATCGTCTCCCGGGAGGTTTACTCCCGGAACAGCCCCCGGAACACCGAGATTGTCGCCGCCAAGCTGGAGAACGCCGCCGGAATCATCGGCGCGGCCCTGCTGGGGAAGGCGGATTGAGCAGAATCGGGAAGGCCGCGAGAGCTCTGCTCTCGCACTCTCGCCAAGGGGATTAAATCCCCTTGGAACCCGTAATTTTTGAAGGGCTTTTTAAGGGCGGAAGGGGTGGGGTCAAGTCTTTACAGACTTCCGGCTTTCTGCCACGCAGAGAGTCTGATTCACGCAGTACGCTTTTTTCGTAAAGAAAAAAGCTTCCCTGTGCAGATTTCAAGGTCTGTATGCCCCACGAATTCACAATAAGGAGCGTTCATATGTACAAAGATTTGCAGGACAGCATCGGCTTTCTGCGGGATGCGGATCCGGAGATCGCCGGCGCTATGGAGCAGGAGCTCCAGCGTCAGCGGCGGAACCTGGAGCTGATCGCCAGCGAGAACATCGTATCTCCGGCGGTGATGGCGGCCATGGGATCGGTGCTCACCAACAAGTACGCCGAGGGCTACCCGGGCAAGCGGTACTACGGCGGCTGCGAGTGCGTGGACGTCGCCGAGCGGATCGCCATCCAGCGGGCCAAGGAGCTGTTCGGGGCGGAGCACGCCAACGTGCAGCCTCACTCCGGGGCGCAGGCCAATCTGGCAGTCTACTTCGCTTTGCTGGAGCCTGGGGACACGGTGCTGGGCATGAACCTGGCCCATGGAGGACATCTGACCCATGGCTCCCCGGTGAACATGAGCGGAAAATACTTCCATTTCGTGCCCTACGGGCTGAACGACGACACCCAGCGGATCGATTATGATCGGCTGGCCGAGCTGGCCAAAGAGCACAAGCCCAAGCTGATCGTGGCGGGAGCCAGCGCCTATCCCCGGAGCATTGATTTCCAGCGGATCGGGCAGATCGCCAGGGACTGCGGCGCTTACTTCATGGTGGATATGGCCCACATTGCGGGCCTGGTGGCGGCGGGCCTCCATCCCAGCCCGGTGCCTTATGCGGATGTGGTGACCACCACCACCCACAAGACCCTCCGGGGCCCCCGGGGCGGCATGATCCTCTGCCGGGAAGCGCTGGCCAAGCAGATCGACAAGGCGATTTTCCCCGGCACCCAGGGCGGGCCGCTGATGCACGTCATTGCCGCGAAGGCGGTCTGCCTGGGCGAGGCGCTGAAGCCCGCCTTCAAGGAGTATCAGCAGCGTGTGATCGACAACGCCCAGGCCCTTGCCAAGGCGCTGGTTTCTAAGGGATACGCGCTGATTTCCGGCGGTACGGACAATCACCTGATGCTGGTGGATCTCCGGGGCTTTGAGGTGACCGGCAAGGAGCTGGAGAAGCGCTTGGACGAGGTCTATATCACCGTCAACAAGAACGCGATCCCCAACGATCCCCAGAGTCCTTTTGTCACCAGCGGCATCCGGATCGGCACGCCGGCGGTGACCACCCGCGGCCTCCAGCCTGAGGACATGGAGATCATCGCTGACTGCATCTACAAGGTGACCACCGACTTTGAAGGCGCCGCCGAGGCGGTCCGCGCCCAGGTGGAGGCTCTCTGTGCCCGGTATCCCCTGTACGAGTAGACGGCGGGATGCGTCCCTTGGGATTCCCCGCCTGACATCGGAACAATGATATGAAAGGAAGCGGCAGTATGGCATTTTTCAGAGGCGACTTTTATTCCGAGCATCTGGGTATGCAGACCGGAGCACACTTTGTCATTCCGGAGAACGTGGAGAAGAACGAAGAGCTCCGGGTGCTCTATCTGCTTCACGGGCTTTCCGACAACTGCGGCCACTGGGTGCGCAACACCAGCGCGGAGCGCTATGCGGTGGAGCACCGCACGGCGCTGGTCATCCCGGAGGTGCAGCGGAGCTTTTACACGGATATGAAGTATGGCCCTCATTATTTCAGCTATGTTTCCAAGGAGCTGCCCGCCTTCGCCCAAAAGACCTTCGGTCTGAGCGCCGAGCGGGAGAAGAACATGGTGGCCGGGCTTTCCATGGGCGGCTACGGAGCCATGAAGTGCGCCCTGACCTATCCGGAGCAGTACGCTTACTGCGCGGCCTTCTCCTCCGCCTGCGATATGCTTCGCCGCACCCAGAAGGCATCCAGCGCGCCCTATGTGCTGGATGAGCGGATCCTACGGGATATTGCCGGCATGTTCGGGCCGGAGCTGGAGCTTCCCAAGGAGTGCAACCTGCACTATCTGGCGGAGAAGTCCGCCTCCGCTCCGGAGAAGCCGAAGCTCTTCATGACCTGCGGCCTTCAGGACGTGCTGCTGGACGAAAACCAGGTCATGGCCGGGCTTTTAAAGAAAAACGGCTACGATATCCACTATGAGGAGTGGGAGGGGAATCATACCTGGGAATTCTGGGATACCTCCCTCCGGAAGGCGTTCCACTATTTCTTCGGCGCCAAGGAGGACGGGGTCAAGACCCCTCTCTCCGACGGGAAATAAACCAGCCCTGTTCCCGCCGGGCTCCGGCTGTGCGTCAATGCCCAGCGGAACCCGGCGGGGCATTTGCGCCTGTTTGGGATCTCTGCGTGGAAGGCCGCGGGACGCTGTTTCGCACTCTGCGGTGCCTCGCTTGTAGGGATGAATCTTATTCTTTACGAAAAAGTGGGTAGGCGGGGGCGATCGTCCCTGCGGAGAGTACCAGCAAGTCAGGGAGTGAAATTCCGCCCCCCAATCACCCTTAAAAAGACGGGAATCCAAGGGGACGAGTCCCCTTGGCGAGAGCGCGAGAGCAGAGCTCTCGCGGCCTTCCCCTCACATACACAGCGTCCACCAATTGAAAGGAGAAAAACGTTATGAAACTGCTGAAAAAAGGAAAGACCAAGGATGTTTACGCGCTGGAGGATGGGAACATTCTGCTTCAATTCAAGGATGACGCCACCGTGGGCGAGGACGGCAAGCTGGATCCCGGCGGAAACGTAGTGGGCGCAAAGGTGGAAGGTCTGGGACAAGCCTCTCTGCGGGTGACCAAATACTACTTTGAGAAGATCCGAGAGGCCGGCATCTTCACCCACTATATCGACTGCGACCTGGAAAAGGGCACCATGACGGTACTCCCGGCGGTTACCTTCGGCAAGGGACTGGAGATCATCTGCCGGCTGAAAGCCACCGGCAGCTTTATCCGCCGGTACGGGGACTACTGCACCGACGGTCAGGACCTGGATTTCCTGGTGGAGGTGAGCCTGAAGGACGACGAGCGGGGAGATCCCATGATCTCCAAGGACGCGCTGGAGATGCTGGGAATTATGGACGGCGCTACCTATGAGGAGCTCAAGTCCCTCACCAAGCGGATTGCGGCCATCCTCCGGGACGACCTGTCCGCCAAGGGGCTGACCCTCTACGACATGAAGTTTGAGTTCGGCATGGTGAACGGCAAGGTTGCCCTGATCGATGAGATCTCCTCCGGCTGTATGCGGGTTTACAAAGGGGATACCTGGGTTCACACCACCGAGCTGGAGAAGTATTTCCAGTAAGCGACTGTTCAGGAGCTCTGCGTGGTCGGAAGGGCAAGGCCGCGAGACGCTGTCTCGCGTCTCTGCGGTGCGTCGTGAAACGACGCACCTAGGAATTCGGCTTCGCCGAATTCTGAGATGCGCCGCTGGCGGCGCATCGGGGAGGGATTCCCCTTGGATTCCCATTATT
>JAAVZY010000004.1 GCA_022791945.1 Oscillospiraceae bacterium | reverse complement strand
CTCCCCTTGGATTCCCGTCTTTTTAAGGGCGTAAAAGGGGGTGGGGTTCAAGTCTGCACAGACTTTTTACTCCCTGCCTCACTGATACTTTCTACGTGGTCGATCGCCCGCCTACCCATTTTTTCGTAAAGAAAAAATTCAGCTCTGCGTGCGGCGCAGAGACTGCGACGCAGAAAGTCCCGAGCGTGTTCTATTACGCTCGGGATTTTCTATGTGAGGTGAAACGCTGTGCCACGCTCATACTCTCTGCGGCGCAGGAAGTATCCCGCACGCAGGGTGGAGCTTTTTTCTTTACGAAAAAAGCGTACTGCGTGAATTAGACCATCTGCGTGGCAGTGGTTCGGAAGTCTGTACAGACTTGACCCCACCCCTTTTCCGCCCTTAAAGAGCCCTTAAAAAGATGGGAATCCAAGGGGGGCCAGGCCCCCTTGGCAGAGCGCGAGACAGCGTCTCGCGGCCTTGCCCGACCACTGCGCAGATGGCTTATTTCTCGCTGTCCTCTTCCGGGGGGAGTACGTCCAGCTCCAGCAGGGAGAGCACGTAGATCTCTGCCGCACGGAGCAGGTTGTCGATAGATTGAGCCTCATCCGGAGCGTGACAGTTTCCGTGCCCCGCCGGAAGCCCCAGGGGCGCGAAGTTCATGGGCGCGCCCGGCCCGAAGGCTATGGCGCTGGGCAGCTTCCGGGCATAGGTTCCGCCGCCCATCACATAAGGCTCCCCCTCATCCTCGGAGAGGCCCATGACCTGTCGGTATACCTCTGTCAGAGCGGTCACAAAGGGAGCGTCCTTCTCTACATAGTTGGGCGGATCCAGGGACTTGACCCGGCAGCTGAAGCCGTGATCCTCACAGAGCCGCTCCACCTTGGACACCATCCAGCCCGGCTCCTCCGTGACGGGATAGCGGATATTGAAGGTGACCCGGAGCCGCCCTTTCTCCAGGGAAATCAGGCTGCCCACGCAGGTGAGCCGCCCGGAGGCTTCGTCCTGGCAGGCAATGCCCAGGAAATCCCCGTAGAAGCCCTCGCAGGCATCCCCCAGGAAGCGGAACATCTCCCAGTCCGGCGCTCCCAGGGACAGAGCATGGCAAAGCCGCGCAATGGCGTCCACGCCGCCCTCCGGAGAGGCTGCATGAGCGGTAAAGCCCTCTGCCTCCAGCCGGACCCTGTCATTCTCACGCCGGAGGGAAACGCCCTTGGGCAGGGAGGTTCCCTCCGGGAAGCTGTCCAGCACCGCAAAGGCCCGATCCGGCACCACGTTGGAGGCCACCCCGCCGGACGCGGCCCGCAGACCTGTCAGCGGCGGGGAAAGCAGCTCCAGCTCCAGAATGCCCTTTTCCCCGTGGCAGACAGGGAAGGCGGTGTCGGTGACAATGGAATAATCCGGCAGGGGGAAGTTTTCGCCGTACCAGACCACATCGTCCATACCGGTTTCCTCACAGCAGCCCGCTACCAGGCGGATGCTGTGCTCCATGGGCAAGCCCAGCTCCCGGATGCAGCGCATGGCGTAAAGATCTGCAATCGTAGGGCCCTTGTTGTCCTGCACACCCCGGCCAATGAGAAAGCCCGCCTGTTCGGTGCAGGCGTAGGGAGGATGCACCCAGCCTTCACCCTCAAGGACAACGTCCAGATGTCCCCAAAGCCCCAGCTCACCGGCTCCCTCCTTTCCGGGGAGACGGATGCTCCCGCAGCGATATTGGTGGTTTGCGATCTGAAAGCCGTATTCCCGGCCCATGGTCAGGAGTTCCTCCAGCGCCTTGGCGCAGCCCTCTCCATAGGGGTATTCGCCGCCCTCCTCCGAAACGCTGGGAATCTCCACGATCCGGCGCACGTCCCGGATCAGCTCCTCCCTGTGGGCTTCCATCCATTGGCGGACCTGTTCCATCGTTTGCTCATTCACAGCCATTTGCGACCTCTCCTTTCAAATATTGCCCCGTAAACGACAGGGCCTGTTAAGAATCTTCCAAAAGTGCTCCCCTGACTGCATAAAGCTGTCTGCACCTACGCCCGCAATGTCATGTCCCCGAGAAAGCACGTCTCTGGGAGAACAGGAGCTGTGCGGCGCAGAAAGTACCCCCGCACGCAGGGGGGAGCTTTTTTCTTTACGAAAAAAGCGGCCTGCGGGAATCAGACTGTCTGCGTGGGAGAAAGCCAGAAGTCTGTACAGACTTGCCTCCAACCTTTTCCGCCCTTCATAAGCCCTTTGAAAATAATGGGAATCCAAGGGGAATCCCTTCCCGATGGGCCGCCAGCGGCGCATCTCAGAATTCGGCGAAGCCGAATTCCTAGGTGCGTCGTGAAACGACGCACCGCAGAGCCGCGAGACAGCGTCTCGCGGCCTTGCCCTTTCGAGCACCCACTCCTACGACAACGAAGCGAACTGACTCTCGTACAGCTCCTTGTAGAGTCCGCCCTGGGCCAGGAGCTCCTCGTGGCGGCCAACCTCGCGGATTTCACCGTCGCGCAGGACAACGATTTTGTCCGCGTTCAGGATGGTAGACAGCCGGTGGGCGATGATGATGCTGGTCTTGCCGGCAGTGACCTTGTCCGTAACGGTTTTGATCCGGGCTTCCGTCAGGGTGTCCACCGAGGAGGTTGCTTCATCCAGGATAAACACGGGGGGATCGCACAGGAAGGTGCGGGCGATGTTCAGCAGCTGCTTCTGCCCTTGGGACAGTCCGCCGGAATCGCTCTTCAGCAGGGCGTCATACCCCCCCGGAAGGGATTCAATAAAGCTGTCCACCTCGATCTGCCGGCACAGCTCCCGCACTGTCTGGGGATCCCGCCGAGCCTCCGGAGCCGCGTAAACGATATTCTCCATGACCGTGCCCTCAAACAGCCAGCTGTCCTGGAGCACCAGGGCGAAGCAGTGCCGCAGCTGCGCCAGGGGCAGCGCGCAGATGTCCACCCCGTCCAGGGTGATCCGGCCGCTGCTCAGATCGTAGAACCGGAGGAGCAGGCTGATAATGGTGGTCTTTCCGGAGCCGGTGGCGCCTACGATCGCTACCTTCTCTCCCGGATCCACCTTCAGGCTCACGTGCTTCAGCACCGGGGTATCATCCAGATAGGAGAAGCACACGTCCTCCAGCCGGATCTCTCCCCGCACCTTCCCGGGCAGCAGGCTGCCGGCCTCCGGGAGCAAGGGCTGGTCGGCCTCCGGAGGCGCATTCAGAATGGAGAATACCCGGTCGCAGGCCGCAAGGGTGGTCTGGAGCATATTGACAATATTGGCGGTATCCACAATCGGCCCTGCGAATTTCTTGGAATAGAGCACAAAGGCCGAAATGTCGCCAATGGAAATCCTCCCCTGAAGGGCCAGCAGGGCTCCAAAGGCACAGATAGCGGTAAAGTTCAGGTTGTTGATCAGGTTCATGCTGGGCATCATGGTACTGGTAACAAACTCCGCTTTGGCGCCCGTGTCCCGGAGGCGTGTGGAAAGCGCCCGGAAACGGCCCTGGTTGTATTCCTCCAGGCCGTAGACCTTGATGGACTTCTGAGCGGTGATCATCTCCTCCGCATAGCCGCAGAGCCTGCCATAGCTGGCCTTTTTCTCCCGGAACAGCCGCCGGGCGTTCTTGGAGATATACCGGGAGATCACCACCATCATGGGGATGGTCACGGCAAAAATCAGGGTCAGCCAGGGGCTGATGGCCAGCATCATAATCAGGGCCCCCGCCACGGTGACAAAGCCGGTGACCAGGGTGATCAGGTCGGCGGAGACAGTGTCGCTGATGTTGTCCACGTCGGTGGAGAGGATAGAAATAATGTTACCCTTGGTGTTGCCGTCGAAGTAGGAAACCGGCAGACGCAGAAGCCGCTGGAACACATCATGACGGAGATCCACCACCATGCTCTGGGCCACGGAGAGCATCAGCCGGTTCTGGGCGGCGGACAGTCCCCAGACCACCACCGCCGCCAGAATCAGCAGAAGCCCGTCCCGAAGGAGACTGTCAAAATCAATCTTCCCTGCCAGATCCAGGCTGTCCACCATGTCCCCGGTGATACGGGGAACCACCAGCGCCACCAGGTTTCCTGCCGCAACCAGGAGGAGCACCAGCGCCATCCTGCCTTTGTACCGCATCAGGCGCCCCATCAGCTGCACCAGGGAGCCATAGCCTCTTTTCTGCTTTTCAGGCTGCTTCTCCTTCATTGGGAAGCGCGCCTCCTTTCTAGGGTTGGGTCTGTGTTGGAAGGGAAGACCTCGAGGCTCTGCCTCGAGCTCCGCCAAGGGGAAGGGATTCCCCTTGGATTCCCGTCTTTTTAAGGGCGTAAAAGGGGTGGGGTTCAAGTCTGTACAGACTTGTTACTCCCTGCCTCGCTGATACTCCCCACAGGGACGATCCCCCGCCTACCCATTTTTTTGTAAAGAAAAAATTCAGCTCCATAGGCGGCGTAGGGGCTGCGACGCAGAAGGTTTCGAGCGTGTTCCGCTACGCTCATACTTTCTGCGGGGAGGGGCTTGGGGGGGACGCACGGAATCCCCCTGCCATCCGCTTCGCTCCTGGCCCTCCCCCCTTTAACAAGGGGGGCAAGAGGTTTCTGCGTTTAACAGAGTCTGCACAAACTCTCCGCGGCGCAGGAAGTATCCCGCAGGCAGGCGGGAGCTTTTTTCTTTACGAAAAAAGCGTACTGCGGGAATCAGACTCTCTGCGTGGCAGTGGTTCGGAAGTCTGTACAGACTTGACCCCACCCCTTTTCCGCTCTTAAAAAAGCCCTTAAAAAGGATGGGATTCCAAAGGGACGCGTCCCTTTGGCGAGAGGCTCGGAGGGCGGAGCCCTTCGAGGTCTTGCCCTTCCCGACCACGCAGAGATTCTGAGCGGGCGCTAAGCCACAGCCACTGACTGGGTGCGGCAGAGCTCCCGGTAGGCTTCGCAGGAGGCGGCCAGTTCCTCGTGGGTGCCGAGGCCGGCGATGCGGCCCTGCTGGAGCACCAGAATCCGATCCGCGTTCCGTACCGCGCTGATCCGCTGGGAAATCAGCACCACTGAGGTGTCCCGGTAGTTCCTCCGCAGGGCTGACCGGAGCCGCAGATCCGTCCGGTAGTCCAGGGCGCTGGACACATCGTCCAGAATCACCAGATCCGCCTTTCGATAGAGGGTTCGCGCTACGCTGACCCGCTGCTTCTGTCCGCCGGAAAGATTGGTTCCGTCCTGGGCCGCCTGATACTCAAAGCCGCCGTCCAGCTCCCGCACCAGGTCCGCAAGCTGGGCCGATTCCGCCGCCCGGTTCAGACGGTCTCCGTCATACTCCAGATCCAGCATAATGTTGTCACGCAGGCTCATGCCGAAAATGCTGTACTGCTGCATGGCGGCGGTGATGCGGCTGGTCAGGGCGTGCCGGTCGTACGCCCGTATGTCCCGGCCCTGGAACCGGATCCCGCCGGCGGATGGCTCGTACAGCCGCAGAATCAGGTTCAGCAGGGTGGTCTTGCCGGAGCCTGTCCCGCCGATGACCGCCAGCGTCTCTCCCTGACGGATCCGGAAGCTCACCTGGGAGAGGGCAGGACGCGCCGCTCCCGGATAGGTGAAATCCACCTGATCAAATTCAAGGGTAACCTCTTCGTCAGCCGGAGCGGTTTCCGCGCCGTAGAGGGTGGCCTCCTGCTTGTCCAGCACCTGGGCAATCCGGGCGGCGGAGGTGTTGGAGCGGCTGAACATCATAAACATCCGGGGAATCTGTGTCATGGCCATCAGGGTCATGTTTATGTAGTTCAGAATGGTCACAACCTCGCCGATGGCGATTTCACCGGCCTCCAGCCGGAAGCCGGAGGCGTAGATGATGGCGGCGGTGGTCAGGCTGGAAATCAAAGCCATGGAGGGCCCCATAAAGGCGTTGAAGGCTCCGGCCTTCAGCTCGTTGTCCCGGACGCTCCGGCTCTCCCCGTCGAACCGCCCCTGCTCATAGGCCGCCTTGTTGAAGGCCTTCACTACCCGTACGCCCTCCAGATTCTCCCGGAGGATGTTGGTCATCCGATCGATGTGCCGCTGCACCCGGCGGTAGATGGGACGGGTCACCTTGTACACCGATATGCTGGCCAGGGCCAGCAGCACCATGGCCGCAAACATGATCAGGGTCAGCCAGGGATCGATCAGCAGGGAGAGGATCGTTCCCCCAATCGAAAGCATGGGGGCGCGGATCATGAACCGGGTCATCATCAGCAGGGTACGCTGGACATATTCCACGTCGTTGGTCACCCGGGTAATCAAGGAGGCGGTGGTGACATCCTCCACATCGTGAATGGTCATGCCCTGGATATGCCCGTAAAGAGCCTGACGGATATTGTCCCCGATATTCTGGCTGGAGCGGGCCCCCAGATAGTTGGCGTAGATATTGAAGCCCACTGTAAGCAGGGCGATAACGGCCATCCAGATGCAGAGGCGGACAATCTGCTCCGCGTTCCGGCCGGCAATGCCCTGATTGATCACCACCCCCATCAGGTAGGGGATCAGCAGATCCGTAAAGGCGCCGCAGCCCTTAAAGAAAATCGCCGCCGCCAGCATTCCTCCACAGGGACGGATATAGGCGTAAAGCCGTTTCATTGCAATCTGTCCTTTCCGGCGGCCCAGCCGCCTGTGATGCCGAAGGAAAAGGCCGCGAGACGCTGTCTCGCGTCTCTGCGGCCTTCCCGAACACGCAGAGATAAACAGAGGATTATTGGGTAGAGAGTCCCTCGCGGAGGACGCAGGAGAAATGCTGTTCCTCCGGTTCCTCCCCGTTCAGCAGCCGCACCAGCTGGGCGGCTGCAAAGGCTCCCATTTCCACCAGAGGGACATGGATGGAGGTAACCGTGGGATAGGCCAGATGGAATACCGGGGAGGAGGCCAGACAGATATGGCGGATCCGCTGGGGGAGCCGGAAATCCTCCCGGAGTATGCCGCTTTGAAGCAGCCAGCCCAGCCGCTGATTGGGGGTTACCGCCAGGGTGAAGGGCTCCTGGAGGTAGCCCTGAAGGCGCTCCAGCAGATCCTCATTGGTCAGCTCGCCTCCGGCGGGATCCGCCCGGGTCTGGATAATGATCCGGCGGAGGCTTGCCTGGGGGAAGAGCGCATCCAGGGCGCTGGCAAAGAGATCGTACTTATAGGAGTAGAGCGTCTCCCCGTATTTCAGGGAGAAAAACCGGATATCCCGGAAATCCCGCTCCCGGCAGAAGCCGGCGCAGGCGCGCACCGCTTCCTCAAAGGCCCGGCAGGGCTCCTGTCCCAGTCCCTGCACGCCGTTGTCGTCCAGAAGGAGGAAGGGGATCTGCCGCTGGTTCAGGAGCGCGGCGTCCTGCTCCGGCAGGTCGAAGAAGAGGAAGAGGATGCCGTCGATCCGTCCGGCGGCATAGCAGCTGAGCAGCTCCTGCAGATCTCCGCTCAGGAGGGTGATGGAGTATCCGGCGGGCTCCAGGGTGCTGCGGACGCCGCGCAGCGCCTGATTGAAGCCGATGTGCAGCTGATTGCCTCCGGCGGCCACGCCGATGGACATGGCCCGGCTGGTGCGCATGCTGCGGGCAGTGGCGCTGGGCACATAGCCCAGCCGGGCAGCGGCCTCCAGAATCAGGGAGCGGGTGTGCTCGCTGATCCGTTTGCCCGGCTTATTGCTGATCACGTAGGACACAGTGGCCTGGGATACGCCGCATTCCCGGGCGATATCCGCGGCGGTAACGGTTTGCTTTTTGCCCATAAACGATAGCCAATCCTTTCTGGAAGGCAAGGTTATTCGTATAACCTATGCTTTAGGATACTGCCTTCCGGAGAATTTGTCAAGTGCTCGATTAGGTAAGAACCTGTATTCACAGCTGAAAACGGGGTCTGGACGGAGCTTTTCCAGACCGATCCGCGTCAAAAATGCTCGGAATCCACAAAGGATTCCTCCGCTTTTTTCCTTGACGGACTGGAAAATCCCTCGCCCATCCCCCAT
>JAAVZY010000024.1 GCA_022791945.1 Oscillospiraceae bacterium | reverse complement strand
GAGTGTTGGCTCGGCCCCCTTGTTAGACGTTCCGAAGGAACGTCCGGGGCATGGCAGGGATGCCGCCGCCAGGCGGTAGCCCTGACTGGGGGATTCCGTGCGTAGCACCCAACCCCCTCCCCGCAGAGAGTATGAACGTCGCAGAACACGCTCGGGACTTTCTGCGTCGTAGATTCTGCGCCGCCTATGGGGATGAATTTTTTCTTTACGAAAAAATGGGTAGGCGGGCGATCGTCCACGCAGGGAGCAACAGCGAGGCAGGAACTGCAATCCTGCCCCCCATAACCCCAAAAGACGGGAATCCAAGGGGACGTGTCCCCTTGGCAGGAGCTCGAGGGCAGAGCCCTCGAGGTCTTCCCCGCATATTCGGGGAAACCTCCACATAAGATTGCTTAGAAGATAAGCGTTTCGCAGGAACGCATTACCGGAGAAAAACGAGGAGGTTTGAAAATGGCAACTTTTCTGCCCGAGGGCTATGCTCCACAGCCTTCCCCATCCCTAAAAACGCCCCTTGCCGTCCAGGAGGTCATGCAGGCCGGCAAGGTTCTTGAGGCCAGAGCCCTGGTCTGTGACGGCGAGCACAATCTGATTGTGGATCTGGGCTGCATGAAGGGCCTGATTCCACGGGAGGAATGCGCCCTGGGCATCCGCGAGGGCAGCACCAGAGACATCGCCATCATTTCCAAGGTCAACAAGCCGGTCTGCTTTCGCATCACCGCTATCAAATCCGACGAGCGCTTCCGGCCCTACGCCCTCCTCTCCCGCAGAGCGGTCCAGGAGGAATGCCAGGAGGCTTACATTTCCCGGCTCCGCCCCGGCGATGTCATCAAGGGCAAAATCACCCACCTGGAGCCCTTCGGCTGCTTTGTGGACATCGGCTGCGGCCTCGTCTCCCTTCTGCCTATCGACGCCATCTCTGTCTCCCGCATCTCCCATCCCAGAGATCGCTTTACGGTGGGGCAAAACATCCTTGCGGTGGTGCGCTCCATTGGTGAGGACGGCAAAATCTGCCTTTCCCACAAGGAGCTCCTGGGCACCTGGGAGGAAAATGCCTCCGCATTTTCCAGCGGGGAAACTGTCGCCGGGATTATACGATCCGTTGAAAATTACGGCATATTTGTGGAGCTGACTCCTAACCTGGCAGGACTTGCCGAGGTCAAGGAGGAGGTCCGCGCAGGCCAGCAGGCCAGCGTCTACATAAAAAGCCTTCTTCCGGAAAAGATGAAAATCAAGCTTATTATCGTGGACGCTTTTGACGGGCCTCCTCTCCGCAAGGAGTTTCAATATTTCGTCACCGACGGTCACCTGGACCGCTTCCGCTACTCCCCGCCCTCCAGCGGAAAGACCATCGAAACTGTGTTTACAGAGGGGTAGCTTCTGCGCTGCCGAAGGTCAGGACCGCAAGAGCGCCGCTCTCGCGGTCTTGCCAATGGGGGCCGGCCCCCATTGGATTCCCGTTCTTATTCAGGGGCAAGTCTGTACAGACTTGCCCCGCTTTTTTGTTCTGCTGTAATGGGGATTACTCGGCTTGTTCCGGAGAAGGGTGGCTCAGGCCGGACATTTCCTCCACGGGGAGGGAGAAGACGATTCCTTTTGCTTCCGTGGACAGGCCGGCCGCCTGGTTGATCGCCTTCATGACCGCCAGGCGCTCCTTTCTGGGGATCAGGATAGCGACAATCTCCTTTTCCGGCTGGATGGAAAACCCGGTGACGCTCTCTATCTCCTCGAAATTGTTCCGGCGGGCGTGGATGACTGTTCCGCCCCTGGCCCCCACAGCCTTTGCCGCAGTCATCAGCTGGTCCACATAGCCATGGTTGATTACCGCAACCACCAGATCATAGGCTCGTTCCTGTTCCATCGGCATGTTGTCCTCCTTCCCGGCGTCCCCCTCATGAAGCGCATCGGAGGCGGCCCGGCAAATCCCCGTCAGGGGCAAGGTAAATACAATTCCATGTCCGGGCTTATGCAGCTGCATCCCCTCGGAAATCTGCCGCAGCAAGCCCGGGACCCGCTCCTCCGGCACCAGGCTGAGCAGCACGTCCTTCTCCGTCACGCCCAGCCCCAGCATATCCAGAGTCTCGGAGTTGGCCGTCCCCTGGCCCAGGGACGTATAGTGGAAGGGAGAGCGCCCTGGCTGATAAAGCTCCATGGCACGCAGACCCTTTCCCCTGTCCACAATGGTCACGATCAGCTTGACCCTTCCGGCCGCTCCGCTCATGAGGACACCTCCCCGTAATTCGTATATTCTCCGTAATCAATGATCTCATCCGACAGGGCGGCCTCCGCGGGAGTGCCGGAATCCTTCCTGGATTTGCGCTCATACATCAGGCCCAGCAGCTGAATCATAATCAGCGGCGTCATGGCTACCATGGCCACAATGCCGAAGGCGTCTGTCAGAATGTTGCCGCCCAGCTGCTCGCAGGCGCCCATGGCAAAGGGAATCAGAAAGGTGGCCGCCATGGGGCCGCTGGCGACCCCGCCGGAGTCGAAGGCAATAGCGGTAAAGACCTTGGGCGTCACAAAGGTCAGCCCAATCGCCAGCGCATACCCGGGAATCACAAACCAGAGGATGGAAACCCCCGTGAGCACACGGGTCATGGCCAGCCCCAGGGAAATCGCCACGCCGATGGACAGGGCCAGCCCCATTGCCTTCCGGGGAATCGCGCCGCCGGTGAGCTCCTCCACCTGGCGGTTGAGCACGTAGACGGCGGGCTCCGCTTCTACGATAAAGCAGCCCACCAGCATTCCCAGGGGGATCAGGATCCAATTATAGGGGAGCTTGGCAATCTCCTTGCCGATGAAGTTGCCGGCGGGCATAAAGCCCACGTTTACCCCAGTAAGAAACAGCACCAGCCCCACAAAGGTATACACCACGCCCACCCCAATCCGGAGCAGGGAGCGGCGGGCCAGCTTCAAAAATACCAGCTGAAAGACCAAAAACAGTATCAGAATCGGCAGCAGGCCCATCACCACTTCTTTTATGTAGGTGGGAAAGCCTGTGGCGAACTGACGCCCCACGTCCTTGGTAGTGGGCACGTTGGGAACGGAAAAGGGCACATAATCCACCGAGGAGGGGTTGTAGCACAGCCCCAGAACCATGGTGGCCAGAATCGGCCCGATGCTGCACAGGGCCACAATGCCGAAGCTGTCCGTTTCGTTGTGCTTATCCGTCCGGACAGAGGCCATGCCCAGTCCAAGAGCCATGATAAAGGGCACGGTGATGGGGCCAGTGGTGACGCCGCCGGAATCAAAGGCCACCGCCAGGAAATCCCTGGGCACAAAAAACGCCAGCAGAAACACCAGGGCATAACCGGCAATCAGCATCCACCGAAGGGAGATATTGCACTTGGTGCGGAGCAGGGCCACCACGAGAAAAATGCCCACTCCCGCAGCAACGGTCAGGATCAGCACCAGATCCGGCACTGCCGGAACCTGGCGGGCAAGCACCTGCAAATCCGGCTCGGCAATGGTGATCACCACGCCGATGAGGAAACAGACAGGGATCATCTTCAGGAGCCGCCCGGGCCGGACCACCTCCTGGCCCACGCCCTCGCCCATGGGCATCATGGACATCTCAGCCCCCAGGGAGAAAAGCCCCATTCCCACAATGAGCAGCAGCGCACCCATGAGGAACAGCGTCAGCGTTCCGGTGGGCATGGGCGCCAGGGTAAAGCCCAGGATCAGGACAATGGCGGTAATGGGCAGGACGGAGGTCAGAGCCTCCATGATTTTTCCCTTGAGTTTCTTTTTCATTGTGCGGCAGCACACCCCTCCCGTCGTTTTCTCGCAGAAAGAGGTCTTATCCCCGGCGGAAAAGCCGCCTCTTTCTACCTATTATAAATGTGTCGGACTGCGGATCAATTTCATTATACACGATCCAGCGCTCCCAGCACAAGCCCATCTGAAAACTTATACAACAAAATTTACATTTCCCGGAATATTCATAGAAAGTCGGATTTTGGAGTCTTATTCGGAACCGCCGTCCCCCTGAACAATCCGGAGATTATAGCAATTCTCGAAAATAGCACTCTCCATATACGCCGCAGAAAACCATACGTCAAAGCTTTCTGCGGCTTGCCAAAGAAGCTATTTTTAAGAATTGCTATAGAAGAAGCGGAGGGATGCAATATCCCTCCGCTTCTTCTTTCGGCTGAGCATCTTCCCATTATTTCCAGCTACAGTTCATAGAGCTCCAGGGGGAGCCCGTCGGGATCGCGGAAAAAGGCAGTGCGCTTTCCGGTAAAGGGGTCTACCCGTATAGGCTCCACAGGAATTCCCATGCCTGTCAGCCAGGCGGCGGCCCGCTCCGCGTCCTCCACACGGAAGGCCAGATGCCGCAGGCCGCAGGCCTCCGGATTGGTCACCCGTGCGGGCGGATTCTTCTCTCCGAAGATCTCCAGCTCGCAGTCCCCGCAGCGGAGATCCAGCTTCCAGTCCTCCCGATCGGGCCGGTAGTTCTCACGCACGACCGAAAGCCCCAGCTTATCCACATAAAAGGCCCTGGCGGCGGGATAGCCGGAAACGATGATCGCCGCGTGATGGAGGCCCTTCAGGCCCGCTATGGGCCCCCTTCCCAGATCCTTTGAGAGATAGATCGCCAGGCTGTCATTGTTCATGCAGGGGGTATAGGGAGCCAGGCGGCGATCCTGATACCATACGCCGCTTCCGTCCGGAACATAGCCCCGCTTCACATACAGCCGCTGAGCGGGGCCGTAGCCGGCGTGCAGCCCAACCCCCAGGGTCACGCTGGAAGCCCGCTGTGCGGCCGCATCCTCCGCAGCTGCCAGAAGCTGATTCCCCAGCCCGTTCCGGCGGTACTTTTCCATTACGTTGAAGTCACTGATTTCCGGCAGGCCGGTGCCCGCAAAGGGGCCGGCCTTGGCCTCCGGCAGTAGGGTCACATACCCTGCGGCAGCGCCCTGGTGCTCGGCTACGAAGACCTGACGCTGTCCCGCCTCCTGCTCCCGGAGATACCGCTCCAGAACCTCCCGCCGGGAGCCCCAGCCCTGCTCAATAAAGCCAGCGTCCAGCTGGTCAATATCCTGCCCGCGCATTGATCGTATCATGGTGTTTCCTCCTTGTGTTCCCCAAGTGACGGGAATTCCTTCGTAAATCGGCATTTGCATTCATAGCCGGAAAATCCGGCCGGCTTCCTGCCAAGGAGACGCGCCCCCTGGGTTTCTGTCTTTTTGCCCGTCTTTTCGCCTGTCCTTTTGGGGAAGAGACTGCGGCGCAGGGAGTTTCGAGCGTATTCTGCTACGCCCGGGACTCTCTGCAAAGAGCAACGCTGTGCCACGCTCGGAATCCCCCCGCCATCCGCTTCGCTCCTGGCCCTCCCCCCTTTAACAAGGGGGGCGAGAGGTTTCTGCGTCACACAGGGTTTGCACAGAAATCCCGGTGCGGCGCAGGAAGTATCCCGCACGCAGGGGGGAGCTTTTTTCTTTACGAAAAAAGCGTACTGCGTGAATCAGACTCTCTGCGTGGCAGAGATTGGGAAGTCTGTACAGACTTGACCCCACCCCTTTTTCCGCCCTTAAAAATAATGGGAATCCAAGGGGAATCTCTTCCCGGTGCGTCGTGAAACGACGCACCGCAGAGACGCGAGAGCAGAGCTCTCGCGGCCTTCCGCACAGACTCACCTGTCAGAAAGGCATTCCGCACAGGCTGCGGATCTGTTGGAGGATGCCGCTGACGTCCACTGCCAGGCGGCCGTCCTCCTCATAGAGGGCGCGGTGGTTCTCAGGGGAGCGGATGCATCCATAAAACCGGGCGGCCTCATGGCGCATGGGAAGCTCCCCCTCCGGCGCGCGGAACAGCTCCTCACGGTTTCCCTGCCGATCGATTCGCTCCAGGCCGACCAGCTGGGAGATCTGGCGGAGCAGCAGCGTCCCCTGATCCCCCTGGACCTCGCTGAGGGCGCGGCCCTCGGCAATCTTTGAATAGGACAGCTCCACCAGCTTGTCCGGATAGCTGAGCACTGCCGTGCCGCACAGGTCAATCCCGTTCTCATGACGCACCGCTTGAGCCGACAGCCCCTCCGGCAGTCCGAACAGGGCCAGCGCGGGATAAACGCAGTAAATCCCAATATCCATCACCGCCCCGGTTTCCAGGGCGGGATTGAAAATGTTGGGCAGGGGCCCCTCTCCCCGGTCATACTGCTTCAGCAGGGGATACTTGCTGGAAAGCTGGCAGAAGGAGAACCGGGCAAAGGAAATCCGCCCCAGAGAGGGCAGCGCCTGCCGCAAAAGCTCCATCTGAGGGAGCCGGGTGGTCATCATGGCCTCCATGTAGGTCAGCCCCCGCTCCCGGGCCAGAGACAGAAGCTCCCGCACCTGATCCGGGGAGGCCGCAGCGGGCTTTTCGCATAGGACATGCTTCCCTCGGGAAAGACAGAGCCGGCTCTGCGGATAGTGGAGGGCGTTGGGGCTGGCGATATACACCGCCTCCAGATCGGAGCCGGCCAGCTCCTCCGGGCTGGTAAATACCTGCGGGATCCCGTTCCTCCCGGCAAAGGCCTCCCCCCGGCTCCGATCCCGGGAGCAGACGCCCCCGCAGAGCAGGGCGGGCTCCGCGCTGCCGGGAATGTTCACAGTGGCGGCAGACTGGATAAACCGCTCCACAATCCAGCCGGTGCCAATGACGCCGTAACGGACAGGCTTCATTTTTTGACTCCTTTCTGATCCGGGGCCTTCCGCCCCTGAAGAATCATCTCCCGGGCAGTCTCCAGCATCAGGTCGGTGATCTGATCCGTGGAGAGAATCCGGGCCACCTCCACCGTCCGCTCCTCATCGCTCAGCCGGGTCACATTGGTGAAGGTGTGGGCCCCGTCGCTTTCCTTGCGGATGAGATAGTGCCAGTCCCCCAGGGCCGCAATCTGGGGCAGATGGGTCACGGTGAGGATCTGCCGATGGCCGGCGGCCTGCTTGAGCTTCAGGCCGATCTTCTGAGCCGCCCGCCCGCTGACGCCGGTATCCACCTCGTCAAAAATCAGAGTGGGAATGTCGTCCCGATCCGCCAGGGTGTTCTTGATGGCCAGCATGATCCGGGAAAGCTCGCCGCCGGAAGCGATTTTCGCAATGGGCTTGGGCGGCTCTCCCACGTTGGTGGAGATCAGGAACTCAATGCTGTCCCGCCCCCTGGGGCCGGGCTTGCCCCGCTCCTGCCGCACCTCCAGCCGGACGCTGGGCATATCCAGGAACCGAAGTTCCTCAATCACGCTGTCTGTAAACCGTTTGGCCGCTTTCTCCCGCTGGGCGGACACCTTGTCCGCCAGCCCCAGCAGCCGCTGGTATTCCCGGCTCCCCTGCTCGTTCAGCTCCTGGATCCGCTGATCCGACAGCTCCAGCCGGGAAAGCTCCTCCCTGGCTTGATCCAGATAAGCCTGGATCTCCTCCACAGTGGCGCCGTATTTCCGCTTGAGCTTTTGAAGCTCGTCCAGTCGGGCTTCCACGCTGTCCAGCTCCGCCTGGCTGAAGCCGAAGCTCTCAATCAGGCTGGAGATGCCCTCGGCGGCGGCGTCCAGCTCGGCGGCGGCGCCGTCCAGCCGGGCGTAAAGCTCCCCGGCGCCCTCGTAGAGGTCCGCTGTCCGCTCCATGCTCTGGGTGGCCATCCGGGCCAGATCCACCGCGCCGCCTTCTCCCTCGTTCCCGTAGAGGGCCCCGTAAGCGCTCTGGAACCCCGACAGGATCCGCTCCGCATTCCGAATGGAGGCCCGCTTCAGCTCCAGCTCCTCCTCCTCGCCGGGGCGCAGGGCCGCGGCTGTGATCTCCTGGACCTGATAGCTGAGCAGATCCATCCGCTGGGATTTCTCCTGCTCGTTCATGGCGGTGTGCTTCAGCTCCCGCTTGATGCGCACCACCTCCCGGTAGCAGGCGGCGTACTCCTCCAGAATGCCGCCGAAGTCCCCGTACCGGTCCAGGATTTCCATATGCTTTTCCGGGGCCAGGAGGATCTGGTTGTCGTGCTGGCCGTGGATGTTGATCAGCTCCGCGCCGATCTCCCGGAGGATGGATACAGCCACGGGCCGGCCGTTGATCCGGGCCGCGCCTCCCGCGCCGATCTCCCGGCTGATCACCAGCTCCCCGTCGCTGAGTTCATAGCCGTATTCCGCCAGACGGGCGGCGGCCCGGCCCTCCACCTGGATGAACCGGGCGGTGACGCCGGCCTTGTCCTTCCCGTGACGGATCAGCTCCCGGGAGGTGCGCTGGCCCAGCACCGCGTTGATGGCGTCGATGACGATGGACTTGCCCGCGCCGGTTTCGCCTGTGAACACGTTCAGTCCGCCCTCCAGGGGGATGTCCGCCCGCTCGATCACAGCCAGATTCTCAATAAACAGTTCCTTCAGCAATCCCTTTCGCCCCTTCCCCATTCTGGGACAGCATCTCCCCGATCCGGTGCTCCAGGCTCTTGGCCTGGGCCTCGTCCCGCATCAGGATGAATACGGTATCGTCTCCCGCCAGGGTGCCCACCACGCCGGGCAGCTCCATCATATCCATGGCCGCGCAGGCGGCGTTGCCCATGCCCGTATGGCACTTTACCGCCACGATGTTCTGGGCGCTGTCCACCCGGAGCACCGCCTCCACAAAGATGGCGCGGTACTTCACCACCTCCCGGCGGCTCTGCTCGGAGATCTTCTGGGAATACCGGTAGCGGCCGTCGGCAGTCATCACCTTGACCAGATCCAGGCTTTTGATATCCCGGGAGACTGTGGCCTGGGTCACGTCGTAGCCCAGCTCCTTCAGGCAGGACTGGATTCCCTCCTGGGTATCGATCTCCCGCTCGGCAATGATTTTCAGAATCGCCTCATGACGCAGACTTTTCATCAGTCACCAATCCTTTCGGAAGCTCCGCCTTCCAGCCAGTGGAGCTTGAATTTATCGCTGAGAATTTCATAGAAGCCCGCCTCCCGCAATGCGATCAGCCGCAGCTCCCTGGAGCTCCGGCGGATTTCCAGCCGGGCCCCTTCCTCCAGGCGGGCTCCTTGCTCCCCGTCCACGGTCAGGTAGATCTCGCTTCGGGCCTCCTGCCCGGGCCGAAGGGTGATCAGCCGCTCCGGGCCGAAAATCACCGTGCGCATCTGAAGGGAATGGGGGCAGATGGGGGTCATGGAGATGCACCGCATCCCCGGCTCTACCATAGGCCCTCCGGCCGAGAGGGCATAGGCAGTGGATCCCGTGGGGGTGGAGAGGATCACCCCGTCCGCCCGGATGTGCATAGGCCGCCCCCCGTCGCAGGACACGTCCAGGTCTACCATCCGGGAGAGGGCACCCTTGGTGGCCACCACGTCATTCAGGGCCAGGTAGCGGCTGGGGGCATTCCCGTCCCCGGGCCAATGGAGGCACTCCAGCAGCATCCGCCGCTCCTCCCGCCAGTTCCCGGCCGCCAGCGCGTCCAGCCGCTGGAGCTCCGAGAGCTCCAGGCTGGTCATGAAGCCAAGGCGGCCCAGGTTGACTCCCAGCAGAGGCTTATCCCAGGCCACCGCGTCCCGCGCGGCGTGGAGCATGGTTCCGTCCCCGCCGATGGAGAGAATCAGATCGCAGGCCTTCGCAGCCTCCCGGAAGGGCATGAACCGCCCGCCCCCGGCTTCCCCGATAGGCGCCCGGAGGCGCTCGTCTAAAAGCGCGCCGATGCCTGACGCGCAAAGACGCTCCAGCACCGCACGGGTACTGGAGACAGCGTTTTGCTTATCCAGATTGGGGATTACCAGCGCCTGCAATCAGATTCCTCCTCGATAGAGCCTCTTTGTAAAGTTTCTGCTGGATTGAAGGCCGCGAGACGCTGTCTCGCGCTCTGCCAAGGGGACGCGTCCCCTTGGATTCCCGTCTTTTTGGGGGTATGGGGAGACAGAATTTTAGTCCCTGCCTCGCTGATGCTCTCCGCAGGGACGATCGCCCGCCTACCCATTTTTTCCTAAAGAAAAAATTCATCCCCATAGGCGGCGCAGAGACTGCGACGCAGAAAGTCTCGAGCGTGCTCTGCTGCGCACATACTCTCTGCGGGATGAAACGTTGTGCGGCGCAGGTGCTATTTATCGGAGCGTACGTGGCTTTCCTGTCATACTCTCTCTTTTTCCGGCATCCATGGAGGGCGGTTCCGGAATCCCTTTTTTACTGATCCGATTTTACCATGCCTGTTCCCCAATGTCCACACATTTTTATCATCCGTACCCTCAGGCTTCCTTCCTCCTGACACGCAGACAGTTCGATTCCCGCAGAGACTATGAGCATAGCAGAACACGCTCGAAACGTTCTGCGTCGCAGTCTCTGCGCCGCCTGTGGGGATGAATTTTTTCTTTACGAAAAAATGGGTAGGCGGGCGATCGTCCACGAAGGGAGTATCAGCGAGGCAGGGACTGACATCCAACACCCCATAACCCCAAAAAAGACGGGAATCCAAGGGGAATCCCTTCCCCTTGGCGAAAGGCGCGCAGGGTCAAGGCCTACGGCCTTGACCCTTGAGCAGAGCTCTCGCGGCCTTCTCATTCCTCCATGCAGATTGCCGAAAAGGGCACCTCCTTGGACAGGCTGGTCATGTCCAGCAGGAACAGCACCTGCTGATAACGGAATACATTCAGGTAATCCTCCAGGCGTCCGTGAAAGCTCCAGAGATCCACCAGCGTGATCTCCTCATAGTGCAGGGGGAGAAACTGCATCAGCGGCTCTGCCAGGCTGTCCTTGAACAGCAGCAGCCGCTTCCCGTTGTCCAGATTGGTGCGGATGTGGAACACCCCCGGCTCGCTGCCCAAAAACACCTGGCACTTATTCTCCGAATCCAGCTCCTCCCGGAAAAAAATGGTGGGATAAGTCACGGTATTTTTTCCGTTGTCGCGGATGACGTCCTCCACCACACCGGAATAAGCATAGGTGTAAAGATCCACAGTATCCTGCAGGCCATCCCCCAGACGGGTGCGCCTGCACAGATCCCCCTGATAATCGTGGGCGGCGTGCTCAATGTTGAACAGATCCCAGCTTGCGGCCCGATAGCCCAGGGATTTCGCTAACGCGGAGTAGCCCTGATATGCCCCATAGCTGGTCCAGCAGTGATCCGTCCGATAGAAAACCGGCCCGCTCCGGCCTGTGGAAAGGGGCGTGTAGGCGTCCACGCAGGTAATGCCGGGAAGTTCCCGATAGAAGCTCTGGATATACCGCACCTGATCAAAGCTCTGGGCAAAGGGCGGCAGATCCTCCGGGTAGATCTCCGCCGCCGTGGGCACCAGCATCAGCAGCACCTCCTGATTCCGGCGGCTCCCGGCGAAGGCGTTCAGCAGGCTGACCGCTTGCCGGGTGTATTCCTCCGAAGGCTCCGGCAGATTCTCCATCAAACGCTCCGGGCCGACGAATACCCCATTGATCTCCCTGCGCCCCTCCAGCAGCGCCAGACGGGCTCTCGCCTCCGCCATGGATTCCCGGAAGGGGAGCCGCTCCGCCAGAAAAGCATCCAGCTGTTCCATATACTCCCCGCTGATCAGCGCCTCCGGCTTGGGCGACAGGGCGTTCGCCGGGTATCTGCCTCCGCTCTCCCATAAAGGAAGGAAGGCAATCACCGGAATTGCCAGCAGAATCAGAAAAAAGGCAGCTATCAGCATTTTTCGATGCCACACGCTTTGTCCCTCCTTCGCTCAAAAGCCCGCAAAAAGCAGAACAGCCCGGATGCTGGTGCATCCGGGCTGTTGATTCGCTGGAAATCGCTTAGCCGATGGTCTTGGTTACAACGCCGGAACCAACGGTACGGCCGCCCTCGCGGATAGCGAACCGCAGACCTTCCTCGATGGCGATGGGGGTCAGCAGCTCAACGGTCATCTCTACGTTATCGCCGGGCATAGCCATCTCAACGCCCTCGGCCAGCTTAACAGCGCCGGTAACGTCGGTGGTACGGAAGTAGAACTGGGGACGGTAGTTGTTAAAGAAAGGAGTATGACGGCCACCCTCGTCCTTCTTCAGAACATAAACCTGGCCCACAAACTGAGTCAGAGGATGAATGGATCCGGGCTTCGCCAGAACCTGGCCGCGCTCGATCTCGTCTCTCTGAACGCCGCGGAGCAGAGCGCCAACATTGTCGCCAGCCTCAGCGTAATCCAGAGTCTTGCGGAACATCTCCATGGAGGTGACGACAACCTTCCGCCGCTCCTCGGTCAGGCCAATCAGCTCAACCTCGTCGCCGGTGTTCAGCTTGCCTCTCTCTACACGGCCGGTAGCAACGGTGCCGCGTCCGGAAATGGTCATAACGTCCTCAACGGGCATCAGGAAGGGCAGATCAGCCTTACGCTCGGGAGTGGGGATGAATTCGTCAACAGCCTTCATCAGCTCATGGATGCAGGCGTACTCGGGAGCGTTGGGATCGGTGGAAGAAGACTCCAGAACCTGGAGGCCGGAGCCCTTAATGATGGGGGTATCGTCGCCCGGGAACTCATACTCGCTCAGCAGGTCGCGAATTTCCATCTCAACCAGATCCAGCAGCTCGGGATCGTCAACCTGATCAACCTTGTTCATGAATACAACGATATAGGGCACGCCAACCTGACGGGCGAGCAGGATGTGCTCACGGGTCTGGGGCATGGGGCCGTCGGCAGAAGAAACAACCAGAATCGCGCCGTCCATCTGAGCAGCGCCGGTGATCATGTTCTTCACGTAGTCGGCGTGGCCGGGGCAGTCAACGTGCGCATAGTGCCGGTTCTGGGTCTGATACTCAACGTGAGCAGTGTTGATGGTGATGCCGCGCTCTCTCTCCTCAGGAGCCTTGTCGATGTTGGCGTAATCAACGAAGTCAGCCTCGCCGTTCAGGTTCAGCACCTTGGTGATGGCTGCGGTCAGCGTGGTTTTGCCGTGGTCAACGTGGCCGATGGTGCCAATGTTTACGTGGGGCTTATTACGTTCGAACTTTGCCTTTGCCATTGGAATTTCCTCCTTTGAAATAACTGGTTTTCACAATGACCGCGGAAGCCCGTCCCAAAGGAAGGGGCCGGAATACCCGGAGCGGGCTGTCCGGACAATGCGGCATTGTCTATATTTTATCACGTTTACAGAAAAATTCAAGTGTTTTCGGCAATCTGCGGAAAATACTTTGGAAAAAAATCAGTCTTTCTTCGCCCGGGCGGTCATAATCTTCTCTGCGATGGACTTGGGGACCTCAGCGAAGTGATCCGGCTCCATGGAATACTGGCCCCGGCCCTGAGACTTGGAGCGCAGATCGTTGGAGTAGCCGAACATCTCGGACAGAGGCACCATGGCGTTGATCTGCTGCGCGCCGGGCCGGGCCTCCATGCCCTGAATCTGACCCCGGCGGGCGTTCAGATCGCCGATAATATCGCCCATATACTCCTCGGGAACGATGACGACCACCTTCATGATGGGCTCCATCAGCACCGGATCCGCCTTGCGCATGGCCTCCTTAAAAGCCATGGAGGCTGCGATCTTAAAGGCCATTTCGGAGGAGTCCACCTCGTGGTAGGAGCCGTCGAACAGGGTGACCTTTACATCCACAACCTGATAGCCAGCCAGCACGCCGGCCTGCATGGCTCCCTGAATACCGGCGTCAACCGCGGGGATATACTCCTTGGGAATGGCACCGCCCACAATCTTGTTGATGAACTCATAGCCCTTGCCGGACTCGTTGGGCTCAATGGTGATCTTAACGTGGCCGTACTGGCCCTTACCGCCGGACTGACGGGCGTACTTGTTGTCCACCGTAGCCTCTCTGCGGATGGCCTCCTTATAGGAAACCTGGGGAGCGCCTACATTGGCCTCCACCTTGAACTCACGGAGCAGACGGTCCACGATGATCTCCAGATGGAGCTCGCCCATGCCCGCGATGATGGTCTGGCCGGTTTCCTCATCGGTCCAGGTGCGGAAGGTAGGATCCTCCTCAGCCAGCTTGGCCAGACCAATTCCCATCTTCTCCTGGCCGGCCTTGGTCTTGGGCTCAATGGCCAGGTTGATAACCGGATCCGGGAACTCCATGGACTCCAGGATCACAGGGTTCTTGGGATCGCAGAGGGTGTCGCCGGTGGTGGTGAGCTTCAGGCCCACCGCGGCGGCAATGTCTCCGGCGTAGACGGTTTCAATATCCGTACGGGAGTTGGCGTGCATCAGCAGGATGCGGCCGATCCGCTCCTGCTTGCCCTTGGTGGAGTTCAGCACAGAGGAGCCCGCGTTCAGGGTGCCGGAGTAGACCCGGAAGAAGCACAGCTTGCCCACAAAGGGATCGGTGGCAATCTTGAACGCCAGCGCGGCAAACGGCGCGTTGTCGTCTGTGGGGCTCTCCACCTCTTCGCCGTCGGCGGTAGTGCCCTTGATGGCGGGGATATCCAGGGGGGAGGGCATGAAGTCAATGACAGCGTCCAGCATCTTCTGAACGCCCTTGTTCCGATAGGAGGTGCCGCAGGTGACCGGCACCAGGGTGTTGGCAAGGGTGCCCTTCCGCAGGCCCAGCTTGATCTCCTCGCTGGTGAGCTCGCCGCCCTCCAGGTATTTCTCCATCAGGGCGTCGTCCTGCTCGGCGGCAGCCTCGATCATGGCGGCCCGGTATTCCTCGGCCTTTTCCCGCAGGTCGGCGGGGATCTCCTCCACCCGCATATCGGTGCCCATCTCGTCGTAATAGACGTCAGCGTTCATCTCAACTAGGTCGATCACGCCCTTGAAGGTGTCCTCGGCACCGATTGGCAGCTGAATCGGGACGGCATTGCACTTCAGCCGATCCTTCATCATGTCCACCACACGGTAGAAATCGGCGCCCATGATGTCCATCTTGTTCACGTAGGCCATCCGGGGAACCTGATACTTGTCCGCCTGCCGCCAGACAGTCTCGGACTGGGGCTCAACGCCGCCCTTGGCGCAGAACACGGTCACGGAACCGTCCAGAACCCGCAGGGAGCGCTCCACCTCCACGGTGAAGTCCACGTGTCCGGGGGTGTCGATGATGTTGACCCGGTGGTTCTTCCAGTAGCAGGTGGTTGCAGCGGAGGTGATGGTGATGCCGCGCTCCTGCTCCTGCGCCATCCAGTCCATGGTGGCGGCGCCGTCATGGGTTTCACCAATCTTGTGGGTCTTGCCTGTGTAGTACAGGATCCGCTCGGTGGTGGTGGTCTTGCCGGCGTCAATGTGCGCCATAATGCCAATGTTTCGGGTTAATTCAAGCGGTACTTCTCTTGCCATAAAAATGACCAGCGCTTTTGCTTGGCAAAAGCTTCCTTTCTTCGGGATTGAGGGCATTGGAAGCGGCTCCGGTCAGAGCCTGTTCAGGATCTCTGGGTGGGACGAATGAAAGGGGATTTTTTGCACAGCAAGGAAAAAAGCGGAGGAATCCTTTGTGGATTCCGAGCATTTTTGACGCCGTCTGTGCGGAAAAAGCGCCTTCCAGGCGCTCTGCCCAGAGATCTTGAATAGGCTCTTGGGCGCCGCGGCGCCCTTCAGGACGGAGGCTGAACAGCTGCGTTCAGCGTTCTCCCTGTTTCTGAATAGAGACGGGCGAGTCTGCCCGCAGCGGGCAGATCCACGAAAAAACCGCTTGCGGGCCCGAATCGGGCCCGCATCCTGTGATCATCAGGACCGTTCAGCGCGTTTTTCCTTCCGGCGGAGCTCCGCCGGGCCAGGAGACCCCCTCCGTCTGAGAAAGGAGCTTCCTGATAGGATTCCCCAAAATAGGGAAATTACCATCTGTAGTGGGCAAAAGCCTTGTTGGCCTCGGCCATCTTGTGGGTATCCTCCCGCTTCTTGCAGGCGCCGCCGGTGCCGTTGCTGGCATCCAGCAGCTCTCCGGCCAGACGCTCGCGCATGGTGCGCTCACCCCGGCTCCGGGAATAGCTGGTCAGCCAGCGCAGACCCAGGGTCTGACGCCGCTCGGGCCGAACCTCTACAGGCACCTGGTAGGTTGCGCCGCCTACGCGGCGGGCCTTGACCTCCAGCACAGGCATAACATTTTCCATAGCCTGCTCAAAAACCTCCAGAGCATCCTTGCCAGACTTCTCGGCAACAATCTCAAAGGCGCCGTATACAATCTTTTGGGCAACACCCTTCTTACCGTCCAGCATAATGCTGTTGATCAGACGGGTTACCTGCTTGGATTTGTAAAGCGGATCGGGCAGAACATCCCGTTTTGCCACATTACCTCTTCTTGGCACTTTGCTTCCCTCCTTCACATAGCGCGCCCCGCCGGTATACGCAGTGGTATGACCGAAAAAGCGCGTTCGCTGATCCCGGCACGTCCAGCGTCCCGGGACTGCTGGTAAATGAACTCATCGGTACTCGAAAGGCAATCTTCCGTCAGGCCAATTCAAAAGCAGAAGGCTGGGCGGGCTCCGCCCTATAGATACCATCTATATAAAAACCTGTCGGCCTGAAATTGGCGTTTCTTCGGTTCAATTACTTCTTGGCTGCACCGGCCTTCGGACGCTTGGCGCCGTATTTGGAACGGGCCTGGCCCCGGTTGCTGACGCCCTGGGTGTCCAGAGTGCCGCGGATGATGTGATAACGAACGCCGGGGAGATCCTTGATACGGCCGCCGCGGATAAGCACAACGCTGTGCTCCTGCAGGTTATGGCCGATACCAGGGATATAGGCAGTGACCTCGTAGCCGTTGGTAAGCTTAACACGGGCGACCTTACGAAGAGCGGAATTGGGCTTTTTGGGGGTCATGGTACGAACCACCGTGCAGACACCGCGCTTCTGGGGAGCGCTCAGATCGGTCGCGGTCTTCTTCATGGAGTTATACCCCTTCTGAAGGGCCGGAGCCGTGGACTTCTTGCTGAGCTCCTCTCTGCCTTTTCTGACGAGCTGGTTAAAGGTTGGCATATTGCACCTCCTCTTTGAATGGCATGTCCCCCGAAGGGAGACGCCGAATGGCAGGGCGCGGCCAGGCCGCTTCCCCGCGGCAGATCTGCATGCCCTCAGGCGCTGCAGACCCAACCTATTTAATTTAACACTTTTTTACTTGATTTGTCAATCGTTATTTTCCACGAAACATTCCCTTTTCCGGGCCGGAGGCTTGGCGGCTTCCTCTTCCGTCACTTCCCGCCCGCTGGTTAAGAGCTTCTCCAAACTCTCTGCGTGGTCTTGACGCTGCTATGCAAAAAGCGGCCAGGGGCTGTCTTTTTGAAGGGCGGTTTGCGGTGGACTTTTTTCCTCTTTGGTGGTAAAGTAAATAGAATGTGTTTCGCGTTTCTGCAAAGTCCGGGTGCAGCAGTATCCTCGTCCCTGATTCTGCACATACTTGGATAAGGCGCCGCCAATACATACGCCGCTTCTCACAGAGAGCCGGCGGAAAAGGAGGGTTTGTTTTATGCTTTACGGGATTGTGGACGTGGGCTCCAATACGATCCGGCTGGGGGTGTACGACTGCGAGGGGCCGGCCTTCCGGGTGCTCCTGGCAAAAAAAGAAACCGCCGGATTGGCGGGATATGTGCGCAAGGGGAATCTCTCCGCCCAGGGGATCGACCGCTGCATTCAGGTTCTGCGGGCCTATCAGGCGGCAGTGGAGCCCTTCCGGCTGGACGGGTTCTTCGTATTCGCCACCGCCTCCCTGCGGAACGTGCGGAACACCGACGAAGCCGTCCGCCGGATTTGGGAGGAAACCGGTCTTCGGGTGGACGTCATTCCCGGCCGGGATGAGGCGGTGTTGGACTTTGCCGGGGCTGTCTACGGCACCGGCATGGAATCCGGACTGATGGTGGACATCGGCGGGGGCAGCATTGAGCTGGCGGCCTTCTCCCATGGGCGGCTGGAGCAGGCGGTCAGCGTGGACACCGGCTCCCTGAAGCTCTATACCCGCCACGTGAAGGAGCTGCTCCCCGCCAAAGCGGAGCGCCGGGCCATCCGGGAGGAGGTTGCTGAAAAGCTGGCGGCTCTCCGGGAATTCCAGGGCCGCAGGTTTTCCCAAATCTGCGGTGTGGGTGGAACAATCCGGGGCTGCTGCCGGCTGTACAACGTCCGGGGAGAGCTCCCGGAGGACAACGCCCGGTTCCCGGCCGGAGCGGTCAAGGCGCTGCTCCGGCCTTACAAGGAGCCGGAAAAGGAGGCCTGCGATCTTCTGATTCGGGTGCTGCCGGATCGGGTGCATACCCAGCTTCCGGGGATGCTGGCCTTCCAGACCATCCTGGAAACCTATGGAGCAGAACAGGTAATCGTCTCCTCCTGCGGCGTCCGGGAAGGCTACCTGCTGGAAAGAGTGCTCCGTGCCTTCCAGGAGAAATAGCGCCAGGTTCTTCCCTGCGTAGGCGAAGAGTAAGGCCGCGAGACTCTGTCTCGCGGCCTTCGCCCCTAAAGCCGCCGAAGCGATGCTCAGCGGGTGCGTTCCTTCATGGCCCGGTCGATTTCGCGGTTTGCGTCCCGGCGGGCAGCGTCGTCACGCTTGTCGTAGAGCTTTTTGCCCTTGCAGAGCCCCAGCTGGAGCTTTACCCGGGAGCCTTTAAAGTAAAGCGACAGGGGAATCAGGGTGTAGCCCTGCTGCTTCATCAGTCCAAAGAGCCGGAGGATCTCCCGCTTGTGCATCAGAAGCCGGCGTTCCCGCAAGGGGTCCCGGTTAAAAACATTCCCCTGCTCGTAGGGGCTGATGTGGAGCTGCTTGACCCAGAGCTGCCCTTCCTCCACAGCGCACCAGCTGTCCTTCAGGTTGGCGCCCCCTCGCCGGATCGATTTGACCTCTGTCCCTACCAGCTCAATTCCCGTTTCAAAGCTCTCAACGATAAAATAATCATGCCGTGCCTTCTTGTTTTCAGCGATGGTTTTCGTGCTCGCCCGCTCCGCCATCTGTTCCGCCTCCTTCGTGGATTGGTGATCTCTGCGGGAAAAAGGTAAGATCCTAAAGTCGCTGTCCGGCTTCCTAGCCCTTCAGCCGCCCACAGATCACAGCTCGCTGCGGTTTTCCAGGGCCTTGAAGAGGGTCACTTCGTCGGCGTACTCCAGGTCGGAGCCAACCGGGATCCCGTAGGCAAGCCGCGTCACTTTCACTCCAAAGGGTTTCAGCAGCCTCCCCAGGTACATGGCTGTGGCCTCGCCCTCAACGGTGGGATTGGTCGCCATGATCACTTCCTGCACCGTTCCCTCCTGCACCCGCTGGAGCAGCTCCTTGATAAACAGCTGATCCGGCCCGATTCCGTCCATGGGGGAGATCAGCCCCCCCAGCACATGATACAGCCCACGGTATTCCCTGGTGCGCTCAAAGGCCGCCACATCCTTGGCGTCCTCCACCACACAGACGGTGGACTTATCCCTGACAGGATCCCCGCAGATCTCGCAGAGCTCCTGATCCGTGTAGTTCCGGCAGACGGAACAGTATTTGATCTTCTCCCGCGCGTCCAGAATGGCCCCGGCAAACTCCTGCGCCTGCTCCTTGGTCAGCGTCAGAATGTAAAACGCCAGACGCTGCGCAGTCTTGCGCCCGATCCCCGGCAGGGACGCAAACTGCTCAATCAGCCGGGTCAGGGGCAACGCCCCGTATTTCAACGGAATACCTCCCCCTTATGGGCTCTGTCGGGAACAGAGGATCCGTTCGTCAATCCTCCGCACCAGACCGTGGGTATAAATGCTAAAATATTTCCGCCAGAAGCCATAGGCGGTTGGATTGATGCTCTCAAAGTCCACGCCGAGATGGGTATACCCCTCCGCTTTCAGAACGGCCGCGGCGGCGTTCAGCAGATTAGGATATACGCCCCGCCCCCGGTGCTCCGGCAGGCAGTAGGCCCCGGTAATATGCCGGTAGCCGCTCCCTGCGGAAAGGAAGGTTTCCCCTTCGCTGGAGATCCGCAGCTGGGCGCAGATCCGCCCCTCCTTTACAGCGGCGAAGTACCGGGCGTGTTCCTCCCTGGCAGAAGTCAGAAATTCCGCTTCCGTGGGCGGGGTGCGGTTCATAAAGAAGGGGCTTTCACGATAATGCTGGTACAGGGCCAGCTCCAGCGGATAGACCAGCGAATATTCCTCTTCCGGGAGCTCCACATACGCGTATTCCCCACAGGGAGCGCAGGGAATCGGCTCCATGGGACGGATTGCGTCCATGCACCGCACGCCGAAGCCGCAGCAGAAAAACTGCCTCTGGGCCTCCTCCTCATGGGCGTACAGGCAGACCGCGTGGGAAACCGCTCCCGCCTTCACCCACTTCTCCCCCGCCGCCTGATACATAGCGGCGTAAATCCGGGCCCGATTCTCCGGAACCGCCCCGTTCGCCCCCATGGGAGAAAAAATTCCTTTCACATCGGTGGAACGGAACGCGTTATCGAAAGGCGGAACACAGCCCAGGAAGCCAACCATCCGTTCCCCCTCAAAGGCAGCGGCTCCCAGCCCGTTTTCCGCGTATTCCCGCAGGTTGGGGACAGCCTGCACCGGCGGCAAACCAGGAGAAAGCCTGCGTTCCCGATCGTAATCCGCAAGGGCCAGGGCCCTTGCGGCCGAGACATGCCCCACGCCGAACGTCTCAATCCTCATAACGTCCCTCCAAACAGAAACAGCTCCGGCAGGTATGTGCGTACAAGGGGCAAGACCTCGAGGGCTCTGCCCTCGAGCACCGCAGAGACGCGAGACAGCGTCTCGCGGCCTTCCTGCGTGACTTATTTTACAGCAGTCCTCCGAGCGCACCCAAGCCGCCCATGCTGCTGAGATCCATGCCGCTGGTGAGGGCGCCCAGACGTTTTTCCGAGTCCTCCTCCACTTGGCGGACGGCCTCGTTGACAGCGCTGATCAGGAGATCCTGGAGCATCTCCACGTCCTCCGGATCCACAGCCTCCGGCTGGATGGTCAGGGACTTTACCTGCTTTTTGCCGGTCATCACCAGCTCTACAGCGCCGCCGCCCACCTTCACGGTGTAATCCGTCTCGGCCAGCTCCTCCTGGATTCTGCCCATTTCTTCCTGCATCTTCTGCGCCTGCTTGATCATGGCGTTTACATTGCCTACGCCCTTATTGTAGTTTTGGGGAAGTCTTGCTTTCATATTCCTTCGTTCCTTTCTTTTTCCTTATCCTTACGGCTCTTCCCGGACCTCTACGCCCGCCTGGCGGGCTTTGTCCAGAAAGCCCGAGAGCTTGTCGGCCTTTGGCGCCTTTGGCGCGGCGCTTTTTACCCGGATTTTATACCGCTGTCCGGTTCTGGCCTCCACTGCGGCGGCCAGGCGGGCGGCGTGATTGTCCTGCTTCAAAACGGCGGTAATCGCCAAGGGGGAGTCAATGTACAATACCCCGTCCCCGGTGAAGGCCCGGGAGCCCTGGAGCACACCGTACAGCGGCGGCACAGTCTGCGCCAGCTCCTGGAGGATTTCCTGCCAGAAATCCAGCGGGACAAAACCTGATTCAGCCGGAACGGCCGGCGCTGCCGCCGGAGCGGCTGGTGCAGGCTCCTGTATCCCCGGAGGAGGCGCGGAAACCGCAGGCACTGCCGGAGCAGGCCGGGACGCGGGTGCCAGCGTCGGGGGCGGAACCGCCGCCGGAGCGGCGGGAGCAGCTGCCGGGGAGAACGTCCCCTGGGCCAGGGCGCGCTCCAGGCGCTCCAGCCGGGGGAGCAGTCCCTCCGGAGCCGCGTCCATGGAGGGGGTACACAGCTTCACCATGCACAGCTCCAGGGTAAGCCGCTTGTCAAAGCTTCGGCTCATCCGATCCAGACAGTCCTGCATCAGGCTGATGCTTCGGAGGATGGAGGCCAAAGGCAGGTTCTCCGCGCATTCCCGGAGACGCTCCAGCTCCTCCGGAAGGGCGGCGACCAGCTCCTCCGGCCGCTTGAGGGTGCGCACCAGCATCAGATTGCGGAAGTGATCGATCAGCTCCTCCAGCAGGCCCTGCATATCCTTGGACATGGCATAGAGCTGATCCAAAAGGGCCACCGCTTCCCCCGCCTCCTGACGGATGACGCAGCCGGTGAGCTCGTAAAGGTAGGAGCGATCCACCACGCCCGCCGCCTGGGCGACGGTTTCCGGCGTAATTTCCTGGGAATAGGCGGCGCACTGATCCAGCAGGGAGCAGGCGTCCCGCATTCCGCCGTCGGCCAGCTGAGCAATGAGCCCGGCGGCCTGTTCCTCCAGGGTAAAGGGCTCCTGCCCGGCGATGGAAAGGAGGCGTTCCCGGATCTGCTCCGGGCGGATCCGGCGGAAATCAAAACGCTGGCACCGGGAGAGAATGGTGGCGGGCACCTTGTGGGCCTCCGTGGTGGCCAGGATAAATTTCACATGGGGCGGGGGCTCCTCCATAATTTTCAGGAGGGCGTTGAAGGCCCCGGGGGAAAGCATGTGGATCTCGTCGATGATGTAGACCCGGTAGCGGCACTGGGCGGGAGTGTAGCCGGCCTCGTCCCTGAGCTGACGAATGCTGTCCACGCCGTTGTTGCTGGCGGCGTCGATCTCCACCACATCCAGGATGGAGCCCTGCTCCAGGCCCCGGCAGAGCTCGCATTCCAGGCAGGGGTTCCCGTCCCGGGGGCTGAGGCAGTTGACAGCCATGGCCAGAATCCGGGAGCAGGTGGTTTTTCCGGTGCCTCTGGGCCCGGTGAAGAGATAGGCATGAGCAGTGCGGCCCGCAGCCACCTGGTTTCGCAGGGTGGTGGTAATGTGGGGCTGGCCGATGACATCGTCAAAGCTTCTGGGCCGGTATTTCCGGTAAAGGGCGAGATACATCAAAATTCCTCCAAACAGGGAAAAGCAGGGCAGCGCAGCCCTTGGCGGGTTGCAGCTCCCATCTGACATACGGATATACAGGGTTTGCCGCGGCACACGGGGACATCCGCTTAATGCTGCTCGGTTCCCCGCCTGACATGGTTCACGGCGCTCCGCTGCGCGGGCCCCGTATATCCGTATCTCAGATAGCAGTTCTTCTGCCCTGCTTTTCTCACGCCCTGGGGCGCTGTTCCCAGCGGAACATCCCTATTATACAACACCCCGCCCGGAATTACAACTGTTTTTTTGCACAGAGCCTCATAGCAAGGCCGCGAGACCCTGTCTCGCGGCCTTGCCCTTTTTTCGGCGGTTGACGCGGGGAGGGAAATCTGTTATACTGCATGATACAGCAGGAGCGTGAGCAGACTGTATCGTAGCGCGGGGGAACCCGCGAGGAAAGTCCGGGCATCATAGGACAGGATAACTGCTAACAGCAGCCGGGGGCGACCCCAGGGCCAGTGCAACAGAGAGATACCGCCCGTTTCCGAAAGGGAGCGGGTAAGGGTGGAAAGGCGAGGTAAGAGCTCACCGGCGCAGGCGGAAGTCTGCGGCCATGTAAACCCTATCCGATGCAACACCGACTGGAATGTATTCGCTGGTCCGGCGGTTCCGAAAGGTGGCGCTGAGCGTCCGGGCGACCGGGCGCCAAGATAGATTACGATACTCGACAGAACCCGGCTTATAGGTTTGGTCACACTCTTATGTACGAGCAGAGCGGGCGGAGTTTTTCTCCGCCCGCTCTGCTTGCATGCGTCAGCTCAGACTTCTGGGGACGCTGTGTCAAGCGCCTGACGGGCGAGGGCTGCAATCCCCGCCCAGTCCCCGGCGTCCATTTTCGACTGGGGAGCCAGCCAGCTTCCTCCGCAGCAAAACACATTGGGCAGGGCCAGATACGCGCCCAGATTCTGAGGAGATATGCCGCCGGTAGGCATAAACTTCAGCTGGGGATAGGGCCCGGACAGCGCCTTCAGCAGCGCGGCGCCGCCCACAGCCTCCGCCGGGAACAGCTTCACCGCGGACAGTCCCATCCGCAGGCAGGCCTCCGCCTCGGTGGGGGTAGCGCAGCCGGGGAGCACAGGAATCCCCCGCTTCAGGCACCAGGCCACCACCTCCGGATTGGTTCCCGGGCTGACGATACCGGCCGCGCCGGCCTCCACGGCGCGGCTGGCCGTGGGAACGTCCAGCACCGTGCCCGCCAGCAGCAGCACCTCCGGAGCTTCCCGGGCAATGGCCGAGATAGCCCCTTCGGCGGCGGAGGTGCGGAAGGTAATCTCTGCCGCAGGAAGCCCGCCCTCCGCCAGGGCACGGGCCATAGGAACCGCCTGGGCCTCCTCCCGGACAGATACAACCGGGATGATCCGCAGCTGGGACATCCGCCGGAACAGCTCTGTAGAATTCATGGAAACACGCTCCTTATGATATTGGGGGTATCGGGGGAAGACCTCAAGGGCTTGCGCTAAAACGCCTCAATGTCAATCTTCACTGCGGGGGCGGGGATCCGCTCTCCCAGGATGGCGCAGGCATTTTCGGCGAAGTCGGCGGGGCTGTCGCTGACGCAGTACTCGCATGAGCCTTCGCCGCCCTCCAGGCCCCGTGTGCGCAGCAGTGCCTGCGCCTCCCGGGCCGCCTCCTGGCCGGAGTCTATCAGCGTCACCCCTTCTCCCATCAGCTCTCCAAGCAAATCCTTGATCGCTGGGTAATGGGTGCAGCCCAGGATCAGCACGTCCGGTTTGAACGCCCGGACCGGGGCAAGATACTGCTCCGCTACCATGCGGGTGACCGGATTTTCCCGCTGGGCAAAGCCGTTTTCCACCAGAGGCACAAACAGCGGGCATGGCGCCGTAAGAACCTCCAGCCCCGGCTCCAGCTCCCGGAGCGCCCGGTCATACGCGCCGCTCCGGGCAGTGGCTGACGTGCCGATCACCCCAATCCGGCCGGTGCGGGTAGCCCGGCGGGCCGCACGCACCGCCGGGGTCAGCGCTTCCACAACCGGAACCCCCCAGCCGTCCAGCTCCCCGGCCAGGGCCGCCGCAACTGTGTTGCAGGCGGCAACGATCATCTTTACCTCCCGGGAAAGCAGGAAGCGGATGTCCTGAACCGCATAACGGCGGATGATCTCCCGGCTCCGGGTGCCATAGGGCACCCGGCCGGTGTCGCCGAAATAGACAATGTTCTCCTGCGGCATGAGCCTGCGGAGCTCCCTTACTGTGGTAAGCCCTCCCAGGCCGGAATCAAAAATTCCCACAGGCCGGCTGTCCAAGTCAATCCCCCTCCTTCTCCAGGGCACTGTCAATCAGCCGGTCCAGCAGCTCCGGATAGGGCACGCCGCTGACCGCGAACAGCTGGGGATACATGCTGATGCTGGTAAAGCCGGGAATGGTATTCACCTCGTTGAGCACAACCTGATGCTCTTCCTCCGTCAGGAAGAAATCCACCCGCGCCAATCCGGCGCAACCCAAAACCTTGTAGGCCCGCAGCGCAGTCTCCCGCACTCCCTCGGAGGCGGCCTCGCAGATGCGGGCGGGCGCGTAGGTTTGGGTGGTGCCGTCAATGTACTTTGCGTTGTAGTCGTAGAAATCAGCCTCAGGGGCGATCTCCCCCACACAGGAGGCAATGGGTTCCTTGTTTCCCAGCACCGCGCACTCCAGCTCGATGCCGTGAACCATCCCCTCTACGATGACCTTGTGATCGTGCCGGAAGGCCAGCTCCATTCCCTCCCGCAGGCTTTCGGGATCAACGGCCTTGGTCACTCCCACAGAGGATCCCGCGTTTGCGGGCTTCACGAAGCAGGGAAAGCCCAGCCGCTGCCGGATCTGGGCCAGGGAGGTTTCCGGAGCCCTCCGGTACTCATGCTCCGTGGTCCACATCCATTGGGCCTGGGGAATCCCGGCGGCATCCAGCAGCACATGGGTGACCACCTTATCCATGCAGCAGGCGCTGGCCAGAACCCCGCAGCCTACGCAGGGGATTCCCGCCAGGGCCAGCAGGCCCTGTATGGTACCATCCTCCCCGTTTTTTCCATGCAGGACAGGAAATACCACATCCAGGCGGATTATTTTCTGACCGGGCAGGAGCAGTCCGTGATGGCTCCGATCCGGACTGAGCACGCAGGGCGTGCAGTCTTTTTGCTCCCAGGAACCGTCCTTGACGGATTCTGCGGAGCCGGTGCAGTAAAGCATCCGGCCGTCCTTGGTGATGCCGATTTTATGGATATCGTAGCGCTCCGGATCCAGGTTGGAGAGCACAGAGGCCGCAGACATCAGGGATACCTCATGCTCGCTGGAAACGCCGCCGAAAACAACGCCCAGACTGATTTTATTCATAGGTTTCTTCCTTTCAAAGCCAGTCAGCGCCTTCTCTCGGCGATGCCTGGAAATCTCCCTCAAAGACTGTTCAGAATCTCTGCGTGGTCGAAGGGCAAGACCTCGAGGGCTCTGCCCTCGAGCACCTGCCAAGGGGATTAAATCCCCTTGGAACCCGTAATTTTTTAAGGGCGGAAAAGGGGTGGGGGTCAAGTCTGTACAGACTTCCTTCTCCCTGCCACGCAGAAAGCCTGATTCCCGCAGTACGCTTTTTTCGTAAAGAAAAAAGCTCCCTCCTGCGTGCGGGGTACTCCCTGTGCCGCACAAAGCTTGCGTGCAGCAGAACACGCTCGGGGCTCTCTGCGTCGTAGTTTCTGCGCCGCAGAGACGCGAGACAGCGTCTCGCGGCCTTGCCTGTTGACCACGCAGAGATTCCAAACAGCCTCTTAAGGATAGCACATTTTCCCACTGTCCGCAACGGGCATCTCCGGCTATCCCGCCCACGAATGTGGAAATATTGTGATATCCTCTCCGAATTAGGGATGTGCGCATCAGAGGGGTGTGTCCTGAGAGGCTGAACAGGCTCTCAGCTCATCGGCGCAAACCTGCATTCCAAATCTGCTTCGGGCAGATTCAGGGAGGCGATGGAGCCAGTATCCTTATCCAGCGCAATCCGGAACCGGCCCGCGTCGCTCTCTCCGGAGACAATCAGCCGCTCCCCCTCCAGCTCCACATTCACGCCGCTTTCACTGCAGGCCGCATCAATGGAGCGGACAATCATCCCCGCTACCGAGGACACCAGCCGGGAGTCGTCGTCCAGGCGGATTGTCAGCCCCTTATAGGAAACCTGCACCTCCTCCCCATCGTAGGCGAAGGCCATGCCGGCGAGGGTTTCGGGCTGGGTGATACGGACGGTGGCCTGACCGGGCGCGGTCTGGTTGATGTCCGCATTCATCCGGAGATCCTTCAGGCGGATCTCCGCCTTGGCTTCAAAGGGCTGAGACAGCGTTGCGGCGGAAGCCAGGCTCTCCTTTTCCTTCCGGCCATGTCCTCCCCAGAAAAACAGCGGCACGAACAGAGCCAGAATGACCGCAATACATATTACAAAGGTACGATTTTTCATTCCCGCTTGGATTTTCACTGCGTCATCAACTCCTCTCCGCTCCCATCCTTATGCACGCCCCCGCCCGCCTATGCAGAATCGGCCACTGCTTGGTCGAAGGGCAAGGCCGCGAGAGGCTGTCTCGCGGCTCTGCGGTGCGTCGTTTCACGACGCATCGGGGAGGGATTCCCATTATTTGAATCCTTCCACCACCGCCGTCCCTCGGAGCAGCGGCGGTCCCCTCTCCCATACGTTCCTTCGGAACGTCCGGGGCATGGCAGGGATGCCGCCGTCAGGCGGTAGCCCTGACTGGGGGATTCCGTGCGTGCCACCAAGCCTTTCCTTGCAGAGAGTGTGAGCGTAACAGAACCCACTCGAGACTTTCTGCGTCGCAGTCTCTGCGACGCCTGTAGGGATGAATTTTTTCTTTACGAAAAAATGGGTAGGCGGGCGATCGTCCTTGCGGAAAGTACCAGCGAGGTAGGGGGACGGGAATCCAAGGGGACGCGTCCCCTTGGCGAGTGCTCGAGAGCAGAGCTCTCGAGGTCTTCCCCTTCGATCACCCAGAGCTCCCCAGCAGTCTCCTACCCCTTGGAGGAAGCCCGTACCGGGAGGGGGCTTTCCCGGACGCGGAAGCCGCGCTCCTTCAGCTTCCGGTAGAGCACCCCCAGCGCCATGTCGCACTGTAAGGCGAGTTCTTCTCCTGTGAGGTGTCCCTGGCGCCAGGATATGTATAAATCCGCTATATTCTCCGGGAGCTCCTTTCGGGGCCTCCCGAAGCGGACGCCCCTGGCCTTGGCGGAAGCGATGCCCTCCTGCTGGCGCTGACGGGTCGTGTCCCGCTCCGCGTGGGCACAGTAGGACAGCACCTGCAAGGTCAAATCCGCTATGAAGGTGCCCAGCAGATCTTTGGCATGGGTGGTGTCCAGCAGGGGCATGTCCAGCACCCGGATGTCCACCCCACGCTCCTTGGTGAGCAAACGCCACTGCTCGATCACTTCGTTGTAGTTGCGCCCAAGCCGATCGATGGATTTCACCACCAGCAGATCTCCCGGCCGGAGACGCTTCAGCAGCCGAAGATAAGCGGGACGCTCAAAATCCTTGCCGCTCTGCTTGTCTGTGTAAAGATACCTGGGAGAGATGCCGGCCTCCTGCATGGCGGCCAGCTGCCGATCCAAATGCTGTTCCCGGGTGGATACCCGAACATATCCGAAGGTCCTTCCTGTTTTCATTGCTGTCCTCCCGTCTGTCAGTATCGTCTCTGCGCCCGCGTGCCGTATGAAGCCCCGCCGCCGCTTGTCAGCTGCGGCGAACGCAAACTATGAACCTGTATTCATAGCTGGAAATGGGGGATGGGCGAGGGATTTTCCAGTCCGTCAAGGAAAAAAGCGGAGGAATCCTTTGTGGATTCCGAGCATTTTTGACGCGGATCGGACTGGAAAAGCTCCGTCCAGACCCCGTTTTCAGCTGTGAATACAGGTTCT
>JAAVZY010000003.1 GCA_022791945.1 Oscillospiraceae bacterium | reverse complement strand
CTCCCCTTGGATTCCCGTCTTTTTAAGGGCGTAAAAGGGGGTGGGGTTCAAGTCTGCACAGACTTTTTACTCCCTGCCTCACTGATACTTTCTACGTGGTCGATCGCCCGCCTACCCATTTTTTCGTAAAGAAAAAATTCATCCCCATAGGCGGCGCAGTGACTACGACGCAGAAAGTCCCGAGCGTGCTCTGCTACGCTCATGATCTCTGCGGGGAGGGGATTGGATGCTACGCACGGAATCCCCGTGCGGCGCAGGAAGTACCCCGCAGGCAGGAGGGAGCTTTTTTCTTTACGAAAAAAGCGTACTGCGTGAATCGAACTGTCTGCATGGCAGAAAGCCGGAAGTCTGTACAAACTCAACCACCCCTTTTTCCGCCCATAAAAAAGCCCTTCAAAAATTACTGGTTCCAAGGGGATTTAGATCCCCGATGCGCCGCCAGCGGCGCATCTTAGAATTCGGCGAAGCCGAATTCCTAGGTGCGTCGTGAAACGACGCACCGCAGAGACGCGAGACAGCGTCTCGCGGCCTTGTCGCTCACCCGCAGCTTCCAGAGCCGCAGGGGCAGACGTATCGTGCATGGTTTCATAGCGTGTTTGAAGGCTGCTGTTCCGGGACGTTCTCCCATCCGTTGCTTTTCCGGGAGAGTTCTGTTATACTATGGCTGTCCGCAATCTTCTGCCGCAGCAGCGCGCAGTCTTCATAAGAAAGGAATGGGTCCATGGCGCCAACCAAACAGCTGCTTCTCCTGGCGGGAGCGGCGGCTCTGCCTCCGCTGATCTGGCAGCAGAACAACAGCATTCAGCTGAGCCAATACAGCCTGCGGGACCGGCGAATCCCCTCCGGCTTTGACGGATGCCGCTTTCTACAGATTTCCGATCTGCACAACAAGGAGTTCGGCCCCGGTCAGCGCCGTCTGCTGGAGGTCACCGCCGCCGCCCGGCCGGATTACATCCTGATCACCGGCGACCTGATCCACGATGGGCGGGATTTCACCCATGCGCTGGAATGGGTTCGCCGGGCCAGAGGGATAGCTCCCATCTACTTTGCCCCTGGAAATCATGAAAAGGGCTCCCGGCGGTATCGGGAGCTGGCCCGGCGGCTGGAGGAGCTGGGCGTCTGCGTGCTTCACAGCCGGGGAATCGTTCTGGAGCGGAACGGTTCCGCTCTTCTGCTGGCCGGTATGGCGGATCCCCGTTTCTACAGCCTGGAGCCCATGGGCGGGCTGCTCTGCGGCTTCTGGGGATTCGAGCGGATGGACGCTGTGGTGAACACCGCCTTTGAAACGGATCTGGCCCTGCTCCGGCAGGCCCACCCCGGCCTCTACACGGTTCTTCTCTCCCATCGGCCTGAGCTGCTGCCCCTTTACGCCCGGCAGGGAATCGAGCTGGTCTTTGCCGGCCACGCCCATGGAGGGCAGTTCCGGCTTCCCGGTATCGGCGGGCTGGCCTCCCCGGCCCAGGGCGTATTCCCGGCCTATACAGAGGGGCTTTGCCGGATGAAGCGCCCCGGCGGCGGCCCCGGCACTGTGATGGCAGTCAGCCGGGGCCTGGGCGGAAGCAGGCTCCAGCTTCGCCTGAACAACCGCCCCGAGGTAGTGCTGGTTACCCTCCAGGCGAGGTAAGGCTGCGAGACGCTGTCTCGCGCTCCCCTTGGATTCCCTTCTTTTTAAGGGCGTAGAGGGGTGAGGGGTCAAGTCTGTGCAGACTTGTTACTCTCTGCCTCACTGAGACTTCCTTCGTGGTCGATCGCCCGCCTACCCATTTTTTCGTAAAGAAAAAATTCAGCTCTGCGTGCGGGGCAATTCGTACGACGCATCCGCTCTCGGCCAAGGGTCAAGAGCACACGCTCGATGGGGTGTACAGACTTGGGATTCCCCACAGGGAAGCTTTTTTCTTTACGAAAAAAGCGTACTGCGGGAATCAGACTTTCTGCGTGGCAGTGGTTCGGAAGTCTGTACAGACCTGACCCCACCCCTTTTCCGCCCTTAAAAAAAGCCCTTCAAATAATGGGAATCCAAGGGGAATCCCTTCCCCTTGGCAGGGGCTCGAGGGCAGCGCCCTCGAGGTCTTCCCCTTCTGTTGGAAAGGATGAGGAAATATGCTGTCACAACTGCCATGGATGAAAGGATTAACCGGCCTGGACACAGAGCTCCGCCAGGCTGAGGAGGAGGGCCGCGCCCTGACTCAGGAGCTCCGCCAGGAGGCGGAGGCTCTGAGGAAGCGGCCCGTTACGGAGCGGGAGGCTCAGGCTGCGGCGGAGCGGATCTATGAGGCCATTCAGGCCCTGCCCCTGCGGGAGGGTTATTCCTACCTGGAGCCCAGCGACCTGGAGGGGATTCAGGCGGCACGGCCTGCACAGCCTCCGCTGGAGAAGCGGACGCTTTCCCCGGAGGAGCTGTACGATCGCATCTATGGCGGATGGCTGGGACGGTGCGGCGGCTGTCTGCTGGGCCAGCCGGTGGAAGGCTGGCATCGGGAGCGGATCCTGGGTCTGCTCCGGGAAAGCGGCAATCTGCCGGTAAAGGGATACATTTCCTCTGACCTGCCCGCCGGGGTGCGGGAGCGGTATCAGGTCACCGACGAGGGCGGCGCTTATGGCGCAAAGCTGAAAGGCTGGATCAACAACGTGGCTTATATGCCCGAGGACGACGACACCAACTATACCGTCCTGGCGCTGAAGCTGCTGGAGGATAAGGGCCCGGACTTCACCCCGGAGGATGTGGCGGAATGCTGGCTCACCTGTCTGCCTCTGCTCCACACCTGCACGGCGGAGCGGGCGGCGTATATCAACCTGGCCAATCTGCTGCCGCCGCCTCTGTCGGCCCAGACCAGCAATCCCTACCGGGAGTGGATCGGCGCGCAGATCCGCGGGGATCTGTTCGGCTATGTCCGGCCCGGGGATCCGGAGGGAGCCGCGGCGCTGGCCTGGCGCGACGCCTCGATTTCCCATGTAAAGAACGGGATTTACGGGGAGATCTTTGCCGCCGCAATGATCGCCGCCGCTTTTGTGGAGCCGGATCCCGCCGGCGTAGTGCGGGCGGGATTGGCACAGGTGCCGGAGCGCTCCCGGCTGGCGGAGAGCATTCGCCAGGTGCTGAGCTGGCGGGAAGATGGCGTTTCCCGCCAGGACGCCATTGACCGGGTGCATCAGGTCTGGGACGAGAAGCAGCCGCACTGCTGGTGCCATACCATTTCCAATGCCATGCTGGTAGCCATCGGGCTGCTCTATGGAAATGGGGAGTATGCCGCCTCGGTGGAGGTGGGGCTGATTTCCGGCTTTGACACAGACTGCAACGCCGCAACGATAGGCTCCATCGTCGGGGTGATGCGGGGAGCGAAGGGTCTGCCCGAGGAATGGACCGCGCCCTTGCACGACACGCTGAAATCCGGCGTGGACGGCTTCGGCGTGGTGAAGATCTCCGATCTGGCCCGCCGCACCGCCGCGCTCGCCTCCTGCCCCGCCCGGTAGGATTCTGCGTGTTCGGAAGGGGAAGAGCTCGAGGGCTCTGCCCTCGAGCTCCTGCCAAGGGGAGCTGGCTCCCCTTGGATTCCCGTCTTTTTAAGGGCGTAAAAGGGGGTGGGGTTCAAGTCTGCACAGACTTTTTACTCCCTGCCTCACTGATACTTTCTACGTGGTCGATCGCCCGCCTACCCATTTTTTCG
>JAAVZY010000023.1 GCA_022791945.1 Oscillospiraceae bacterium | reverse complement strand
GCAGGAACCGAAATTCCACACCCCTATACCCCCAAAAGACGGGAATCCAAGGGGACGCGTCCCCTTGGCAGGAGCTCGAGGGCAGCGCCCTCGAGGTCTTGCCCTTCCGACTCCCAGAGATTCCGAACGGGCGCTCAGCCTACCAGACCGGTGAGGTCCTCCAGAGAGAGGTGGGGCTGGAGGGCGCGGTTGATGGCGAAGGCAACGGTCTTGGCGGCGTGCTCCACTGCCAGATCGATTTCCCTGGGAGTAACCATCATGGTGCGGCCCTTTTCCGACACCGGCCCCGCCTCCGCGCCCAGCATATCGCAGGCCACCGTCGCCATGTCCACCACCATAGGCACTCCCACCGACACAACCGGAACGCCTAGGGTTTCACGGCTCAGCTCCTTCCGGCGGTTCTGGACGCCGGAGCCCGGGCTGATTCCTGTGTTGGAGATCTGCACCGTGGTGGCTAGGCGATCCACGCTGCGGGCCGCCAGAGCGTCAATGACAATCACGCAGGAGGGCTTCAGCTCCTCCGCCACCGAGGCGACCAGCTCTGCTGTCTCAATCCCTGTCTGTCCCAGCACTCCCGTAGCGATCACCGCCACCGGCCGAAGCCCCGACAGGCCGATTTCTTCCGCCAGCTCCCGGCTGATATGCCGGGTGGCCAAGGTGTACCGCACCGCCCGGGGGCCCAGGGCGTCCGGGGTGATCTGCAGGTTCCCAAGCCCCGCGACCAGCACCGGCCGCTCCGCCTCCTGGGGAATCAGCGGGGCGATCAGCTCCGCGATGGTGTCCACCTGTATGGCAAAATTCCCTGTCGCCGCCTTGAAATCATCTGTGTCGATGGTCAGATACTCCCCCTGGGGCTTGCCGAGCCGCTTGGCTCCCTCAGCAGAGGTCACCCGTACACGGGTGACCTCCACTCCATTTTTCCGGAATACTTCTCTGGCAACCCCCTCCGGCGCCAGATCTCCGGCAAAGTCCAGGCTCTCCACTGCCAGGTCGGTTCTTGCTTCCATGGTTCCGGTCCTCCTTTATGAATGGTTTCTGTGCTTTTGCGGCAAAAAGCCTGAAATGCCCCTTGCAATTGCGAATGGAACGTGGTATTATATTAGTTGCTGTATAGTCCAACGTGTCTCGTAAGCCCGCCTGCCGGCGGCTCCGGCGTTCATTAAGGCGGCGGACTATCCTGCCTTTACAAGCTAGTTTATACCGCTTAGCCCGCTTTATGTGAACGTGAAGGAGGTGCAAGGATGCCGAACATCAAATCAGCAAAGAAGAGAGTAAAGGTCAACGCTGTAAAAGCTGCAAAGAACAAGGCGGACATGACCAACCTCAGAACCCTACTGAAGAAAGCCAACCAGGCCATCGAAGCCAATGCCGCTGACAAGCAGGAGGCCGTAAAGTGCGCCATTGTCAAGCTGGATAAGGCCGCCGGGAAGGGCCTGATTCATAAAAACAACGCGGCCCGCAAAAAGTCTCAGCTCGCCGCCCGCCTCAATAGGGCATAACCCCCAGAACTGCATTGCGTCTGTGAAGCGTGAAGGAAGAAGGAACGGAATGGTGTGCCGTTCCTTTTTTCGATCTTTTCGGGAGTCTGCGGGTGAAAGGGCAAGGCCGTGGGGACTCTGCCCCCACACCTCCGCCAAAGGGACGCGTCCCTTTGGAATCCCATTATTGGAGGGGCTTTTTAAGGGCGGAAAAGGGGTGAGGGTCAAGTCTGTACAGACTTCCGGCTTTCTGCCACGCAGAGAGTCTGATTCCCGCAGTACGCTTTTTTCGTAAAGAAAAAAGCTCCTTCCTGCGTGCGGGGTAGTTCCTGCGCCGCACAGGGTTCCCGTGCAGATTGGGACTGAGCTTCCGATCGGTATGTGCAGACGGAGGACTTTGCGCCCATGAGGGAATCCTTCCACCCCCTCCCCAAAAAGATGGGAATCCAAGGGTACGCGTCCCCTTGGCAGGAGGCTCGGAGGGCGGAGCCCTTCGAGGTCTTCCCCCTCGCGAATCCGCCTTTCGGTAGGATGGCGTGGCTTGGATTTGTTCGGAAAACGGGCGGAAATGGAAAACTGAATAGGTGGATTTCCGCCGCCGTATCCTGTATACTGAATACAAATTCAACAGAAGGAGGCGGCGGCTATGAGCTTGGGAAACAGCTTATTTCATGCCAGAAAGCAGGCCGGTCTTTCACAGGAGGCAGCTGCGGAAAAATTGGGAGTGAGCAGGCAGACCATCTCTAAATGGGGGACGGATGAAACCCTGCCGGATATCCCGTCAGACCAAACGGCTCTCTCTCCTTTACCGCCTGAGCCTGGACGAGCTGCTGGACTTTGCCCCCCGATGTGAAGGAGCTGGAGCAGATCGTTTAAAGCACCAGTGAGGAGACAGAGCGGAAAGCGGACTGGTCCAAGCTGTGGGCTGCAAAGTATCCGATTCTTGCTGTCTATGGCAGGGGGTAGACATCAGCGCCTACACAGAACCGCTGAGCGGACTGCTGGAACGGCTCCGCCGGGAATACGGCTGCAGCGATCTGGACGCCCTTCTGGTGCTGAAAGACATTCTGGCAGGGCTTTGGAACGAAAAGCAGCCCGGCATCGACGGCTGAGAAGCGCACAACTGAATCCGTCAGGCAGCAAATCCATACCGGATTTGCTGCCTTTTTCATTTTATAGTTTATAGAACCTGTATTCACAGCTGAAAACGGGGTCTGGACGGAGCTTTTCCAGTCCGATCCGCGTCAAAAATGCTCGGAATCCACAAAGGATTCCTCCGCTTTTTTCCTTGACGGACTGGAAAATCCCTCGCCCATCCCCCATT
>JAAVZY010000022.1 GCA_022791945.1 Oscillospiraceae bacterium | reverse complement strand
TGCCCTCACTCCGCTCTGGGTTGGATTCCTCCCTCTCGTTTTGAGGCGGAACTTTGCCACTCCGTTGCCTAACCACCGATATCATATACCACACCAATCATTCCAGGTTTTCTCCTATTTTTCTGTCCGCTTTTCGGGGAATGGCTCAGTGATCTCCCCGGCTCCGTAATCCTGCGGCAGTTTAATGGCAGTCCTGACCTCGTCCAGGGAACACATACCTGCGGAGAGCAGGATCGGCTTATGGGGCTTTGCCACCTCAATCAGGCAAGGGGGATCGTTGACCTCAGGGGAAGGAATTTTCCAGCGGGTTACCCCAAGTCCGTTCAGGTAGCGGACGCACTGGCTTTCAAAAGGCGAGATAAGGTATTCCATTCCCTTGGCCTCCACCTGCTTTTTCCAAACCTCATTGGATTCCAGCGGGATCTCAATTTTTTTAATCATCTCCAGCATGGTTTCCTGCCGGTTCCCAGTGTTGGCTGCCTGATAGTCCGCTTTGGGGGCGTTTTTGGTAATCGACGCTTGGCGGGCCAGCTTGAAACTTTACTGCATCCATGCCGGCTTCAGCAGCTTTTTCAATCATAATTTTGGCTAGGTCCATGCTCCCATTGTGGTTAACGCCAACCTCAGCAATAATTGTAACCTTTTGCATTTTCCTAATCACCTTTCTTATAGAATTCAAGATAAAACTCCGCTAATGTGAAGTCAAGCAGCGAGTCAATGTCCAACGAACCCTGTGGATTCATTATATAGGCCAAAAATTTGTCCCCGCAAAAATCTCCTGTCCGAATAAACTTTTCTACCGTAGCCCAATAAATGGCCCCATTCAATCGATGGTATTGGGGCAGTATCTGACGTCCTCCCTCTATTACAATAAATAAGTTTGGTTGGAACCCTCGGCAGCCAGCCGGGGATTTCGTCCGTCTCGTGCAAAAGCTACAATAAGGGGAGCAACTGGCTGACCACTTCTTTCTTGGGCCTTGAATGTCAAGTCTGCCATGCTGTTTGAGGAATGCCTCCGAAAGCTGGAGTGACTGCCTGCCTCATATGAGCATGCCAGCCGTACAGGCTCCCCCTGTCCGGCTGGCATTGCTGTGCCTTTCTTTGTGAAAAGCATCTATAAATCAGATTGTAATATTGTATATATCGCTTAATCTCGTTCAGCTACGCAATTTATCCTTGCAATTCAGCCACAAACCTGAGCAAGGCAACTCCCAATAAAAAAGAGAATTGACAGGCGGGACTTTCAATGGTAACATATTCCCATAACCCTTAGATTCTGCTGCGGGGCCTGGCATACGGCCGGGGAAGGAAAAGCCTGCAGCCGGGAGCGGTGTACCCGGCTGGCTTCCGTACGGCCGAGCTCTTTCCTTCGTCTTACTCCTGACCTCCGCGGAAGGAATGCTGAAAGGCGGCGCAGGCATTTGCACCGCCCTTTTCACGTTGAGAAAGGACGGTTTGCTGATGCTCCCTGGAGGAAACTCCGCCGCCGGACCCATCCGGTGGATTCTGGCCGGACTGGGGAACCCCGGCCGGGAATATGAAAACACCCGCCACAACGCAGGCTTCCACGCCCTGGACGCCGTGGCGGCGGACTGCGGTGCCAATATCCGCAGGCTCAAATTCAAGGCCCTGGTGGGCGAAGGCGTCATTGCCGGGCAGAGGTGCCTGCTGATGAAGCCGGACACCTTCATGAACCTGAGCGGCCAGGCTGTCAGAGAGGCGATGGCCTTCTATAAGATCCCAATCGAACGGCTGCTGGTGTTCTTTGACGATATCTCCCTCCCTCCCGGAAAGCTCAGAATTCGCCGGAAGGGCAGTGACGGCGGGCATAACGGGATTAAAAATATCATCTATTTGACAGGGGCCGATTCCTTTCCCAGGGTCAAGCTGGGCGTGGGCGCCAAGCCTCACCCGGACTACAACCTGGCGGACTGGGTCCTCTCCCGCTTCAGCAGAGAGGAGCAGGCCGCCATGGAAGACGCCTGGAAGCTCTGCCCGGAGATCGCCCGTCTGATTCTCTCCGGGAAAACAGACGCCGCCATGAACCGGTTCAACAGTTAACCCCAGAACGGAGCAAAGAGAAAGCATGAAGCTATTCAAACGGATTGCCTCGGAGCTGCCCCAGTACCGCCGGATGGCGGAGAACCTCCGGGAAGGCCGGACGCCTACCCTCCTGGTGGGCGCTTCCGAAATTCACAAGGCCCACCTGATCTACGCAGCCGCCTGCGAGCTGGGCCGCACCCTCCTGGTCATCACCCAGGAGGAGTCCATGGCCCGCTCCCTCACGGAGGATATCAACGCCATGGAGGGCTCCGGGGAGGAGATCGCCTTTCTCTATCCCTCCCGGGAGTTCGCTCTGCGCGCCTCCGGGGTCGCCTCCCGTGAATACGAGCAGATCCGCCTGGGCGTGCTGGCCCGGATCCAGAGCGGGGAGTGCCGGATCGTCTGCGCCTCCATTGAGGCGGTGCTTCAGCACACCATTCCCCCCTTCGCCCTGGCCAGCCGCACCTTCACCATTGATCAAAAGGGCAGCTACAGCACAGAGGTGCTGGCCCGCCGCCTGGTGAAATCCGGCTACGAAAGCCGGGAACAGGTGGAGGGCACCGCCCAGTTCAGCATCCGGGGCGGCATTGTGGATATCTTTCCCCCCAATCACAACAGCCCCGTCCGGCTGGAGCTGTGGGGGGATCAGATCGACACCATGGCCTATTTCGACATCCAGAGCCAGCGCCGGACGGAGCGCCTGGACAAAATCACCATCACGCCTGCCAACGAGGTGCTCTTTGACAGCGGGGAGGAGCTCTGCGCCCGGCTGGAGGAGCTGGTGAAGAAAACCCGCCAGGAGGAGCCGAAGAAGCTCTATCAGGCGGATCTGAACCGGGCCAGGGACGGGCTTCCGCTCAATGCCCTGGATCGGTACTATACCCTTGCCTACGACACCCCCGCCTCCCTGTTCGACTATCTGGACGGGGGGATGGTGTTTGTCAGCGAGTATGCCAATATTCGGGAGCGGGCCAAAACCTACCTTTGGCAGCAGCAGGAGGATCAAAAGCAGATCCTGGAGGACGGGGAGATCACCCGCCCCCTGATGGATTTTGACGACACCCTGCCCTTTGTGATCCACCGGGCCTGCCAGATGCCCTCGGTGTTTCTGGATACCTTCGCCCGGGCTAATCAGGACCTCACCTTTACGGAGCTGCTCACCATCAATCCCATCCAGACCAGTTTCTTTTCCGGGGAGCTGAAGCTTTTAAGGGAGGATGTCACCCCCCTTCTGGAGCAGGGCTATGCGGTGACCGTCCTGGCGGGCACCCAGAAGGCCGCGGCCTCCCTGGCCCACGATCTGAAGGGCATGGGCCTGCCCGCGGAGTATGTGAAGGATACGGACAGCATCGCCTACCGAAAGATTGCGGTGATTGCCAACACCCTCTCCGCCGGCCTGGAGTATCCGGATCTGAAGGTGAGCCTGATCACCACCGGACGCCCGGCGGAGCGGGCCCGCCGCAGGGAGCGGTTCAAAAAGGGCCGCCAGCTTCAAAGCCTGACGGATCTCTCCAAGGGGGATCTGGTGGTTCATGTCTCCCATGGGATCGGGGTGTTCGAGGGCGTCCAGCAGCTGAATATGCAGGGCGTTGTCAAGGACTACATGAAGATCAGCTACGCGGGCTCCGACGCCCTTTATGTGCCGGTCACCCAGATGGATCTGGTTTCCCGGTACATCGGCGCCAAGGAGGACGGAACCGTCCGGCTCAACAGCCTCCACTCCGGGGAGTGGCAGAAAACCCGCGCCCGGGCCAAAAAGGCGGTGGAGGACATCGCCGAGGAGCTGATCAAGCTCTACGCCAAACGGATGCAGGCGCCGGGGTTCCCCTTCTCTCCGGATACGGAGTGGCAGAAGGATTTTGAACAGCGGTTCCCCTATGTGGAGACAGACGATCAGCTGAAATGCATTGAGGAGATCAAAGCCGACATGGAGCGGGGGCATCCCATGGATCGGGTCCTCTGCGGGGACGTGGGCTTCGGCAAGACAGAGGTGGCCATGCGGGCCTGCTTCAAGTGCATTATGGACGGGAAGCAGTGCGCGGTGCTCTGCCCCACCACCATCCTTGCCTGGCAGCACTACCAGTCCTTTTTGAAGCGGTTCGACGGCTTCCCGGTGAAAATTGAGGTGCTTTCCCGGTTCCGCACCCCCAGGGAGCAGAAGGCTATCCTGGAGAAGCTCCGGGAGGGCCAAGTGGATATTCTCATCGGCACCCACCGGCTGGTGCAGAAGGATGTGGAATTCAAGGATCTGGGCCTTGCCATTGTGGACGAGGAGCAGCGGTTCGGGGTAAAGCACAAGGAGCGGTTCAAGGACTGTTATCCCAATGTGGATATGCTCACCCTGTCGGCCACGCCCATTCCCCGGACCCTGAACATGGCCATTTCCGGCATCCGGGATATGTCCACCATTGAGGAGCCGCCCCAGGACCGGCACCCGGTGCAGTCCTATGTGATCGAGTTTGATCTGGGGATCATCGGGGACGCCATCAGGAAGGAGCTCCGCCGGGGCGGGCAGGTGTACTACATTCACAACCGGATTGAAACCATTGACCTCTGCGCCTCCCGGATTCATTCGGTTGTGCCTGACGCCAGGCTCGCCATCGCTCATGGGCAGATGGAGGAGCGGGAGCTGTCGGAGATCTGGCGGCAGCTGCTGGAGCATGAGGTGGATATTCTCATCTGCACCACCATTATTGAGACTGGGGTGGATGTGGCCAACTGCAACACCCTGATCATTGAGAACGCGGATCACATGGGGCTTTCCCAGCTCTATCAGCTCCGGGGGCGGGTGGGCCGTTCCAGCCGGAGGGCTTACGCCTACTTTACCTTTACCAGGGGAAAGGTGCTCACAGAGGTGGCTCAGAAGCGTCTTTCCGCTATCCGGGAGTTCACCAAGTTCGGCTCCGGGTTCCGGATCGCCATGCGGGATCTGGAGATTCGGGGGGCGGGGAGCCTGCTGGGGGCCCAGCAGCACGGGCATATGGAAGCGGTGGGGTATGATATGTACCTGCGGCTCCTGTCGGACGCCATTGCGGAGAAGAAGGGAGAGAAGCCCCAGGCTCAAACCTATGAGTGTCTGATTGATCTGCGGCTGGACGCCCACATTCCGGAGAGCTACATCGGGGCTACGGCTCAGCGGATCGATGTATATAAAAAGATTGCCGCCGTCCGCACCCAGGAGGACAGCATGGAGGTGGTAGACGAGCTGATCGATCGGTTCGGGGATCCGCCGGAGGCAGTGCTTTCCCTGGTGGATGTGGCGCTGCTGCGGAACACCCTGGCCTCCTACGGATTCGAGGAGATCAGCGAGAAGCCCCAGGGGCTGCTGCTGTATCCCAACGTGCTGAACATGGAGGTTGCGGGCCGGCTGATGACAGCCCCGGCCCTGAAGGGCCGGGTGGCCATCAACGCCACCACCAGCCGCCCCCACCTGATTCTGAAGCCCCGCTCCGGTCGGAAGCTGGACCCCGTGGAAACCCTCCGCACTGCTGCTGAGGCACTCTCTGCCCCAAGGGCGTAAGGCCGTGGGGACGCTGTCCCCACACCTCTGCCAAAGGGACGCGTCCCTTTGGAATCCCATCCTTTTGGGGTTATAGGGGGTAGCGGAATTTCGGTTTCTGCCTCGCTGGTACTCTCCGTGAGGACGATCGCCCGCCTACCCATTTTTTCGTAAAGAAAAAATTCAGCCCCACGAGCGGCGCAGAGACTGCGATGCAGAAAGTCTCGAGCGTGTTCTGTGACGCTCATGCTTTCTGCAAGGAGCGACGCTGTGCCACGCTCGGAATCCCCCTGCCATCCGCTTCGCTCCTGGCCCTCCCCCCTGTAACAAGGGGGGCAAGGGGTTTCTGCGTCTAACCGAGTCTGTGCAAACTCTGTGCGGCGCAGAAAGTACCCCGCCCGCAGGGGGAGCTTTTTTCTTTACGAAAAAAGCGTGCTGCGGGAATCAGACTCTCTGCGTGGCAGGAAGCCGGAAGTCTGTACAGACTTGACCCCACCCCCTTTTCCGCCCTTAAAAAAGCCCCTAAAATAATGGGAATCCAAGGGGAATCCCTTCCCGATGCGCCGCTGGCGGCGCATCTCAGAATTCGGCGAAGCCGAATTCCTAGGTGCGTCGTGAAACGACGCACCGCGGAGACGCGAGGCAGAGCCTCGCGGCCTTGCCACTGAAAGGATGTTTGCAATGCGGATACTGAATTTCGGTTCGCTCAATGTGGATCACGTTTACCGGGTGGAGCGGTTCGTACAGCCCGGAGAGACTGCCGCGGCCCGGAGTCTCCGGCTTTTTGCCGGCGGAAAGGGGCTCAACCAGTCCGTAGCTCTGGCGGCGGCAGGCGCTCAGGCGTTCCACGCCGGCGCTGTGGGTGCCGACGGGGAATTCCTGGTGGAGCTCCTGCGGGATCGGGGAGCGGATGTCTCCCTGATCCGCAGGCTGGATGTCCCAACCGGCCACGCTATCATTCAGGTGGAGGACAGCGGTCAAAACTGCATTCTTCTCTACGGCGGAGCCAACCGGCAGATCCCGCCGGAACAGATGGAGGACGCTCTTTCCCGGTTCGGGAAGGGGGATCTGCTCCTCCTCCAGAATGAGATCAACGGCAACCGCTTCCTGATGGAGCGTGCCTTTGATTTGGGCATGGAAATTGCCCTCAATCCCTCCCCCATGGATGGGGCTGTCCGGGAGCTCCCCCTGGAGAAGGTTTCCTGGTTCCTTCTGAACCAGGGCGAGGGCCAGGCACTCACCGGAGAGCAGGCGCCCGATAGGATTCTGGAGGCCATGGCCCGCCGCTGGCCGGACAGCAGAACCCTGCTGACCCTGGGCAGGCAGGGCTCCGTCCTCTGGGACGGGGATCGGATCTGGCGGCAGGGCATCTATGACACTCCTGTGGCAGACACCACAGGGGCCGGGGATACCTTTACCGGCTACTTCCTCAGCGGCGTCGCCAGCGGGGAGCCCATGGACCGCTGCCTGGAGCTGGCCTCCAAGGCCTCCGCCCTGGCTGTCTCTGTGCCGGGCGCGGCAGGATCCATTCCCACCCGGGATCAGGTTCTGCGCGCGGATCTGCGGCCTCTCAAATAGAAGTCTTCTTCCCTAGGACGGAGAAGCTCTGATACAAACAAAGGAGATGCCCAAATGATGGGCATCTCCTTTGTTTATGTCAGCAGCTTCGAATCCATAGCCAACCTTCCGCAAGGGAGCGAAAGACTCTGCGCCGCAGGAATTCCCTCGTACACAGGGGGGGAGCTTTTTTCTTTACGAAAAAAGCGGTCTGCGGGAATCAGACTGTCTGCGTGGCAGGGGGAGGGAAGTCTGTACAGACTTAACCCCCAACCCTTTCCGCCCTTCAAATAATGGGAATCCAAGGGGAATCCCTTCCCCTTGGCAGAGCGCGAGACAGCGTCTCGCGGCCTTTCCCTTCGACCACGCAGAGGCATCTCTATGGGAGGTAGGTGAGGGGGTTTTTCTCAGAGCCGTTTACGATGACGCGGAAATGGAGGTGGTTGCCGCTGGAATTGCCGGTGCTCCCTACCCGGGCAAGCTGCTGACCCTGGGCAACTGTATCGCCGGTGCGCACCAAAATATTCGCGCAGTGGGCATACCAGGTTTCCATGCCGTTTCCGTGGCTGACAATCACCAGATTCCCATAAGATCCCCGCCAGCCCGCATAGGTGACCGTTCCCGGCAGAACCGAGACAATGGGCGCACCGTAGCCGGTGCCTGCATAGTCGATGCCGTTGTGCCAATATTCATAGGGGGTGTGGCCGTAATACTGGGAGATATATCCTCCGTATACCGGCCAGATCAGGCCATAATCGGATTTTCCGGCATTTTCATAGCCGGACACTGTCTGGAGCTTCATCGTTCCCCGGGCCACACGGGCCGATACCGCCGGCGTTTCCACTGCGCGGCTGAGCTCTGTCCGCTCCACTTCCTCCCCCTCCACATAAGACACCTGGGCGGTTACCGTCACCGTTCCCTCCCGTCCCTCGCTGAGCGTCTGGGTGGTGCCTTCGTAGAGATTGGCGTTGTCCACATAAACAGTCTCGTAAGGGATCGCCTCTGTATAGGTGACCGTCCGCGTCTCCTTCACGGGAAGATATGCCTCTGCCTTGCTGACCAGCACCTGCTGGCCGATTTTCAGCTGCGTCATAATAGACGGGTTCAGCTCCTCCAGCTGGCTCAGCGTCATTCCGAAGGCGGCGGCAATCCCGCTGGGCGTATCGCCTGAGACAGCGGTGTAATACACGCTCTGCTGCACATCGGAGGACAGCTGCCGGGCCAGAGCCTCCGCATCCCGCAGATGCTCCTGAAGAAACAATCCCTGCTCCAGCTCCACTTCTTTGGTGAAGGCAACCTGATCGTTCCCCTGCCGGTGGGCATTCAGAAGATCCTCCAGGGTCTTTTGCAGGAGGGCGCTGTCCCGCACCGCTCCCAGGAACTCCCCGCCGACAGTAACGCCGGTGGCCTGGACAATATCCGCCGCAGAGGTGCGGATCAGCGCGTCGGTCAGCTCCGTCCCGGTTTGGAGGCTTCCCCTGTCCACCACCGCAATGCTGAAGGTGGGCACGGTGTAGAGGACGGGATCCTCCTCCTGATAGATCATCCGGGAGTGAAGCCGCGCATGCGCCTCCGTATAGACCCCCTCATCCTGGATATATCCCAGAGACTGGCCGTTGGATTCCACCTCCAGAACATAATTCAGCCCGCTTACATACTGTATCAGCAGAAGGAACGCTGCAACGGCCGCTGCTGGAAGGACGCAGTTCAGGAGCCGCAGAAGCCGTTCCCCATTGTTCCGCACCCCGCATCCGAAGGCGCGCAGAGCGTTCCAAAGGCGCCGGGGAAGGGACGCCTCCGGCTCCCGGCTCCATCCGCTATGGACTACCCGCCAGACATCCGCGCAGAATTTTACCAGATGATAGAATCGGTAGAGAACGCGCTGTCTCCGGCGGGACATCCACTTGCGGAGCCGCAGGGTGAAAAAATCCAGCCTGCGGGAGAATCCGCTCCGGAAGCACAGGCGGCGCAGCGGGCGCAGGGCCAGCCGCCAGAAGGAAAGCCAGAGCAGGCCCATCCGCCGGAACAGCCGGACAGCCGCCCGGACAAGCGTCCCGTCCGCCGGTGAACTATGCATGGAAACCAGCTCCTTTCCCGGCCTGTCAGCCATGCCGCAGGCCGCAGCATTTGGATTTTTATCAAGCATATTACAATTTGTAACTATTCGCCTTCTATTATACACCGTTTTGATGTTTTTGCAATCGTTTTGTAATCATTTCAAGGGTTTCACACAGAATTTTCACAAATGGAGGTGGAATTCTAGCCCCGGAGAGAAGGACTGTAATCTGTAAGCGGCCTGCGGCGTCGGATTCGGTTGACGGAAGTGTGAAGGCGGCGGTCCCGCGCGTTCTCCCAACGGCATGATTTTTCCGCTCTCTCCCCAGGGTAACAGCATTTACAATTCTACGAAGAAGTGATAAAATAGGCATATGAGAATAGAAAAACTGGTAAAAAGGCTAAACGGAGTGACAGATCCAAGAAGGCAATGGGGAAATAAGCGGCACAAGCTGGAAGATATCCTG
>JAAVZY010000021.1 GCA_022791945.1 Oscillospiraceae bacterium | reverse complement strand
GGGCAAGGCCGCGAGACGCTGTCTCGCGCTCTGCGGTGCGTCGTGAAACGACGCACCTAGGAATTCGGCTTCGCCGAATTCTGAGATGCGCCGCTGGCGGCGCATCGGGAAGGGATTCCCCTTGGATTCCCATCATTTGAAGGGCTTTTTTAAGGGCGGAAAAAGGGTGGGTCAAGTCTGTACAGACTCTCTAATTACTGCCACGCAGAGAGTCTGATTCCCGCAGTACGCTTTTTTCGTAAAGAAAAAAGCTCCCTCCTGCATGTGGGGGACTTCCTGTGCCGCAGAAAGTATGAGCGTAACAGAACACGCTCGGGACTTTCTGCGTCTCAGCCCCTGCCCCGCTTGTAGAGCTGAATTTTTTCTTTACGAAAAAATGGGTAGGCGGGCGATCGTCCCTGTGGTGAGTATCAGCGAGGCAGAGAGTAAAATTCTGCCCCCTATAACCCCAAAAAGATGGGAATCCAAGGGGACGCGTCCCCTTGGCAGGTGCTCGAGGACAGCGTCCTCGAGGTCTTCCCCCCTTGTGAACGCAGCTTCTGCATTCTGGCAGTTTTTGTTTTGGGAGTGCGTGCGGAATCTGACTCGGTCAGGAATTGAATAGAATGAAAGGATATTCTGCTATGAAAAAAAGATTGGTTATGGGCTTTGCGGTTTTCATCCTTGCGGTATCGGCGTTTTTCTCCCCGGCGGTTCCCGTCCGGGCGGAGGAGCCCGAGCAGACCAAGCTCTATGTATATAACTGGGGCGAGTACATCTCCAACGGAGATGACGGCTCCCTGGACATCATCGGGGAATTTGAGCGGCTGAATCCGGATATCGACGTGGTATACACCACCTTTGACACCAACGAAGCCATGTACGCGAAAATCGCCAGCGGCTCCGCCAACTACGATGTAATCATTCCCTCGGATTACATGATCGGACGGATGATCCAGGAGGATATGCTGGCCAAGCTGGACTTTGGGAACATCCCCAATTATCAGTATATAGACGAGCAGTTCAAAAACCGGGAATACGACCCCGGCAATGAATACTCCGTCCCCTATACCTGGGGCACGGTTGGGATTATCTACAATACCGCCTTGGTAGATAAGCCGGTAGAGAGCTGGGACATTCTGTGGGATCCGGATTACACCGGTCAGATTCTCATGTTTGACAATCCCCGGGACGCCTTCGGCATCGCGCTGAAGAAGCTGGGATACTCCCAGAACACCACAGATCCCAGCCAGCTGGACGAAGCGACCCAGCTGCTGAAGGATCAGAAGCCAGTGGTTCAGGCCTACGTGATGGATCAGATTTTTGCCAAGATGTCCAGCGGAGAGGCGGCGATCGCGCCCTACTACGCCGGAGACTTTTTCACCATGCAGGCCGACAATCCGGATCTGGATTTCTGTGTCCCAAAAGAAGGCACGAATCTCTTTTTTGACGCTATGGTGGTGCCCAAAACCTCCCAGAACAAGGCGCTTGCGGAGCGGTTCATCAATTTCATGCTGGAGCCGGAGATCGCCCTTGAGAATATAGAGTTCATCGGCTATTCCACCCCCATGACGGTTGTCCGGGAGATGCTGGATGAGGAAGTCCGGGAGAGCCCGATTTCCTATCCGTCGGAGGAAATCCTGAGCAAATGCGATACCTTCGTGAATCTGGACGCCGCGACCAACGAATCCCTTCAGGAGCGCTGGACGGATATTCTGAGCTCCTCCGGGGAAGGAAGCATGCTCTCGGTAGCTGTGCTCTGCGCTGCTGCTGTTCTCGCCGCCGCAGCCTTCGTCTTTCTCATGATCCGCAAAAAGAAAAACCGGTAAGAGGCGGCGAAGGACAAGACCTTGGGGACGCTGTCCCCAAACTCCTGCCAAGGGGATTAAATCCCCTTGGAACCCGTAATTTTTAAGGGCGGAAAATGGGGTGGGTCAAGTCTGTACAGACTTCCTCCCCCCTGCCACGCAGACAGTCTGATTCCAACAGGACGCTTTTTTCGTAAAGAAAAAAGCTCCCCTCTGCGTGCGGGGTACTTCCTTCGCCGCACTGAGGTTCCTGCGCAGAGCACGCTTGGAACTTTCTGCGTCGTACTTTCTGCAACGCTTGTGGGGATGAACTTTTTCTTTACGAAAAAGTGGGTAGCGGGCGATCGGCCACGCAGGAAGTACCAGCGAGGCAGGGGGACGGGCGCAAGCGCCCGTCCCCACCTCCACCCCAAAAAGACGGGAATCCAAGGGGACGAGTCCCCTTGGCAGGAGCTCGAGGACAGCGTCCTCGAGGTCTTTCCCTTCCAACCGCCCAGAGTTTCTGAAGAAGTAAGGAGGAATTTTCGTGAGGTTTGAGGAAAAGTTGAAACGCTATGCTGACCTGGCTGTACGGGCTGGGTGCAATCTTCAGAAGGGACAGGATCTCTACCTGACTGCGCCCATCTGTGCGGCGGAATTTGCACGGATGACCGTGAAAAGCGCCTACGAGGCCGGGGCCAGGCAGGTTATTGTCCAATGGACTGACGAAGCCGTGACCCGCATGGGCTATGAGTACAGTCCCCTTGAGGTCTATGAGCAATACCCCGAATGGATGGCCAAGCTCCGGAACGGCGCCGCCGAGCAGGGCGCCGCCATGCTCTTCATCGATGCCAGCAACCCCGGCGCCATGGCGGGGATCGATCCCCGGAAGCCCGCGGCCTCCAGTCGGGCCTCCAACGCGGCCTGCAAGCCCTACCGGGATGCGGTCAATCAGGGGAAGGTGGCCTGGTGCATCATCGCCGCGGCAGCTCCGGACTGGGCCGCGAAGGTGTTCCCGGAGCTCCCGGCGGACGCGGCCTTGGAACAGCTCTGGGACTGCATCTTTCAGGCTGTCCGGGTAGACCAGGCAGATCCCAACGAGGCCTGGGAAACCCATCGTCACAACTTTGACGCCCGGCGGGCGCTCCTGAACAAATACCAGTTCACCAGCCTCCACTATAAAAACGCCCACGGCACCGACATCACCATCGGCCTGCCAAAAAATCACAACTGGGCCGGCGGAGGCGCCGAGCTGGCGGACGGGCGCTGCTTCTTCCCTAATATGCCCACAGAGGAAATCTTCTGTTCCCCCCACCGGGATCGGGCTGAGGGAACCGTCCACAGCGCTCTGCCGCTGAACTACCACGGCAACCTGATCGATGATTTCAGCCTGACCTTCCACGAAGGCAAGGTAACGGATTTCTCCGCCGCCAAGGGCTACGATATGCTCAAGGAGCTGGTGGGCACGGACGAAAACGCCTGCCGCCTGGGCGAGGCAGCCCTGATTCCCGCCTGCTCCCCCATTGCTCAGATGGGCGTCCTCTTCTACAACACCCTCTACGACGAGAACGCGTCCTGCCATTTCGCCCTTGGGCGGGGCTTCTCCGAATGCGTTCAAGGGGGAGCCTCCATGTCTGAGGAGGAGCTGGTGAAAGCTGGCGTCAACGCCTCTGCCGCTCATGTGGACTTCATGCTGGGCACCGCCGACCTCTCCATCACCGGGATCACCGCGGACGGAAGGGAGATTCCCGTATTTGTGGACGGGGGCTGGGCCTCGGAGTTTCAGGAATGAGGCCCGCAGGTCAATGGAGCCGGGCGCATTGGACAGAGGCCGACGGAAAAGCTCTGGCGGAACACCTTCTCTCCCTGGCAGAGCCTGAATACCTGGCCTTCCACAGCAAGCTGATACAGACTGCCGCACCCCTTCATGGGGTGCGGCTTCCCTTGATCCGCGCCCTGGCCAAGGAAATCTGCCGTGGGAACTGGCGGGCGTATCTGGATACCGTCACGCCCCTCTCCTATGAGGAAATCATGCTTCGGGGCCTGGTCATCGGCCAAGCCAGCGGCGGAACAGAAGAAATCCTTGCTTATACCAAAAAATTCCTGCCTCTGATCGACAACTGGGCGGTCAACGACAGCTTTGCCTCCGCTCTGAAGCTGGCAGATCGGGAACGGCCCGCCTTCTGGAACTTTGTGGAAAGCGCCTGCCTCCCCTCCCCTGAGGAGTTCACACAGCGGTTTGGCGTCACCATACTCCTGTTTCACTTCCTCACGGAGGAGTATATCGACCGGGTGCTGACCTGCTGCGAGTCCGCCCGCCATGAGGGCTACTACGTCAAAATGGCGGTTGCCTGGACGCTGTCCATGTGCTATGTGAAATTCCCGGATAAAACCCTTCCTCTCCTGCAGGAACGCCGCCTGGAGCCCTTCACCCACAATAAAACCATCCAAAAATGCGTAGAATCCCGCCAGCTCTCTCCTGCAGACAAATCCTTCCTCCGCACCCTTCGGCTTCCGTAAGAGGGATCTGCGGCTTCGAAGGGCAAGGCCGCGAGAGCTCTGCCCAAGGGTCAAAGCCGCAGGCTTTGACCCTGCGCGCCTCTCGCCAAGGGGATTAAATCCCCTTGGAACCCGTAATTTTAAGGGCCTTTTTTAGGGGCGGAAAAAAGGGGTGAGTCAGGTCTGTACAGACTTCCGGCTTTCTGCGCCGCACGTGGGGATGAATTTTTTCTTTACGAAAAAATGGGTAGGCGGGCGATCGATCACGCAGGAAGTACCAGCGAGGCAGGGAGTAAAAAGTTTGTACAGACTTGACCCCCACCCCTTTTACGCCCTTAAAAAGACGGGAATCCAAGGGGACGCGTCCCCGATGCGCCGCTTGCGGCGCATCTCAGAATTCGGCGGAGCCGAATTCCTAAGTGCGTTGTGAAACAACGCACTGCGGAGACTCGAGGGCAGCGCCCTCGAGGTCTTGACCTTCACCCCAGCTGGAAAAAATTTTCTTGATAGGGCAGTTCTGTGATGGGGCTGCAAACCCAGGCCGCGCCTGGGTTTTTGCCTTTTGGGGACAGCCTTGCCCGCTCGAGGGGGCTCTTGACAAACCCAGCCATACACTATATACTGATTGTCATGCTGCATATGACCACAATATATTGTGGTCATATGCTTCTAAAAGTCCCTGGATTCTGCAAAATTCGCGCTTCCCGGGCTCTCGGAACCATATCGGAGAAGGAGCTTGTCCATGATCAAAACCATCACCAAGCGGGACGGCCGATCCGTTCCCTTCAATCACGAAAAAATTGCCAACGCCATTTTCCGGGCCGCTCAGGCCGCAGGCGGCAGCGACTACGACGAGGCCCTTCGGCTGGCCTACCAGGTCTGCGATTATGTGGAAAACGTCCTGGGCACCACCTCCCCTACCGTGGAACAGGTTCAGGACGCCGTTGAGAAAATCCTGATTGAAGACGGTCACAGCCGCACCGCCAAGGGCTATATCCTCTACCGCGCGGAACGGACCAGGGTCCGGGATATGAATACCCGGCTGATGAAAACCTACGAGGATCTCACCTTCAAATCTGCGGAAGAGGTGGATCTCAAGCGGGAGAACGCCAATATCGACGGGGATACCGCCATGGGCACCATGCTCCGGTACGGAAGCGAGGGCGCCAAGCAGTTCTATGAGCTCTATGTGCTGGATCCCCGCCACGCCAAGGCTCACATCCAGGGCGATATCCATATCCATGACATGGATTTCTATACCCTGACCACCACCTGCTGCCAAATAGATATTGTGAAGCTGTTCCAGAACGGCTTCAGCACCGGTCACGGGTTCCTGCGGGAGCCGCAGGATATCCGCAGCTATGCGGCTTTGGCCTGTATTGCCATCCAATCCAACCAGAACGATCAGCACGGAGGACAGAGCATCCCCAACTTTGATTTCGGCATGGCTCCCGGCGTGGCAAAGACCTACCGGAAGAGCTACCGCTCCAATCTGGCAAAGGCCCTGGAGCTGGCCGGAAAGGGTGCGGAGCTGGCGGATCCCCTGCTCCAGAGCCTCTGGGAAAGTCATCGCGCCGCCCCCTCCCTGGAGCCGGAAGACGGTTTTACCGTCCTGATGACCGAGCTGCTCCGGAAGCACCTGGGAGACGACGCGGAGCGGATTCAGCAGTTCGTCTGCACCGAGGCCCGGAAGGAAACGGACAAGGCTACCTATCAGGCCATGGAAGCGCTGATCCACAACCTGAACACTATGCACTCCCGCGCAGGGGCGCAGATCCCCTTCTCCTCCCTGAACTACGGCACGGACATCTCTCCGGAAGGGCGGATGGTGATTCGGAATCTGCTGACAGCGACTGAGTCCGGCCTGGGCAACGGGGAAACCCCCATCTTCCCCATTCAGATTTTCAAGGTGAAGGAAGGCCTCAACTATAATCCCGAAGATCCCAACTATGACCTGTTCCGGCTGGCGATCCGCACCTCTGCCAAGCGGCTCTTCCCCAACTTCTCCTTCCTGGACGCCCCCTTTAACTTACAGTACTACCGCCCCGGAGACTATAACTCCGAGGTTGCCTACATGGGCTGCCGCACCCGGGTCATGGCCAATGTGTATGATCCCTCCCGGGAGATCACCTGTGGACGGGGCAACCTGAGCTTTACCTCCATCAATCTTCCACGGCTTGCCATTCTGGCCAAGGGCGATCTGGATCGTTTTTTCTCCTCTCTGGACGAAATGCTGGAGCTGGTCTGCGAGCAGCTTCTCCACCGGCTGAAAATTCAGAGCCAGAAGCGGGTCAGGAACTATCCATTCCTGATGGGCCAGGGGATCTGGTTGGATTCCCACAAGCTGGACGCAGATTCCACCTTGGAGCAGGTGCTGAAGCACGGCACCCTCACCGCCGGATTTATCGGTCTGGCGGAGGCGCTGACAGCGCTGATTGGCAGGCATCATGGAGAAAGCGACGAGGCCCAGGCCCTGGGGCTGAAAATCATCGGCCACATGCGGGAATTTATGGACGCCAAGGGCCAGGAAACCAGACTGAATTTCTCCTTGATTGCCACCCCCGGCGAAGGGCTTTCCGGTACCTTTACCCGGAAGGATCAGGCCCGGTTCGGCATCATCCCTGGCGTCACAGACCGGGATTATTATACGAACTCCTTCCATGTTCCGGTGTATTACCCCATCGGTGCGCTGGAAAAAATCCGGCGTGAGGCCCCTTATCATGCTTTGACCAACGGCGGGCATATCAGCTATGTGGAGCTGGACGGAGATCCGGTGAAAAATCTGGAGGCCTTTGAGCAGATTGTCCGCTGCATGAAGGAGTGCGGTATCGGATACGGTTCCATCAATCATCCGGTGGATCGGGATCCTGTCTGCGGCTATTCCGGAGTGATTGGGGAGATTTGCCCCCGGTGCGGACGCCGTGAGGGCGAGGCAGTCAGTGTGGAGCGTCTTCGTGAGCTTCGGCGGCAGTATCCCAATATGCCCCATTACATCGGCTTGGAGTAACATAGAAGTCAACAGAAAAATCAGCATAGAAACCAATTAAGGAAAGGGAGCAGCAAATTATGACAGATCGTCACAGCCCTGCGGCAGACAACAGAACCATTGGAGAAGGCGTTGGATTTGAGCGGATCCGCCGGATCACCGGGTATCTGGTCGGAACCATGGACAAGTGGAACAACGCCAAGCGCGCGGAGGAGCACGATCGTGTCAAGCACCAGGTCACTTCCCGCGATTAGGAGTATCTGCTCCCTATGGCAACCCAAAAGCTCAAAGGGGTGGAGTCTGCAAAGACTCCACCCCTTCGCTATGCGGAAGGGCACGGCCGCGAGACTCTGTCTCGCGCTCTGCCAAAGGGATGCGTCCCTTTGGAATCCCATTATTTGAAGGGCTTTTTAAGGGCGGAAAAAGGGGTGGGGTCAAGTCTGTACAGACTTCCGGCTTTCTGCCACGCAGACAGTCTGATTCACGCAGTACGCTTTTTTCGTAAAGAAAAAAGCTCCCTCCTGCCTGGGTGATACTCTCTGTGCCGCAGAGGGTATGAGCGCAGCAGAACGCGCTCGGGACTTTCTGCGTCGCAGCCCCTACCCCGCTCGTAAAGCTGAATTTTTTCTTTAGGAAAAAATGGGTAGGCGGACGATCGTCCCTGCGGAGAGTATCAGCGAGGCAGGCCCCCTCCCCCAAAACAATTTACGGGTTCCAAGGGGATTTAGATCCCCGATGCGCCGCCAGCGGCGCATCTCAGAATTCGGCGAAGCCGAATTCCTAGGTGCGTCGTTTCACGACGCACCGCAGAGACTCGAGGGCAGCGCCCTTGAGGTCTTGCGACCCTAAACAAACTCCAGGTAGCCTGCGCGGGGAGTGATCCCGAAGGCGGCGCAGAGGCTGGACAGCTCCTGATCCGTAATGCTCTGGAGGATGGCGTGTTCCCCAATCTTCATGTAGATCTCTGCCGCCTTTTCCACAGTTTCAATCAGCCCAAAGGCCTCGTCCAGGTCTTTGCCTACTCCGAAAACGCCATGCGCCGCCCAGATGACCGCCCGCGTCTCCCGGATTTTGGCCGCCGTGGCCTGGCCGATTTCCAGGTTTCCGCAGACCATCCAGGGCAGCACCCCGATTCCCTCCGGAAATACCACGATACACTCCGTGGACATCCGCCAGAGCGTCCGGGTGAAGGTTCGCTCCTCCAGGGGATGCACAAAAGTCATTGCAACCGTATTTGTCGGATGGCTGTGAACCACAACCCGCTGCTCCGGATCCACTGCCATCCGCTCCATATGATTCAGCAGATGTGTTGGCAGCTCGCTGGTGGGACGGCCTCCATCCTCAAATCCCCACAGAAGCTCCAGGGTATGCCCGTCCTCCCCTATCCGCAGGATTCCCAGGTTATTCTGGGGGCAGTCCGCCACATTCTTAAAGTATTTGCCGCTGCCTGTGACCAGGAACAGCTCTCCTGCCAGCGGAGACACGTCAAAGCCCAGCTCCGTCCGGCTGCGCACCGCTCCGCTCAGATACCGCCCCGCCAGCTCCCGATCCAGCCGGACGCTGATATTGCCTCCGTTGCGCTCGTCCCAGCCCAGACGGTACAGGTTCGCCGCCGCGCCGCATACCTCCCGCAGGAAGGGCGCTTCCAATATGTTATACATCAGTGCGCCTCCCTGTTTGCCAGCACGTCCATCTCATATCTCCGCACCCGGGGCAGCCAGTCCAGCGGGACGCCGTTCTTCTCGCAGAACCACTCCCAAACCGCCTGCCAGGGCATGGACTTCAAATTCTCCAGATAAGCCAGCCGCCCGGTGAGATCGCCCGCGCGCTCCAGCTCCTTCAGGGCGGAAGAGGGCTCCAGCAGCGCCAGCAGCAGCGCCTTCTGCATACTGCGCATTCCAATCACCCAAGCCGCAACCCGGTTAATGCTGGCGTCAAAGTAATCCAGCCCGATGTGTACCCGATCCAACAGATCCCCGCGAATCAGCTCGTGAGCGATCTCCCGAAGCTCGTCGTCTAAAATGACCACATGATCCGAATCCCACCGGACAGGCCGGGAAACGTGCAGCAACAGCTCCGGCGTAAACAGCAGCAGGGCGGAAATCTTGTTGCTCACCTGTTCCGTGGGATGAAAATGGCCGGTATCCAGGGTAATCGCCTTTCCGTGCTTCACTGCGTAGCCCATGTAAAACTCATGACTGCCCACCACATAGCTCTCCGAGCCGATGCCGAACAGCTTGCTTTCCAGAGCGTCCAGATGGTACCGGGGATCCAGCTCCCGGGCGTAGATCTCGTTCAAGGACCGTTCCAGCCGCTGCCGGGGGCCCGCCCGGTCAATGGGAGTGTCTTTCCAGCCGTCCGCGATCCAGAGATTGGTCACGCACCGGCTGTTCAGCTCCCTGCCGAAGTAGGCGCCGATCTCCCGTGCCCGTTTGCAGTGCTCTACCCAGAAGGAGCGGATCCCCTCATCAGCGCTGGAAAGGGTGAAGCCGCTTTCCGCCCTGGGGTGGGAGAACAGGGTCTGATTGAAATCCAGCCCCAGCCCCTTTTCCTTCGCCCATTCCACCCAGGAGGCAAAATGGCAGGGCTCCAGACTGTCCAGATCCGGCTGCTCCTCCGTATCCGCATAAATGGCGTGCAGACTGACCCTGTGATGGCCAGGAACCAGTCTCAAGGCAACCTCCATGTCCTCCCGAAGCTCCCGGGGCGTGCGGGCCCGTCCGGGATAGTTCCCGGTGGCCTGAATCCCCCCGGACAGGCTTCGATCCCGGAACAGGAATCCCCTCACATCGTCTCCCTGCCAGCACTGCATGGAAATCGAAATCCGCTCCAGCGCCGCTACAGCGGCGTCCGTATCCACGCCGATATCCCTATACTGTTCTCGTGCAATCACATAGGACTGATTCATAATGATATCCTCCGGATATTTTTTGCTCGTCCAGGACGGGGGCCAGGCCGCGAGAGCTCTGCTCTCGCGCTCTCGCCAAGGGGACGCGTCCCCTTGGATTCCCATCTTTTGGGGGTTATGGGGGCAGGATTTCGGTCCCTGCCTCGCTGATACTCCCTGCGTGGCCGATCGCCCGCCTACCCACTTTTTCGTCAAGAAAAAGTTCAGCTCTACGAGCGGCGCAATCGGTACGACGCAGAAAGCTTTGAGCGTGTTCTGCCGCACACACACTCTCTGCGGGGTCAAACACTGTGCCACACAGAAGGGAGCTTTTTTCTTTACGAAAAAAGCGTACTGCGGGAATCAGACTCTCTGCGTGGCAGGAGGACGGAAGTCTTTACAGACTTGACTCCACCCCTTTTCCACCCTTCAAAAGCCCTTAAAAAAGATGGGATTCCAAAGGGACTCGTCCACGATGCGCCACTAGCGGCGCATCTCAGAATTCGGCGAAGCCGAATTCCTAGGTGCGTCGTGAAACGACGCACCGCAGAGCGCGAGACAGCGTCTCGCGGCCTTGCCCTTCGGCCACGCAGAGGACGCTTAGAGCAGCTTCAGAAGGATTTCTTTCATCTTAGCCGGGTTTCCCTGGCCCTTGGTAGCCTTCATGCACTGGCCCACCAGGAAGCCCAAAGCGTTGGTCTTTCCGTTGTGATAGTCCTCAATAGATTTTCCGTTGGCGTCCATCACGCTCCGGACAACAGCCTCCAGCTCGGACTCGTCGGAAATCTGGGTCAGCCCCTTCTCCGCTACAATCTCTCCCGGAGTCTTTCCTGTTTCCAGCATCTCGTCAAAGACAGACTTTCCAACTGCATTGGAGATCTTTCCGCCTTCAATCAGCGCCAGCAGCTCCGTCAGTCCTTCCGCCCGGATGCCGGTTTGCTCCAGGGTCTTGCCTGTTTCATTCAGATACTGGGAAATGTTCCCCAAGAGCCAGTTGCAGAGAATCCGCGGAGAGCACTTCTTCTCCGCCGCCGCGGTTTCAAACAGCTCCGCCTTATCCATAGCCTCTACCAATAAAGTAGCCTCTACCTGGGAGAGCCCGTAGTCACGGATATACCGGGCGATCCGCCGGTTGGGCAGCTCAGGAATGGATGCCTGTATCCGCTCCACATACCCCTCCTCCAGCACGATGGTGGGCAGATCCGGCTCGGGGAAGTACCGGTAATCGTGAGCGTCCTCCTTGCTCCGGAGAGAGAAGCTTTCGCCCTTGGCGTCATCCCAGCGGCGGGTTTCCTGCTGGATGGTTCCGCCCTGCTCCAGAATGGCAATCTGCCGGGCGGCCTCATACTCAATGGCCCGCACCGCGCCGCTGAAGGAGTTGACATTTTTCATCTCACAGCGTGTGCCGAACCGGCCGCTCCCCTTCTCCATAACGGAGACATTCACGTCGCACCGGATGGAACCCTCCTGCATTTTGCAGTCGGAAATGTCCAGATACTGCAAAATGGAACGGATGGTTTCCAGGTAGGCCTTGGCCTCCCTGGAGGAGCGCATATCCGGCTCGGAGACAATCTCAATCAGCGGTACGCCGCACCGGTTGAAGTCCACCAGGGAGCCAGCGAAGCTGTCCCCATGGAGGAGCTTGCCCGCATCCTCCTCAATGTGGATCCGGGTGACGCCGATCCGCTTTTCCTCCCCGTCCACCAGAATATCCACATGGCCGTTTTCGCACAGGGGGATATCAAACTGGGAAATCTGGTAAGCCTTGGGCAAATCCGGATAGAAATAGTTCTTTCGATCCTGCTTGCAGACCCGGTTGATGGAACAGCCCAGAGCGCAGCCCATTTTCACCGCGTACTCCACCACCTTTTCATTCAGGGTGGGAAGGGTGCCAGGCATCCCGGTGCAGATGGGGCAGCAGCGGGTATTGACTTCCAGGCCGAATTCATTCCGGCAGCTGCAATATATTTTTGAATCGGTTGAAAGCTCTGCGTGAACCTCCAAGCCGATGACCATTTCATAGTCCATTCAACGAGCATTCCTTTCCTGCGTAAATTCTGTCCGGCACTTGGAGCAGGGCCAAGACCCCGAGGCTCTGCTTTGGGCTCCGCGGTGCGTCGTTTCACAACGCACCTAAGAATTCGTCTTCGCCGAATTCTGAAATGCGCCGCTGGCGGCGCATCGGGAAGGGATTCCCCTTAGATTCCCATTCCTTTAAGTCAGGGTCTCATAGGCCCTGGCGGTATTGAACAGCCGCTGCTCCTCAAACTTGGGCCCGATCAGCTGCATCCCGATGGGCATCCCCTCCCGGCTGGTTCCGCAGGGCAGGCTCAGCGCGGGCAGTCCGGCGATGTTAACCGTTACGGTGCAGATGTCGTTCTGATACATCTTCAAGGGATCATCCAGCTTTTCTCCAATCCGGAAGGCCGTATCCGTGCCGGTAGGGGTCAGCAGCAGGTCGCACTCCTGGAAGATATCCTCAAACTCCTGCTGGATCTGCTTCTGCATCAGCTTGGCCCGCTTATAGTAGGCGTCGTAGTAGCCGCTGCTCAGCACAAAGGTGCCCAGCAGAATCCGGCGCTTCACCTCGTCGCCGAAGCCCTCGCTGCGGGTATTCTCATACAGCTCCGTCAGGGTGGTATAGTTCTCCGTCCGATAGCCGTACTTCACCCCGTCGAACCGGGCCAGGTTGGAGGACGCCTCTGCGGAGGAGATGATATAGTACACAGACAGGGCGTGATCTGTGCTGGGCAGGGAAACCTCCTTCAGGATGCTCCCGTTTTCCTCCAGGACCTTGGCGGCGGCGTGAACCGCTTCCTTCACCTCCGGGCTGATGCCGGGGCCGAAATACTCCTTGGGGATACCGATCCGCAGGCCCTTTGCCTCCGGCTGAAGCGCCTCGTGAAAGTTCCCATAGGAACGCTCCACAGAGGTGGCGTCCATCCGATCCCTTCCGCAGAGGACAGAATGCAGAAGGGCCGTATCCTCCACCGTCCGGCCGAAGGGGCCGATCTGATCCAGGGAGGAGGCGAAGGCTACCAGGCCGTACCGGGAAACGCTTCCGTAGGTAGGCTTGAGGCCCACCACCCCGCAGTAGGACGCCGGAAGCCGGATGGAGCCGCCTGTATCGGAACCCAGGGCCAAAACAGCCTCCATGGCGGCCACTGCCGCCGCGCTTCCGCCGGAGGATCCGCCGGGCACCCGTTCCGGGTCGTGGGGGTTCCGGGTCTTTTTATAGTAAGAATTTTCGCAGGAGGATCCCATAGCGAATTCGTCCATGTTCAGCTTGCCAGTGATGACCGCGTCCTCCGCCAGGAGCTTGTCCACAACGGTGGCGTTGTAGGGGGGAACGAAGTTGGAGAGCATTTTCGAGGCACAGGTGGTCAGCACATCCTTGGTGCAGATATTATCCTTGACGCCTACGGGAATACCGGCCAGCAGGCCCAAGGGCTCTCCCTTGGCGCGCTTTGCGTCCACCGCTTCCGCCTGCCGCAGGGCCAGCTCCTCCGTTACGGTGATGTATGCCCCGATCTGCTCCTCCTTCCGGCAGATCTGCTCCAGCTGGGAGCGGGCAATCTCCAGGGCGCTGCACTCCCCGTTCCGCAGCATCCGGGAAAGCTCCGAGGCAGTGCGTTCATATAATTCCATCGTTATACAGTCCTTTCTTTTCCTTAGAGCCTGTTCAGGATCTCTGGGTGTTCGGAAGGGAAAGACCTCGAGAGCTCTGCTCTCGAGCTCTCGCCAAGGGGACGCGTCCCCTTGGATTCCCATCTTTTTGAGGGGTATGGGGGTGTAGGATTTCAATTCCTGCCTCGCTGATTCTCCCTGCGCGGTCGATTGCCCGCCTACCCATTTTTTCGTAAAGAAAAAATGGGTAGGCGGCGTAGCGTCTGCGACGCAGAACGTTTCGGGTGTGCTCTGCTGCGCGCATACCCTCTGCGGCGCAGGAAGTATCCCGCACGCAGGGGGGAGCTTTTTTCTTTACGAAAAAAGCGTACTGCGTGAATCAGACTCTCTGCGTGGCAGAAAGCCGGAAGTCTCTACAGACTTGACCCCACCCCTTTTCCGCCCTTGATAAGCCCTTAAAAAAGATGGGATTCCAAAGGGACGCGTCCCTTTGGCAGAGCGCGAGACAGCGTCTCGCGGCGCCTTGCCCGACCACGCGCACAGGAAAGCTGTTTTGCAGGCTGCTACAGGGAGTTACTCGTCGATCATCTTGGGCACGACCACGCAGCCCGCCTGAACCTGGGGCGCGTTTTTCAGGATCTCCTCCCGCTTGAAATGGTTTTCCGGGCAGTCCGGACGGAAGCTCATGGGATTGGCCGGATCCACCAGCCGATCTTCCCCGGAAATGGGCGGCAGCTTCTCCACCATTTCCAGTATCCCTTCCATCTGCGCTTCAAACCTCTCCGCCTGCTCCGGTGTGATATGCAGCCTGGCCAGACCGGCCAGATGATTGATATCCGCTTTCATTATAATCTGCCTCCTTCGTTGAAGACCTCGAGGGCGGCGCATCGTGGACGCGTCCCCTTGGATTCCTATTCTTTTTTCTGTAAAGGAGTTTGCCTGTATAGGCATTATTCCTCTTTCAGCATACGGGCAAGCTCCTCCTCGCCAATCACTGGGACGCCCAGCTGGTTGGCCTTCGTGAGCTTACTGCCTGCTTCCTCCCCGGCCAGCAGGTAGCTGGTACGCTTGGAAACGCTGGAGCTGACCTTTCCGCCATTGCGCTGGATCCGCTCGGTAGCCTCTGTCCGGGAAAGGGTGGGCAGAGTACCGGTGATCACGAAGGTCAGTCCCGCAAGCAGATCGCTTTCCACCTGTCTTGGTTCTGTCATATTCACTCCGGCGGCGCGGAACCGCTCCACCAGGGCCTGGCTCTCCGGCCGGTCAAAATACTCCCTCAGGCTGGAAGCCATGATCTCCCCAAAGCCGTCGATGGCATTCAGCTCCTCCAGGCTGGCGGACTGCACCTCCTCCATGGAAGGGAACCGGGCGCAGAGCAGCTCCGCCGCCTTCTGGCCGATGTTCCGGATCCCCATGCCGAAGATCAGCCGGGAAAGGGGATTTTTCCTGGAGGACTCCAGAGCGGTCAGGACATTTTCAGCAGACTTATCCCCCATCCGCTCCAGCCCCTGGAGCTGCTCCTTATTCAGATAGTAGAGATCCGCCGGAGAGTGGATATGCCCCGCGTCTATCAGGGATTGGATCAGGGCTGGGCCCATTCCGTCAATATTCATGGCATTTCGGGAGGCAAAGTGAACAATGCTCCGGAAGATGGCAGAGGGGCACTGAGGATTCACACACCGAAGCACTGCCTGCTCCTCGTCCCGCACCACCGGGCTCCCGCAGGAAGGACAGGTTTCCGGAATTCGGTAGGTAACGCTCCCAGGGGTGTGCTCCAGGGAGCGGAGCACCTCCGGAATGATATCGCCCGCCTTCCGCACCACAATCCGATCCCCGATCCGGATATCCTTTTCCGTAATAAAATCCTGATTGTGAAGCACCGCCCGGCTGACAGTGGTGCCCGCCAGCTGCACCGGCTCGAAGATGGCCGTGGGGGTCAGCGCACCGGTGCGCCCCACATTGATCTGCACCTCCAGGAGGGTGGTTTCCTTCTCCTCTGGGGGATACTTGAAGGCGGCGGCCCATTTGGGGTACTTGGCGGTTGCGCCCAGACGCTCCCGGTCTGAAAGGGTGTCCACCTTGACAACCGCGCCGTCGATGTCAAAGGGATAATTGTACCGATTATCCCCGATCCGCTGAATCTCCCGGACTACCTCCTCCATATCCGTAAAAACGTTATAGGAGGGGGACACCCGGAAGCCCTGCTCCTTCAGATAGTCCAGGGTTTCGGCGTGGCCGGAGAGCTCCCGGCCCTGGATCTGCTGGAGATTGAACGTGAAGATGTCCAGCTTTCGCTTAGCGGTTATTTTGGAGTTCTTCTGCCGCAGAGAGCCCGCGGCGGCATTCCGGGGATTCTTGAAGGGCTCCTCGTTGTTTTCCTGCTGCTCCTGCACCAAAGTCTCAAAGCTCTTGCGGGGCATATAGACCTCCCCCCGCACCTCCAAAAAGGGCAGGGCTTCCTTCAGGGAAAGAGGGATTGAGCGGATGGTGCGCAGGTTCTGGGTCACATCCTCCCCCACGAAGCCGTCTCCCCGGGTAGAGCCTCTGGTCAGCTTTCCATCGGTGTATTCTAGGGAGACGGAAAGACCGTCGATTTTGGGCTCCACTACATAGATCGGATGCTCCACAACCTCCCGAACCCGTCCGTCGAACTCCCGCAGCTCCTCAAAGCTGAATACGTCCTGAAGACTGCTCATCTGGACGGTATGCGGAACCTTCTCAAAGGTATTGTCACTTTCCCCGCCCACTCTGCGGGTGGGAGAATCCTCAGTGATCAGCTGAGGGAATTGGGCCTCCAGCTCCTCCAGCTCCCGGAGAAGCTGATCAAATTCATAATCGCTGACAGTGGGATTATCAAGCACATAGTACTGATAGCTGTATTGGTTCAGGAGCTCCCGCAGCTCCTGAACCCGCAGCTTCGCTGTTTCCAAGCTCATAGTCCGCCCCGTTTCCTGTATACTTATGCTCCTGAGGTTCCGCCTTCTCTCCTGATGAGGAGAATGAAAACCCAAGGGGGCACGCCCCCTTGGCAGAGTTTGAGACAGAGCCTCAAAGTGCTTGTTTTTATTATACCACAAGCCCGCAGGGCGTGGTGGTATAATTGGCCATAGAGGCGGGAGCAAGCATTCCGCGAGCGCATCGCCTTGGCCATCAGCGTATAATAAGCGCTTTGCGCTTATTATACCACAATATTGATTCCAGCGCCAGCGATATTTACACTCACCGCTGCCCCGGCGGACTGTGCCGCCGCCTGCGCGGCAGGATCGGCGGAGGCTTCTCCGGTCGGGGAAACCGCTCCTTCCGAAGTGAGCCCCGCCTCTGCCAGCAAGGCCATGCGCTGCTCCTGCTCCAGCCGCTCCTCCTCTGGAGAACGGGGCCGGAGAAAGTCCGGCATCCACCGGTTGTGCTCATGGACCTGGGCATACTCCCGGCTGTGCCGGGCGGTCCGCTTCTTTTTCAGTTCCATCTGAATTCGGAGGGAGCGATCCTGCTGACGCTTTTTGTCGGCCTTTTTCTTGGCGGCCTCCATAATCGCCTCTTCCTCCAGATTTTTGATTTTCGTTCGGGCGCGGCGGATGACGCTGTCCATCTGTCCCATGGTCATGCGCACGTCGTCCTTATCGTATTGGGAGTTCCCGCCGATGGAAACCTTGCGGGCATAAACCTTGGAGATCAGCTTTTTCACGTCCGCCACGGTGGAGACTTTGGCCAGCCGGGACAAATCCCTGCTGGCGGAATAACCGATTTTCTTGGTACACAGGAGCTTTCGATTTTTTGCCTTCTCCCGTTCCTCCTGGCGCTTCTTCCGTTCAAGCCGCTGTTCCTCAAGCTCCTTGAGCATTTTTTGAAAGGTGCTGTCCTCGTCCTTCAGGGAGGTCCAGTAATCGATCTCCCCGTTCTCCCCTATTACCACGCCAGCGCCGTGAGCTTCGGTGTGCGTAAGCGCCTGGGAGCAAAGCTCCCGGAACGCGCCCTGGAGGAAGTCCATTCCCTCCTGGAAAGAAGCCGCATCCTGGGACATCCACTCCAGGAAATCCCCGGAGACTGCCATATGAAGCCCGGCGCCCGCAGCCTGAGCATATCCCTGCAGACTTTCCATGCTTCCGAATTCTGTAAAACGCAGATCAATCCCCGGGAACGCCTGCCGAATCGCGTCCGCTGTCTCCCGGAGACGCTGAACACGGTTGGACGCGACAGCGTCCTCTACCGGCTGAGCCGGTAGAAATGGCGTTTCCTGCTGAAGCGGCTGCTGGGACGGAACAGTTTGAACCTGTACTGCCCTGCTTCCTGTTGTCCGAATCTGCATATCCAGTCCCCCTCCCAAACGCGGGATATACTCTTAATCAATTAATCGACACCTCCCCTCCCTTTTCAATCCCTTCAGTTAAATTTTTCCTTTATGGGGAAAGGCCCCGAGGACAGCGGTGCGTCAGGGACACGTCCCTTTGGAATCCTATTAACTGAAAAGCTTAAAAATAGCAGGAAATCCCCAAAAGGATTTCCTGCCTGCATATACTGATTTGTGCATCCGGGGTTCATCGCTCAGTTGAAATTTTGATAACCACAGCGGTTTTGTCGCCGTTATTCCAAATGGAGTGAGGGATCATTCCGTCTACAAACATGGATTGATCCTTACCCGCGATAATTTCCTGATCACCGGAAATAATCTTCACCTCACCATCGGCAACAACAAAAATGTGATTGTCGCTGTGGGTGTGATTATTTTCGGGACCGCCCCCGTCTTTTTCAATATAGGCAATCGCTCCTCGGAGTATCTTTCATCTTTCACCAGTCTCACTATCGTCAGTGCGTCTTTTTTGTCTGACTTCGTCTGGCTGTTGTCATCCAGCTCCTTTGCCTTTTTCATGTGATAGTGTTGACGCTTGCAATTGCGTCTAGCGGAATCACAGGAAGCGTATTCGCATCTTCTTCGGATGACATCCCTCCTTCTGGTGAAGGAGCATGCACAACATCAACTGGGATAAGCGAACCAGTTGACCCAGAAGCTCCCGCTCCCAAAGATCCTGATACGCCACTTGATCCAATTGATCCCGATCCTAAGGAAGAAGGTGCTCGGCCTCAGGGACCATTTCCGCCCGAAAAAGAAACACAATAATATTCCTTTCTTAAAATAGATGTTGAGTATACTTTTTGAGGAACTCCCATTTTTCCGTCTTGCCTACCATACGGAGAAATGAACAGGCATCTGACAAAACCTGATATGCTTCTTCCTTATTCCCCAGTTTATGTAGCGCACTTCCCTCAGTCGCCATAAGTTATGTTTAAAAGCTGTATTTTTCCATATGATACGCAATAGTTCCACCCAAGTTCACAGATTTCGATCGCTTTTGCATAATCACCGATTTCTTCCAGATCATTTCAATAGTTATATGTAATCAGTGGGACTATTCGGGTTGTCTCTTCCATGGAGATGCAATGTTGCTCAACATATTCCATTAGCTGTGCATAGATCATCAGGGACATTTCATAATTTTTCTGTTCGGAATAGGTTGCCGCAATATCAATGATTACGGTCAATTCCTCCGTGTAAAGGAAATTCATTGCTATAGTCTCAATTTGAAAAGATGGGATTGTCAGACGAATCGCCTGATAGAGAAGCTCCAGCGACTCAGAGGTTGTATACGGCTATACGATCTGCCCCCATAGCCATATTGACGGACAGAGAAATGAATTGTAAGCTGGAAAGGAAAGGGGCAAAAAACATTGTGTGGTACGCATTCTCAGAGCCTGTTTAAGAGCTCCGGGTGGGGCGAAGGGAAGGGGAGTTTTTTGCACAGCAAGGAAAAAAGCGGAGGAATCCTTTGTGGATTCCGAGCATTTTTGACGCCGTCTGTGCGGAAAAAGCGCCTTTCAGACGCTGCGCCCGGAGATTTTGAACAGGCCCTCAGAGCGGATCGACACGCAGCTGGCGCTTACGGCCCCGGAAATAGCATACCGCGGCCGCAAGCCTCCAAATGGGCTTATCTTCCACAGTGACCGGGGTGTGCAGTATGCGTCCAGGGCCTGTCGGGAACGGCTGGTGGCCTATGGTATCCGCCAGAGCATGTCCCGCAGAGGTGATCCCTACGATAACGCCGTTGCCGAAAACTTCTTCAGCTGTCTTAAGTGTGAGCGGATTCACCTGAGGCAGTATCCCACCAGGTCTGCGGCGCAGTGCGATGTGTTTGCCTATTTGGAGTCTTTCTACAATACCCGCCGCCCTCACTCTGCTCTGGGTTGGATTCCTCCCTCTCGTTTCGAGGCGGAACTTTGCCACTCCGTTGCCTAACCACTGGTATCATATACCACACCAATCATTCCAGGGTTTCTCCTATTTTTCTCTCCGCTTTTCGGGGAACGGCTCATTCTTTCCAATGCCCTGGATTTTGACGATCTCATTGTGCATACCGTCACCCTGTTCCTCCAGTGCCCAAAGGTACTGGAGACATATCAGGAACGCTGCCAATATATAATGGTAGATGAATACCAGGATACCAAGGGACCCGTGTTTTCCGTCTGGAGCAGAACTATCGGAGCACGTCTACCATTCTGAATGCGGCCAATGCCGTGATCGCCAAGAATCGGACCCGCCAAGGCAAGACCCTCTGGACCGACAACAGCCAGGGCGTCAAAATCCATTTATATTATAGCAATCTTCAAAAATAGCAATATTTCAATACGCCGCAGAAGCCCATTATACCAAAGCCTTCTGCGGCTTGTAGAGAGGCTATTTTTGAAGATTGCTATAAGCGGAGGATGAGCTGGACGAACGCTCAGTCCCAGGTGCTGGAGCGCGGTATGATGAAGGCCCTATCCCCTGCCAGATGCTGGCCGGCAAATCCTTCTTCGGGGGCCTTCTCAGTTCATCGAAGAGATCCCTGATGCTTTTCGAGATCTCACCCTGAATCAGGCGGCCCAGAGGGCCAGAAAAGCTTCCACGTTCGATCAGTAATACCGTGGTGGGCACGCCCCCCTGTTCATCCCCCGGAGATCGGGTGCGAAGCCAAGCCCTTGACAGGGATTGGATGGCTACTATTATCTTCGACCGGTATGGGCAGAAGCTGATCTCCTGTACATTGTCAAGGCTGGAACGAATTTGAAAAGGAGGAGGCGCTTATGAAAGAAGTCCCTATTTGGGAAAAGAGCAATTTAACCCTGGAGGAGGCCGCCGCCTATTCCGGAATCGGCATCAATAAACTGCGTGAGCTCTCAAACGAAAAAAACTGTCGGTTCGTTCTGTGGGTTGGCAATAAGCGGCTGATTAAGCGCCGTTTATTGGACCAGTACATAGAACGGGAGTATTCCATCTAAAATTCGGTTTTCAACATGAGCCCTGATATGGTACAACAAAGGTGTCATATCAGGGCTCTTTCCATACAGGAAAGGAGTTACAGCATGAGCCAAAACCGTAAAGACAGCAAAGGACGGGTCTTACGGACAGGAGAGAGTCAAAGAAAAGATCTGATTTACCAATACCGCTACATGGATGTTCATGGAAAACGACAGACAGTGTACTCCTCTGATTTGAAGGAGCTGCGGGAAAAGGAAAAGGTGATTCAAAAAAATCTGGACGAAGGGATTGACTATGCTGCCGGAGAAATAACGGTGCGCGCTCTTGTAGAGCGGTACATCGGCCTAAAAAAGGGGGTTCGTCAGGGTACAAAGTATGTCTATCAGTGTACGCTGAAGCTGCTGCGCAGCGATGAATTCAGCCTGCGCAGCATCCGGGATATAAAAATGTCCGACGCGCAGAAATGGATGATCGATCTCAATGAATCCGGAAAAGGGTTCAACACCATCAGTCATATCCGCAGCATGGTCAAATCCGCCTTTCAAATGGCCTGTAATGAAGATGCAATCCAAAGGAATCCTTTTGATTTCAATTTGGCTGATATTATTCCGAACGATTCCAAACAGCGTGCCGCCCTGACGCCGGAACAGCAAAAAGTCTGGATGGATTTTATCCGGGAAGACAACCGCTTTTCAAAGCATTATGATATCTTCGTTGTGCTCCTGGGAACCGGAATGCGTGTCAGTGAGTTTTGCGGGCTGACGAAAAAGGATCTGGATTTTGAGCATCGAAGGATTTGCGTAGACCATCAGCTTTTGCGTGAACGCGGTGGTTCCGGTAAGCTGTATATTGAAAAAACCAAAACCCAATGTGGACTGCGGTTTATTCCCATGACCAACGATGTATGTCAAAGCCTGCAAAATATCCTTGCAGACCGCAGAAAAGTCAAAATCGAAGTTCCCGTGGACGGATATACCGGGTTCCTTTTGATTGGCAAAGACGGAAGGCCCAGAGTGGCTATGGATATTGAGAACATCGTTCGTTTCGCAAGAGACGCCTACAAAAAGCGATATCCAGAGCATCCCCTGCCCCATGTATCCCCTCATGTGTTTCGTCATACCTTTTGCACGAATATGGCCAATGCCGGAATGGACGTGAAGACGCTTCAGTATATTATGGGACATTCCAATGTGGGAGTCACTCTGAATGTCTACACCCACGCCAGCTTCGACCATGCTGCCGAGCAGATGTTCCGAATTATGGACTTTAAGGAACTGGACAAGCAAATGAGCCGGAAAAAGTCAAGCTGAAGGCCGGTTGGTGCTGCTCTTGCTTCGCTAAATGGGGCAGTACCAGGTTACATCCGTTTCATTCCATTCTGCTACACCATTTACTACACCATTTAGCCGGAAACTTATGTAGAAATACAGAAAGATGCGTGTGCTTCTAAGAAATTGCAATTCCGCTTAAAGGCAGTATACATGGGGATTTGCAGGGTTGAGAGGGGCTATAAAGAATTTGGAGGAAATACATTACTGAAATGTATGCGATTGCTGTGATAAGCCGGTTCCTCCTGCCTGCCTTACCTGCTGCTGCGGCGCCTGCTGCCCTGGCCCCACCGGACCGACCGGCCCTGCCGGTGCAGCGGGTCCCGCTGGGCCTGCCGGACCGACCGGCCCTGCCGGTGCAAACGGCGCAACAGGAACCACCGGCGCTATCGGCGCAACCGGACCTGCTGGTCCTGCCGGCGCTGCTGGTCCCACCGGGCCGGCAGGCGCTCCTGGTGCGACCGGTCCTACCGGACCCGCTGGTGTTCCCGGTGCGGAAGGGCCTACCGGGCCGACTGGGCCTGCCGGTGCTCCCGGCGCTGCTGGCGCTCCTGGCGCGGAAGGGCCTACCGGACCGACCGGGCCTGCCGGTGCTCCCGGCGCTGCTGGCGCTCCTGGCGCGGAAGGGCCTACCGGGCCGACCGGGCCTGCCGGTGCTCCTGGCGCGGAAGGGCCTACCGGGCCGACTGGGCCTGCCGGTGCTCCCGGCGCTGCTGGCGCTCCTGGTGCGGAAGGGCCTACCGGGCCGACTGGGCCTGCCGGTACTCCCGGCGCTGCCGGTGCTCCTGGCGCGGAAGGGCCTACCGGACCGACCGGGCCTGCCGGAACTGTCACGCCTGCAGCTGCTGTTGCGGATGCTACCGGCGAGAACGACGTGGTTACCCAGTTCAACCAGCTTCTGGCCAATCTGCGCGCAGCCGGACTGCTGGCCACCTGACAGGCCGGAACACAGAGGCGGACGGCACAGCGCCGTCCGCCTCTGTTCTTATCCCGGGATTTTCCAGGAATCGGAGGAATGCATTCAGATGAAAGTTGTCGTCTACGCCATTTGCAGAAATGAAGCCCAGTTTGCAGATCGATGGATGGATTCCGTACAGGAGGCGGATCAGGTCGTTGTATTGGATACCGGCTCCACGGACGATACAGCTGATCGCCTTCAGCGACGGGGCGCTTTGGTGGTCGAGGAGCAGATTTCCCCCTGGCGGTTCGATACGGCCCGGAACCGTTCTCTGGAGCTGGTGCCAGAAGACGCAGATATCTGTGTCTGCATTGATCTGGACGAGGTGTTCCATCCCGGATGGCGGAAAGCGCTGGAAAACGCCTGGAAAGCGGATACCGCCCAGGCCTCCTACAGATATACCTGGAGCTTCAAGCCGGATGGATCGGAGGGGGTGATATTCTGGAGTGAAAAGATTCATTCCAGGCATGGCTGGCGCTGGATCCACCCTGTACATGAGGTGCTGGAATGGACAGAAGAAGCGTCGCCCCGCCGAATCACAGTGGAGGGCGTCCAGGTCGATCATCACCCGGATCCCTCCAAATCCCGCGGACAGTATCTGCCCCTGCTGGAGCTGTCGGTGGCGGAAGCGCCGGAGGATGATCGGAATGTTCACTATCTGGGACGGGAGTACATGTACAAGGGGCGCTGGGAGGACTGTATCCGCACACTGGAACGGCATCTCTCCATGCCGACTGCCCTCTGGGCGGATGAACGGGCGGCGTCCATGCGGTATATTGCCCTGTCCAGCGCCATGCTGGGAAGGCGGCAGGCCGCCCGGGACTGGTATCTCCGCGCCATCGCCCAGGCGCCCCATCTCCGGGAGCCGTATCTGGACTTAGCCCGATTCCTGTATGAAAATGAGGAATGGGAGGGCGTCCTCTACTTCACAGGCTGTGCCCTGTCCATCACCAATCGTCCCCGCAGCTATATTTGCGAAGCTGAAGCATGGGGAAGCCTGCCGCACGATCTGCGCTCCATTGCCTTTTACCGTACCGGCCGCCTCAAAGAAGCCCTGGCAGAAGCGCGGCTGGCCCTGGAGCTGGAGCCCTCCAATTCCAGGCTGGAAGGAAACGTCCGCCTGCTGGAAAAAATCTCCGCATCCGTTTGATCGCTCCGTCATATACTGTAACCAGTACATTCTGCAGAAAACCGTCAGCGCCGCATCCAACAGACAGAAACGCCCATTACCGTTCCGTTTTTCATGGCAAAAACTCGCAGCGGAACAGCAGCCGGCAGGCCGTATGATTTTCCGTTCCGGGACTACACTACTATGGACAAAGGGCGCGGAATCATCCGTTCCCGGAAAGGAGAATCTGTCAATGAAAAGCGGTAAGCAGTATGACGGCCTTTACAGCCTGATGGAACAGGATGACGCCGCCGAAGAATACTTCGACGCCCTGCCTGAATATATCAAGGACAGCATCTGCCAGCGTGCCGACAGCATCCGCTCCCGGAGCGAACTGGAGAGCTATACCCATATCCTGCTTCACGGTGGCTTCTGACCCGAAGGCCTCTAAGACCTCGAGGACGCTGTCCTCGAGTCTCCGCGGTGCGTCGTGAAACGACGCACCTAGGAATTCGGCTTCGCCGAATTCTGAGATGCGCCGCTGGCGGCGCATCGGGGATCTAAATCCTCTTGGATTCCCGTAAATTTTTTGGGGGTGGGGGCCTGCCTCGCTGATACTCCCCGCAGAGACGACCACCCGCCTACCCACTTTTTCGTAAAGAAAAAGTTCATCCCTGCGTGCGGCGCAGAGGCTACGACGCAGAGCGTTTTGAGCGTGTTCTGCTGCGCTTATACTCTCTGCGGGGTAAAAAACGCTGTGCTACGCCCGGAATCCCCTCTGCCAAGTTCGCTTCGCTCCTGCCCCTCCCCCACAGCGCGTCTATGACGCGCTGTGAGGGAGGGGTTTCTGCGCCGTACAGAGCTTGCGCAGAAACTCCTGTGCGGCGCAGGAAGCGTCCTGCGTGAATCAGACTCTCTGCGTGACAGAAAGCCGAAAGTCTGTACAGACTTGACCCACCCCTTTTTCCGCCCTTAAAAAGTCCTTCAAATAATGGGAATCCCTCCCCGATGCGTCGTTTCACGACGCACCGCAGAGCCGCGAGACAGAGTCTCGCAGCCTTGCCCTTCCGAACACGCAGAGACTAAAGCTCCTTAGCGAAGGCGACGTTTGTTTTGAGCTGGTAGAAGCCTTGTCTTTTGTAAAATTCAAAGGCGGGGACGGTTTGCTCCGTCAGCAGGAAGAGGTGCCGCATTCCCAGCTCCCGGCAGGCAGATTCAATTTGATGGATGAAAAAGGTTCCTGCGCCTTTTCCCTGTCTGGAGGTTCGGACGCACAGCTCGTCAATAAAGTATTCCGTGCCGGTATACCAATGCCGGATGTGCCCCATGGAAAGGCCAATCAGCTCCTCCCCCTCGTACAAGCCGAAGGTCAGGGAATTGCTTTGACCAGTCAAATCCTGAAGATACATCCGGAGCTGACGCTCGTCAGACCAGTCGTCGTTCCAGGGAGATGCTGTGAACACACTCACAAACAGCTCCCGGACTGCCTCCCTTTCATTTTCACCAAGACGCTGAAAACGATAATTCTGTTCATCCATGTTGTCTCTCCTAATCTCCTATGAATTCTCCTGGACGGATGGCTTGCATCAGCTGTTTTTTCCTTTTAATGGATTCATGATCCATGTGTCAATCATTACCAAAAGGAATTTGCGTTTTGCGGCAGCTTACTTCTTACAACCATACTCCCCAATCACCATAGTCAAACGTCCCACTGCCATGATGAAGCTTCCCATATGCCTTAAGATTTCTAAATGCTTCCTGCATACGAATTAGGATTTCCGGCTTTATGTCCAATGAATGGTGTGCCGGAAACACTTTCTTTACTGGCAATGCCGCAACTTTTTCCAGGGAATCAAGGTATGCGTCCGGGTCAGTAGATGGATAATAAGCAAACAGAGTATCTTTATAAACCAGATCACCTGTAAATAAATATCCCCTGCTTGTTTCCCAAAAGCATAGGTGCCCCGGAGAATGTCCGGGCGTATGCAGCACTTCAATTTCCCTGCCGCCAATATCAATGATGTCATGGTCTGCCATCACTTTTGTCGGCATACCCTGAAAAAATTCATATTCATCCATACAAAAGCCTTCCGGCAAATCACAGCGATCCGCGACCATCTCCCTAATCGTCTCGATTGATAAAGGAAATTGACCATTCAGCCACTCCAATTCATCAGCGTGCGCATAAAAATCCGGGAAATACTTATGTCCTCCAATATGATCCCAGTGAATATGCGTAGCTGCCGCCGTAATGGGTTTATCGGTAAGCTTCAGCACTTCCTCATATATATTGGAAATGCCAAGCCCTGTATCAATCAGCAGGCTTCGCATATTCCCATTTAACAGATAGCAATGCGTTTCCTCCCAATGCCGATATTCACTGATAATATATGTATTTGCGTCAATTTCATCTATTGTAAACCAGTTACCCATTACCCCACGCTCCTTAAACTCCCATAAAGGAACAGGAATCACTCTGTCGGAGAGCTGCACCTCTGCCCTGCTGCAAATGATATGCCCAATGAAAGCCTGTTTCGTTTCCTCAGTCAAGCTCAGACCGGGAACACCGTCCCGCTTCCGCAGCTCATGCACCATCCAATGCTCATAGGATGCCCGATCCCCCGTGCTCAACGCTTCCGGGACCGGAGATCTTCTCCTTCCTGCGGGAATCCTGTTCCTTCCCGCATCTGATCGGAATATCCATGCAATCGCCTCCCTTACCAGGGCGCGTATTGGGAGATGATCTGCTGGGCGACCCGGATCCCGTCCACAGCCGCACTCATGATTCCGCCTGCGTATCCGGCGCCCTCTCCGCAGGGATACAGCCCCTGACCGCCAAAGGAAATGCAGTTCTCATCCCGCAGGATCCGCACCGGCGAGGAAGTGCGGCTTTCCACGCCGGTCAGCACCCCCTCCGGCGCCCCGAAGCCCGGCAGCTTCCGCTGGAACTGCACGATCCCCAGCCGGAGCTGCTCCAGAATCTCCCCTGGAAAGAGCCGGGCGAAGTCCGCGCCGGTCACTCCCAGGGCATAGCTGGGTTCCACGGCTCCCAGCTTCAGCCCGCCTCCGTTCAGAAATCCCCCCACGGTCATGGCCGGGGCATGGTAATCGGAGCCGCCCAGCTGAAAGGCCCGGCGCTCCAACGCCTCCTGGAAGCGCACCCCATCCAGAGGCTCCGGCCCGAAGTCCCCCTTCCCCACCGAAACCACCAGGGCGGCATTGGCGTTTGCCCCATTCCGGGCATGGCGGCTCATGCCGTTGGTCACAACCGTGTCCGGCTCCGAGCTGGAGGGCACCACATAGCCGCCGGGACACATGCAGAAGGTATACACACACCGTCCGCCGCTCCGGTGGGAGAGCTGATATTCCCCTTTCGGCAGACGGGGATGCCCCGCCCACCTTCCATAGAGCCCCCGATCGATGGTGGACTGCAGCTGCTCAATCCGCACCCCGACGGAAAAGTCCTTTCCCTCCATGGGGATCTCCCGCTCCCGCAGGAGCCGGAAGGTATCCCGGGCGCTGTGGCCCACAGCCAGGATCAAATGGGCGGCGGGCAGCTCCATCCCGTTCACCCGTACGCCGGCCATCCGGCCGCCCTCCAGCCGGATGCCCTCAAGGGCGGAGCAGAACCGCACCTCTCCCCCGCAGGCGATGATCTCCCGCCGGAGGGAGGCAATGACCCCGCGCAGCAGATCGGTGCCGATATGGGGCTTGGCAGCGGTGAGAATCTCCCCAGGGGCTCCATGGCGCACCAGCTGCTCCAGCACATAGCCGCAGCGGCTGTCGGAAATTCGGGTGGTCAGCTTTCCGTCGGAAAAAGCGCCCGCCCCTCCCTCGCCGAACTGGACGTTGGTTCGGGGATCCAGGATGCCCTCCTTCCAGAACCGCTCGACAGCGGCAGTCCGCTGATCAACCTCCGCGCCCCGTTCCAGTACCAGGGGGCGGTAGCCCTGAAGGGCCAGGGTATGGGCGGCAAAGATACCCGCAGGACCAAAGCCCGCAATCACGATGGGCCCCTCCAGCTTTGCTGTTCCCGGCGTAAGGGAAAGCGCTGGGCGGGGCTTCCAGACTGCCTGAGGGGAAGCAAGCGCCTGCTCCGCCTGGGGGTCTTTCAACTCCACCGCCACGGAGACTACAAAACGGATCCGATCCTGCCGCCGGGCATCCAGGGATTTCTTGTGAACCGCCGCCCTGGCCACCTGGCTTTCGCGGGCTCTCAGCTTCCGGAGCGCCGCCCCGATCGCCGCCGCTTCGTCCTCCTCAAGTCCCAGAGGAAGGTTAGATACAATCAGCATGAGCGTGTCCTCCTTTTCTCAGAGCCTGTTCAGGATCTCTGGGTGCGGAAGGCCGGCGCCCAGAGGATTCTGCTACGATTCTACCATCTTTTTCAGTGAATGTCCATTCATTTTTCAGGCGCTCCATTTGTGGCTGTGTGCTGAATATTAAAAGGAAGGCGCTGAAAATAGGACTGAAGACCCCCCAAAAAATATCAGGAGAGCAGTGGCGGCAGGGATGAAAAAGTGCTATACTGGTGGCAAGGCAACTGCCGGCTCCCTTTCCCCCTGAGCAGGCTCTGACCAGACCTCGAGGGCGCTATCCAAGGGTCAAAGCCACAGGCTTTGACCCTGCGAGCCTCCCGCCAAGGGGAAGGGATTCCCCTTGGATTCCCGGAATTTTATCGGGAACATAGCCGGTACAGACTTCCCGTTTGCAGCACGGATCGAGTTTGTACAGGACACACGCGGAACGCTTTTTTCGTAAAGAAAAAAGCTGTTTCTACAAGTATTAGATGGGTATCGCGCTCTTGCTTCCTGCTCAGTTTGGCGCTATGAATACGGTTTCTAAGCCTGCTGACTGAAGATCCACCCTCAATCGTCTGCAAATCTTACATATATAAGGAGCACCGTCTATGGAATTTCCCGCTTCACTCCGGCAGGCGCTGGAGAACCGCGCCGCCAGCTTTCCCAGCCTGGCACAGGACGCTCAGGCCCTGAGCCTTCGCTACCGCGCAGATTATCAGGACGGACGCCGGCTGCTGACCACCGACAGCGAAGCCGCCGCCTACGCCGCCGCCCGGATGCCCGCAACCTTCGGCGCGGCCGCCTTCGCCCTGGAACAGGCATTGGAGGCCTCCGGGCTGTCCCCCGTCTCCCTGCTGGACGCAGGAGCGGGCACCGGGGCCGCTTCCTGGGCCTCCGACGCGCTGCTCCCGCTGGAGTCCGCTGTCTGCCTGGAACGGGAGCCCGCTATGATCAGGCTGGGGAAAGCCCTCATGAAAGACGGCTCCCCTGCCCTCCAGCAGGCACGCTGGCTCCAGGGGGATCTGACCCGGGAGCTTCCCTGCCGGGCGGAGCTGGTGATCGCCTCCTACGTGCTGGGAGAGCTCTCCGATCAGGAGCGCAGCTCTGCCGCGCTCCGGCTCTGGCAGGCCGCCGATTCCCTGCTCCTCCTTCTGGAGCCGGGCACTCCCGCCGGATTCGCGCGGCTGAAGGCCCTGCGCGGTCTGCTGATGTCCCAGGGCGCTTACATCGCTGCTCCCTGCCCCTGTCAGGGGGACTGCCTTCTCCCGGAGGAGGACTGGTGCCACTTCGGATGCAGAGTTGCCCGGAGCAGGCTCCACAAACAGCTCAAGGGCGGAGACGCTCCCTTCGAGGACGAAAAGTTCGCTTATCTGGCCCTATGCCGCCATGCGCCTTCCCCCGGCGCCGGACGCATTCTCCGGCGGCCTTACATTGAGCCTGGGAAGATTACGCTCCGGCTCTGCACCCCGGCGGGACTGGAGGCCAGGACGATCCGCAAAAAGGATCCCCGCTTTAAGGAGGTGCGGAAAGCGGATTGGGGCAAGCGCTTCTGATTCCACAGGCTGTATTAGAACAGCAAGAAAATTGTCCTTACATGGCGCACATCCCAGGACCGAAGGAATCAAAAAACAGGATTATTTTATCCGTTTTTTGTATGGATCGATGAATTTTGGTGAATCCTTTGTGAATGTTGTTACAAATTATCCCTCAATTATTGACTAAATCATGATGGGATGCTATACTGTAGAAAAGACATTCCTTGCATGGAAAACAGAATCCATTCACGCGCTGCGGTTTCTCTAATTGTATAGGTTTGGTGAAGCCGTTCCACATGAGAAAGGCCCTGGCAGACTGCCAGGGCGGGGGCGGGGTTCCTTTCTCCCTTTGGGAAAAGATCCACAAAAAAAGAGCCCCCAAAAAGGGGGATGAACCGATCCGAAAACCTATAGGTTTTCGCAAACCTCCCGGGCGGATCTCGTCCGGAGGACAACGTTTCGGGCATCCCGGCAGTTCTCCGCGTCCTGCGGACAGCCCGGGAAATTTGACAATGAGGAGATGATTGTATGCAGGCAGTTGCGTCCCCAAACAGCAGCTCCCGCACAGCAATGCTCGGATTCAAAATGTCGCTGCTCCTGGGCGGTCTGATGATGGTCGGCGGCGGGATCTGGTACGTGGCCATCACCGGCATCGTCGGCAGCAAGAAATGGGATTTCATGCAGTACGGTCTTGGCTCGGCGGTTCTCGCGGCCGCAGGCGCCCTGGTGATTGTCCTGGCCCTGATCGCATTCTTTACCATGCCCGTTTTCAAGCCAGTATCCGTCCCTGTCAGAAAGGATCTTCTGCGGGATAAGTTCCTGTATCTGATGATTCTTCCCGGAATCCTGACGGTCTTTGTGTTCAGCTATATGCCCATGTACGGCATTGTGCTTGCCTTCAAGGACTATAAGATCAAAAGCGGCATCATGTTCTCCCAGTGGTGCGGACTGGAAAATTTCAGCCGGTTCTTTCAGCGGAGCGTAGCAAAGGACGTTATTCTGAACACCCTGTTCATTGGCGTGACCCAGCTGCTGATCACCTTCCCGGTGCCCATCATCCTGGCCTTGCTGCTGAACGAGCTCAAGAGCAACAAGTTCCGCCGGGTGACCCAGTCCATCATCTACCTGCCTCACTTTATCAGCTGGATCATCATGTTTTCCCTTCTGTTCTCCCTGTTCTCAATCACCAGCGGCGCGGTGAACCGTCTGCTGATGTCTGTGGGCCTGCCTACCATTGATTTGCTGTCCAACCCGGATAACTTCTATGGGATGCTTTACGGCACCAGTATCTGGAAGGAGGCTGGCTGGGGCACCATTATCTACATGGCGGCCATTGCCGGCGTGGATCAGGAGATGTATGAGGCCGCCCACCTGGACGGCGCCACCAAGTGGCAGCAATGCATTTACATAACGCTTCCCGCCATCGCGTTTGCGGTGACCACCATGCTGATCCTGAGCGTAGGCTCCGTTCTGGGCGCGAACTTTGATCAGATTATGAACCTGCGGACTGATGCCACCAGGAGCACAGTGGCGCAGGTCATCGACACCTATATCTATGATATGGGCGTTGACAAGGGCGAGTATGATCTTTCTACTGCCATCGGCCTGTTCCAGCAGGTCGTCAACTGTATCCTCCTGTTCAGCAGTAACTTTGTCGTCAAGAAGATGTCCGGCGAGGGCTTCTTCTAATACCATCACACAAGGAAAAGGAGGCGCTGTTTTATGGCAGCTGACAGCAAAGCGGGCCGTCGGAGCAACCGCATTAAGCGGACTGCTGGCGAATGGGTCTTTGATATCTTTAACGTAACGCTCTTTGTAATCATTGCGCTGATCATGCTCCTGCCCTTCTGGAACGTGATTGCGATTTCCCTGACAGGCAATGCGGAATTTATGCGGCGGCCCTTTATTATCTTCCCTGAGGCGCCCACACTGGAGGCTTATAAATATATCTTTGGAAGCCCCCTGTTCCCCCGCGCCTACGGCATTACCTTCCTGGTGACCGTCTGCGGCACCGCGCTTTCCGTTCTGGTTACCTCCATGCTGGCCTATGGCCTATCTAAGCCCAGGATGCGCGGGTACAGATTCTTTATGATTTACCTGCTGATCACCATGTTTTTCTCCGGCGGTCTGATCCCCAGCTACTACAATATGACCAAGACCCTGAATCTGAGCAACAATCTGCTTGCCCTGATTCTGCCCGGAGCGGTCAGCGTGTTCAACTTCATTATTATCCGCTCCTTCTTCCGCCAGCTCCCCCCCTCTCTGGAGGAGTCTGCGAAAATTGACGGCGCCAATGAGTTCACCATCCTGTTCCGGATCATCTATCCCCTCTCCATTCCCACCCTGGCGACAATCGCCATGTTTGTGGCGGTGGGCCTTTGGAACAGCTGGTTTGGCGCCCAGCTTTATATGCGGGACGAGCGGCTGTACACCCTCCAGCTGATCATCCGGAACTACATTGTCCGCTCCACCAAGCCCGCGGAAATGACCCGGGTCGAAGGTATGCGGGACGCGGCCGGACGAATCCTTCAGTTCAACGAAACCGGCCTGAAAATGGCCTGCGCGGTGGCTTCCACCGTTCCCATGCTTCTGATCTACCCCTTCATTCAGAAGTACTTTGAAAAAGGCGTCACCTTGGGCGCTGTGAAGGGCTAAGCTGTTTGCTCCGCCGAAAGGCGTGCAATGTTTACAATGTTTCATTCAGAATTTTAAGGAGGCACTTATGAAAAGACTGATTACCCTTGTTCTGGCGCTGAGCCTGGCAGCGGGTCTGACTGCCTGCTCCGGCAACAGCGGCAGCAACACCAGCTCTACCACCAGCAGCGGCACCAGCTCTGCCGCATCCACAGGCGGCGATGAAAACACCACCGGTTCTGCCGGCGGCGACGCAGCTGAAGGCTACCAGATGGGCGGCTTCGATGATGTGATCACCATCACTGCCGACAGCGATGACAACCCCTTCAGCTGGGATCCCGCCAACGATCCCATGGCCAAGTATATCGAGGACAACTTCGGCATTGCTTTCCAGCAGAGTGAAACCAACTATTATCAAAACGAGTTCACCGTAACCCAGCTGGCTGCTGTCGACGGAACCCTGCCCAGCGTATTTGCGGCGGACATTCTGTACTATCCTCAGATGATCACTCAGTTCATCCCCGAGGAGCTGGTATCCGAGATTCCTGACGATCTGCTTGCCAAGTATCCCCTGACGAAGCAGCTGCTGGAGAACGACGCGGTTGCTCAGACTGTTAAGGGCATGTACGACGGCTACTACTTCCTGCCGAAGCCTGACTCTGCTGACCCCAGCATCTACAAGGCAGAGCGGAAGGGTATGTTCATCCGGAAGGACTGGCTGGAAGCTGTGAACAAGGAGCTCCCCCTGAGCTGGGAAGAGCTGTACGACGTCAGCCATGCATTCCGTCATGAAGATCCCGATGGCAACGGCCAGCAGGACACCTACGCTCTGACCGGCGACGGTATGGGCACGCTCCGTTACTTCTTCTCCAGCACCGGCGTTTCCAACCGTTACTGGAACAAGGACGCTGAAGGCAACTACTTCTACGGCGGTCTGGACGACAGCAATATTGAGGTTCTGGAGTGGCTGCGGAAGATGTGGGAAGACGGCTCCATCGATCCTGACTTCGGCGCTTCCACCTGGGAAACCGGCCTTCAGAAGTTCTCCTCCAACACCTTCGGCATCTGCCTGCGGAATGCGGACGCCGACTGGATCAACGGCATGGCGACCAAATACTACGGCGCTGCCAACCCCGACGTAAATCCCTTTGATCGCATTGACCTGATCCCTGCCCTGTCTCTGAAGAAGGGCGAGACTCCCCGGATGGAAGGCTACACCAGCTGCATGGTTGCTACCATGTTTGGGCCGGACATCACCGAGGAAGAGATGGATCGTTACCTGAATTTCTATGAGTTCCTGCTGTCCGACGAAGGCAAGTATATGCGTATGGGCATCGAGGGCGAGGACTACACCAAGGAAGGCGACAAGATCGTGAAGATCCGCGACGCCGAGAGCGTTGCTCCCGATCTGGCCAAGAAGTACCCCTGCATCGCCGTCACCCATTGGCCCAGCTGGGGCTTTGAGCTGGCCGCCTACGAGAACGTTGAGTACTTTGATCAGTACAACGACGAGACAAAGGCTCTGAACACCCAGGCCTGCGCAATCCGGAACCAGGATCCTGTATGGCCTGAGATCGCTCCCATGCTGGTTGACGATTCTACCGTTACCGACGCTACCGCCTTTGCGCTGAGCTCCGAGTACTGGTCCATCATCACCGGCACCCAGCCTGTTGCAGATATGTTTGCGGATATGAAAGCCCGCGCCATGTCCAGCGGCTATGAGGCTGCTACTAAGCGGATCAACGAAATCGCTCAGGAGCAGAACTGGTAAATTGTAAGACTCCCCTTTATCCGGCCCCGTTTCTCACGGGGCCGGATATTTTGTTGCCTCCCATCAGGCTCCGCTATGAACGCCCTCCCCTATCCTCTGTTCTTTTCCTCAAACGCTGGGATATCTCCTGGCGTTTTTCAGACAATTCGGCTATAATAAACAGTTAGAAGCCGTAAGGCCGCGAGGCGCTGTCTCGCGCTCTGCGGTGCGTCGTTTCACGACGCACCTAGGAATTCGGCTCCGCCGAATTCTGAGATGCGCCGCAAGCGGCGCATCGGGAAGGGATTCCCCTTGGATTCCCATTATTTGAAGGGCTTTTGAATGGCGGAAAAAGGGGTTGGGTCAGGTCTGTACAGACTTCCTGATTCCTGCCACGCAGAGAGTCTGATTCACGCAGTACGCTTTTTTCGTAAAGAAAAAAGCTCCCCTGTGGGGAACCCCAAGTCTGTACACCCTATCGAGCGTCGGCCCTTGACCTTCGGCAGACAGGGAATGCGTCGTACCGATTGCCCCGCACGCAGGGATGAATCTTTTTCTTTACGAAAAAGTGGGTAGGCGGGCCATCGTCCCTGAGGGGAGTACCAGCGAGGCAGGGGGACGGGCGCAAACGCCCGTCCCCACCCCCTCCCCCAAAAAGACGGGAATCCAAGGGGACGCGTCCCCTTGGCAGGTGCTCGAGGACAGCGTCCTCGAGGTCTTCCCTGCAATGACTACAACTGCTTATTAAGGAGTATTCTCAAATGGAAGAAATCATAATATCTGAAAACATCTACGATCTTTTGTATCGCCTGGGTGTTACCTCCAATTACACCGGGTTTGCCCATACCGCATATGCTCTGCAGCTGTGCATGGGGCACCCGGAACGGCTGCGGACAGTCACCAAATTCGTCTATCCGGAAGTGGCCCGGTATTTCAACACGAATTGGAAGGCTGTTGAGCGGAATATCCGTACCGTCGGAAAAGTAATCTGGCGGGAGAATGTGGCTCTTCTGGAGCAGCTGGCCCGCAGACCCCTCTCCAAAAAGCCAAACAGCTCCCAGCTGCTGGCCATCCTGGCCTCCAGCCTGGAAACGCCAAACTTCGATCATTCCCAGGAGGAGCCTACCGCCAGATAATCTGTCCCTGGGGGGATTTCTCCCGAAAAGCCTGCTCCAGCTCCGGGGGCGGCGCCTGATCGGTCACCAGTACGTCGATTTCCTCCAGGCCGCAGGAGCGGCAGAAGTAGTCCTCCCCCACCTTGGTTCTGTCACAGAGGAGGACTCGCTTTTTTGCGCCCCGCAGCATGGCCCGCTTCAAAGAAGCGGTTTCCTCCCGGGCCTCGGAAGCGCCGAATTCCCCGCTGAGGCCGCAGCAGGAGAAAAAGGCCAGCTCCGCCCGCCGGCTCCGGAAGGCCTCCTCTGCCAGCTGCCCTACAAAGGAAGCGTTATTCTGCAGCAGACCGCCGCTGCAGATCAGCTTGACGGCTGGAAACTCGTTCAGGGTGTTCAGGGTAACCAATCCGTTGGTTACTACGGTCAGATTGTGGAACCGATCCAGCTTTTCCGCCAGAGCGGTGACCGTGGAGCTGGAGTCCATGAAGATGGCCGAGGAATTCCGGATCAGCTCCAGAGCCAGACAGGCAATCCGCTCCTTGCGTTCCCGGTTCAGCGCCGCCCGCACCAGCAGCGGCGCGTCGTTATTAATCCCCTCCAGCAGGGCGGCGCCGCCGCGGAGCCGCCGGAGCAGTCCCCGCTGGCTCATCTGATTAAGATCCCGGCGGATGGTGGCTTCACTGGCGTACAGGTTCCTGCTCAGAAAGGCCACCGTAACAGATTGACGAACCTTCAGAAGCTCCAGGATCTGCCGCTGGCGTTCTTCGGTAAGCATGCGGATTCCTCCTTTTGCAGATGAACGAAAGTGATTGAAACTGATTGAAATTGTAGCATATTTCACTCATTTTATCAAGTGTACCGCCGCCTCTGGACGAACCCTTTTAGGTGAGCTATGATGAGATCAATCAGGACAGAGCCGAACCGGCTTTGCCTCGGAAATCCGTTTTCAGGGGAAGGCGGCTCCCTCCAGGAGGCGCGCCCTTTCGGATTTCTCTTATCGATGAAAGGAATGATGCATTCTATGGCGCACGATGAACTGAGAGAGCAGATGTGCGACGTCTGCCACAAGATGTGGCAGCTGGGCTGGGTCGCCGCCAATGACGGCAACGTCAGCGTCAAGCTGGACGACGGGACCTTCCTCGCCACTCCCACCGGCATCAGCAAGAGCTTTATTACTCCCGAAAAGCTGGTGCGGATTGACGGAACCGGCGCTGTTCTGGAGGGACTGCCCGGCTACAAGCCCTCCTCCGAAATCAAAATGCACCTGCGGTGCTACCAGGAGCGCTCTGATGTGGGCGCCGTGGTTCACGCCCACCCCCCCACGGCGACCGGCTATGCGGTGGCCGGCAAGAGCCTGGACGAGTACTCCATGATTGAAACGGTGATCGCCATCGGCTCCATCCCGCTCACCCCCTATGGCACCCCCTCCACCCAGGAGGTACCCGACGCCATTGCTCCCTATCTGGCAGAGCATGATGTGATGCTCCTGCAAAATCACGGGGCCCTGACCGTAGGCTGTGATTTGATCACCGCCTACTATCGGATGGAAACTCTGGAACTGTTCGCCAAAATCAGCCTCAACGCCCATCTCCTGGGCGGCGCCCAGGAGATTCCCAAGCATCAGATCGACAAGCTTCTGGATCTCCGGGAGAACTACTACCACGTAACCGGCAAACATCCCGGCTACAAGAAGTACAACGGCTGATTCCTCAGTGTCTGGTCCGGAGGTTTTGTCCTTCAACCACCCAGAGATCGCAACGACATTCTACATACAGAAAGGAAGATTTGCAAATGACCTATCCGAAAATCGGCATTCGTCCGGTCATCGACGGCCGCTGGGGCGGCATCCGGGAGGGGCTGGAGGTTCAGACCATGGGCATGGCCAACGCTGCCAAGGCCCTGATTGAATCCCGGATCACCTACACCGACGGTACCCCGGTCCAGTGCGTGATCTCCCCCTGCACCATCGGCGGCGGCGCGGAGGCAGCCCGCTGCGCGGAGTTCTTCGCCGGTCAGAACGTGTGCGCCACCCTCTCCGTGACGCCCTGCTGGTGCTACGGCAGCGAGACAATGGATCTGGATCCCCTGACCATCAAGGCGGTCTGGGGCTTCAACGGCACCGAGCGTCCCGGCGCGGTCTATCTGGCCGCGGTCATGGCCGCCCATGCCCAGCGGGGCCTGCCCGCCTTCTCCATCTACGGTCATGACGTGCAGGACATGACCGACACCTCCATTCCCGCTGACGTAGAGGAAAAAATCCTCCGGTTCGCCCGGTGCGCTGCCGCTGTCGGCCAAATGCGGGGCAAGGCATATGTAAACTTCGGCTCCATCGCCATGGGCATTGCCGGTTCCTACTGCGATGCGGACTTCTTCCAGAAGTACTTGGGCATCCGGGCGGAGTGGGTAGACATGACCGAAATCCTCCGCCGCCAGAAGCTGGAGATTTATGATCACGATGAATACGAGCGGGCGCTTACCTGGGTAAAGGCCAACTGCCCCGAGGGCTTCGACTGCAATGCCGGGAAGGATCTGGCGGAGATTGTCACCAAATCCAAGGTCGTTCCTCCGGAAAAGGATTGGGAGTTTATCGTGAAGATGACCCTGATCTGCCGGGACGTGATGCTGGGCAATTCCAAGCTGGGTGAGATGGGCTGGCATGAGGAGGCTCTGGGCCGGAACGCCATTGCGGGCGGCTTCCAGGGCCAGCGGATGTGGACCGACTGGCTTCCCAACGGGGACTTCACCGAAGCGATCCTCAACTCCACCTTCGATTGGAGCGGCAAACGGGAGCCTCTGATCTTTGCCACAGAGAACGACAACTGCAACGGAGCCGCTATGCTGCTGGGCAAGCTGGTCACCGGGCAGGCGGCTGTTTTCTCCGACGTGCGCACCTACTGGAGCCCGGAGGCCGTGGAGCGGGTGGCCGGCAAGCGGCCCACAGGCACTGCCGCCAACGGGTTCATGCACCTGATCAACTCTGGCGCTTCCGCCTTGGATGGTTCCGGTGCTGCCAAGGATGCCGCCGGGAACGGCTGCATGAAGAAATGGTGGGATATGACCGACGAGGACATTCAGTCCTGCGTCAAGGCCACCGACTGGTGCCACGCCAACTACCAGTATTTCCGCGGGGGCGGTTTCTCCTCCCACTTTAAGACCGAGGCGGAAATGCCTGTCACCATGATCCGGCTGAATCTGGTGGACGGCATCGGCCCGGTGCTCCAGATTGCCGAGGGCAGCACCGCCGTGCTGGATCCGGAGGTTCACGCCATTCTGGATCAGCGGACGGATCCCACCTGGCCCACCACTTGGTTTGTTCCCCGGCTCACCGGCGAGGGCGCCTTCAAGGATGTGTACTCCGTCATGGCCAACTGGGGCGCCAACCACGGCGCCTGGGTCTACGGCCATGTAGGCGCCGACCTGATTACCCTTGCCAGTATGCTCCGGATTCCGGTTGCCCTCCACAACGTGCCTGATGAAAAGATCTACCGTCCTCACGCCTGGGCCTCCTTTGGCACCAAGGGCCTGGAGGACGCCGATTACCGTGCCTGCGCCCAGTACGGCCCCCTCTACCGCTGAGAACCAGTACAGGCTCTGCCCTTCCGAAGAACCGCCGCCAGTCCGACTGAGCGGCGGTTCTCCTTTTCTTAGAAACTGTATGCATAGCAGGAAGACCTCGAGGGCTCTGCCCTCGAGCACCTGCCAAGGGGAAAGGATTCCCCTTGGATTCCCATTATTTTAAGGGCTTTTTTTAAGGGCGGAAAAGGGGTGGGGCAAGTCTGTACAGACTTGCCTCTCCCTGCCACGCAGATGGTCTGATTCACGCAGTACGCTTTTTTCGTAAAGAAAAAAGCTTCCCCCCGGGTACGGGGTACTCCCTGCGCCGTACAAGGGTTCCTGCGCAGCAGAACCCGCTCGAACCTTTCTGTGTCGCAGCCCCTGCGCCGCACGTGGGGATGAATTTTTTCTTTACAAAAAAATGGGTAGGCGGGCGATCGGCCACGAAGGGAGTATCAGCGAGGCAAGAGGACGGGCGCAAGCGCCCGTCCCCACCCCCATAACCCCCATCCAAGGGGAATCCCTTCCCCTTGGCGAGTGCTCGAGCGCAGAGCTCTCGAGGTCTTCCCCCTTGTGAATACGACACTTCTTAGCTCTGCGGAAATTGATTTTCCGGGGCAAACGTGCTATGATAGTAGCAAATATTTTCCCTATCCATTACGAAAGAAGGCGTTCCTATGCAGCTGACGGAACAGTTTATCCTCCTTCAGGCTCCCAATGCCGCAGCGGCGGAAAACGGACGCAAGCTCTCCAAGAAGGGCAGCTTCTCCGATCTCCGCAAAACCCAGGATGACTCCCTCTACTGGGCGGACTGCGCCGGGAGCGGCAAAAATCCCTACCACACCTCCATTGACTGGACCAATCCCGACGCGCCGGTTTGCCGCTGCTCCTGCCCAAGCAGGCAGTTTCCCTGCAAGCATGCTCTGGGCCTGATGTTTGAACAGCTCTCCGGAAAGTCCTTTGAAGTCGCCGAAATTCCTCCAGAGCTGGCTGAAAAACGTGCCAAGCAGGCCGCTAAAGCCGCTAAGGCCGACGCCCCTGCCAAACCTAAAAAGCCCAACGCCGCCGCTCAGAAGAAAAAGCTCTCCCGGCAGCTGGAGGGCCTCGACATGGCGGAGCGGATGGTCAAGGATCTGCTCACCTCCGGCCTGGGGACTCTGGCTGGCAGCTCCGCTCAGACCTTCGATAAGCTGGCAAAGGATCTGGGAGGCTACTATCTCACCGGCCCGCAGACCGCTTTTTCCCGCATCGCCCTCACGGTCCGCACTGTGCAGAAGGATCCCTCCCAGGCGGATCAGCTCTACGGAGAGGCCCTCCGAATCCTGATTGCCCTCCGCTCCACGCTGAAACGGGCGCGGGGATTCCTGCAGGAAAAGCTGGACGCCGGGAACTTCTCCGCCGAGGATTCCTTCCTCTTTGAATCCCTGGGCGGCATCTGGAAGCTGGAGGATCTCCGAGCCGTGGGAGCCTTCCGGGAGCACGCCCGGCTGATTCAGCTCTCCTTTGAGGTCACCTGCGACGAGGCCAAACAGGAGCTGGCGGAACGGGGCTTCTGGATCGATTTGGACACCGGCGAGATCAGCCAGACCCTGAATCTGCGGCCTATCAAGGCCCTGAAGTACGTCAAGGGAGAAGACAGCCGCTTCGATCTGCTGGAGATCCCCGCTCTGTACATATATCCCGGCGAGGGCAACCGCCGTATCCGCTGGGAGGAATTCTCCTCCCGTCCTGTGTCCTCCCCGGATCTGGCCGCCCTCGCCGCCTTGGCGCAGCCGGATCTGGCCGCAGCGGTAAAGCTGGTCAAAGGGCAGATTAAAAACACCCTTGCCCCGAAGTTTCTGGCCGTGCTGGTTCCCGTAGGACAGATTGGAGCAGCGGGGAAGGAGCTGGTGCTGGAGGATCCCAAGGGCGGGCGGATCCTTCTGCGGGATCGGCCCGAGGACGGACCGGATCACGCTTCCGTTGGCCGTCTCTTCGCCCTGCCGGAGGAAATCCCCGCCGGGAGCGCCCTGTTCGGGCTGATGTTTTACGACGGGCGGGATCGCTCCCTCTGTCTGCATCCCTACAGCCTGGTTACTCCGTCCCGGATTCTCCGGCTGCAATACTGAAGGGAGGTATCTTAAGTGAATCTGCAACCTCTTTATGACGTAAAGGAACGGCTGGAATCCGCCGCCATCGCGGGCACCGGTCTGCTCAGCGAGGATTTCCGCCTTCAGCGGGCGGCAGAGGGGCTCCGGCCTTTGGCAGCCGCCAGCCCGGTATTTGCCAAAATTGACGGAAGCCTCCAGTCTCTCCTCTCCGCCCCCGCAGAGGAGCGGGCCCTGCTCCTGCTGGATGTACTAGCCCTGGTGGACGCGGTGGCATACACCCAGGGCAGCGCCGGCGCCTCCGGGGAGCTGGCGCCCCTTTCCCCCAAAGGATGCGGGGCCTGCCTGGAGCTTTCCTACATCCAGCTTCATCCTCTGCTTGAGGCGGTTACCGGCTCCGGCGGCGGCCGGATCGGACAGATCCGGGAAATCTGGGAGGCGCATCCGGAGTTTTTCGGGGACTACCGGGTGCTTCCCGTCCTGGTAGAGCACCTGGACGAGAGCTATGCCGAACTGGCGGATCTCTATGTGGAGATCCTGAAGCGGCAGGGGCCCTCTCTCCTTCCCCTGCTGCGGGAGGGCTTTGATCCGGAGGGAAAGCGGGAGATGGCCCGCCGGGTGGAGGTGATCGCCGCTCTGTCCGGGGAAGGGGCCGGGGCCTGGCTCCGGGATCTGCTGCCAAAGTCCAAGAAGGATGTGCGGACAGCGGTGATCACAGCCCTGGGACTGGACAGTGAGAACAACGGAATTCTGCTGGATCTCTCCAGGACCGAGCGGGGCAGAAACCGGGAGGCCGTGCTGGAGGCTCTGGCCAGGCAGGACGGTGAAGCGGTTTCCGCCTTCTGGAAGGAGGAGATCGGCAAAAACGCCGATTCGGTGAAGTACCTGGCTCTCAGCGGGACGGATTGGGCGTCGGATCTGGCCGCTGCCGCCTTCCGCTCCCAGCTGGAGGGGCTTCTGGCCGGAGACGGGCAGGCCGCCAAGGAGACGCTGGCTCTGCTGGACAGCTGCCACGCCGCCATCTCAGGGAAATCCTCCCCTGCCATGCTGGACTGCTGGCGATGGATTGACGGGCATCTGAACGCCCTGGGGAAGCTGAAGTCTGCCTCCGGCGCGCCGCACAGCAAGCTGGGCGAGACGCTGCCCGCCTGGCTGCTGGAGAGCCTGTGCCAGACCGGGCCGGGGCCTCTGTGCGGCCTTGCCCTGGAGCTGTGGAGCCGGCATCAGGATCAGGCCCGGTATCTCCCTCACGGGATGGTCGCCTCCCTGCTTACCCGTTCGGCCGAGGAGGTTTTTGAGGCGTTTTCCTCCTATCTGGTGATCCATAAAACCCTCATGAACAACGCCCGCGAGCAGATTTTCAACCGGGCCGCCCTGGAGGGCCTGTCCCGGGTCTTCTGGAACCGGGAACGGAGCCGGTACGAAATCTCCTATCATACGATTTACAGCAGATACGTCCCTGTATACAGCCGCTGTTGGCCTGTCCTCCAGCCCCTGGATCCCCGGTGGTACGATCTGCTGACGGAAAATCCGGATATGTCCGGGATTCTCCGGCATCTGCTTCGTCCGGACGATCCCCGGATCTGTCAAAAGATCGGCGCCTGCGTTTACAAGGCTGTCCATGATGGCGGTTCCGCTTCCCTTTGGCAGGATGTGGCCTTTTTAAAGGAATGCGGCTGGACAGAGTGGAAGGGGCTGCTCTCCAAGCGGGTGAAGCGGGACAGCGCCATGAATCTGTACACGGTCACCCGCCTGCTGGACGAAACGCCCCTGACCGGCCCGGAAAAGGCCGCGGAGCTCCGGGCACTGGAGGAGATCGTCAAGGCCCAGAGCAGCTCCCGTCCCCGCTGGGCCCCCCAGCAGGTTCAGCGGCAGCTGGACGCCTGGGAGAAGGATTGAGGCTCCGACGGCCTCGAAGGGCAAGGCCGCGAGACGCTGTCTCGCGCTCTGCGGTGCGTCGTGAAACGACGCACCTAGGAATTCGGCTTCGCCGAATTCTGAGATGCGCCGCTGGCGGCGCATCGGGAAGGGATTCCCCTTGGATTCCCATTATTTCAAGGGCTTTTTAAGGGCGGAAAAAGGGGTGGGGTCAAGTCTGTACAGACTTCCGGCTTTCTGCCACAGAGAGAGTCTGATTCACGCAGTACGCTTTTTTCGTAAAGAAAAAAGCTCCCTCCTGCGTGTGGGACTCGTCCTGCGCCGCACAAACCCCTTGCCCCCTTGTTAAAGGGGGGAGGGCCAGGAGCGAAGCGGATGGCAGGGGGATTCCGAGCGTGGCACAGCGTCGCTCCTTGCAGAAAGCATGAGCGTAACAGAACACGCTCGGGACTTTCTGCGTCGCAGCCTCTGCGCCGCCTGTAGGGCTGAATTTTTTCTTTACGAAAAAATGGGTAGGCGGGCGATCGCCCACGAAGGGAGCAGCAGCGAGGCAGAAAGTACCAGCGAGGCAGGGGGCGGGCGCAAGCGCCCGTCCCCACCCCCCAAAAAAAAGACGGGAATCCAAGGGGACGCGTCCCCTTGGCAGGTGCTCGAGGGCGGCGCCCTCGAGGTCTTCCCCTGATACCCAGAGAGCCTGAATAACTTTGAAGGAGTGAACGCCAATGTCTGAGAAAAACGTGCAAAGGCTTCCGGCGGAGGAGCTGTATCAGAGAGAGCTGGAGGCGCTGATCAGCGCGGAGAAAGACAGCATCCCCACCGGGTGGCGGATGTCTCCCCGCTCCGTCCTCACCTATCTCACCGGAAACGTGAAGGTAAAGGGCGTGGAGATCACGCCCAAATACATGGGAAACCAGCGGCTGGTGGAGATCGCCATCGCCACTCTTGTCACCGATCGGGCGCTTCTGCTCATCGGGGAGCCGGGCACTGCCAAATCCTGGCTCAGCGAGCACCTTTCCGCAGCGGTCAATGGGGACTCCACCAAGGTCGTGCAGGGCACTGCCGGCACGACTGAGGAACAGATCCGCTACTCCTGGAACTACGCCATGCTCATCGCCAAGGGCCCCAGCCTGGAGGCCATGGTGAAAAGCCCGGTCTACCGGGCCATGGAAACCGGCTCCATCGCCCGGGTGGAGGAGATCTCCCGCTGTGCCAGCGAGGTGCAGGACGCCCTGATCTCCCTTCTCTCGGAAAAGCGGATCAGCGTTCCGGAGCTGGGGCTGGAGCTTCCCGCCCAGAAGGGCTTCTCGGTCATCGCCACCGCCAACACCCGGGATAAAGGGGTCAACGATATGTCCGCCGCGCTGAAACGGCGGTTCAACATTGTGGTGCTCCCCACCCCTTCCGACATGGAAACGGAAATGGAAATCGTCCGCACCCGGGTGGCCCAACTCTCCGCAGGGCTGGATCTCAACGCCCGCCAGCCGGATGAGGACACGGTGGAACGGGTGGTCACCATCTTCCGGGAGCTCCGGGCCGGCGCAACTCTGGACGGAAAGCAGAAGCTGAAAACCACCTCCGGGGTGCTTTCCACCGCAGAGGCCATCTCCCTGCTGGCCAATTCCATGGCCCTGGCCGGAAGCTTCGGGGACGGCGGGATCACGCCCGCGGATCTGGCCGCTGCCCTCCAGGGCGCTGTGGTCAAGGACGAAGACAAGGACAAAATTTCCTGGAAGGAATACCTGGAGAATGTGATGAAAAAGCGGGGCAGCCACTGGCTTCCCCTCTACAAGGCCTGCCGGGAGCTGAATGACTGATGGGCGGGCCGATTCTGTTCGGGGTGCGCCACCTTTCCCCCGCCGCCGCCTTCCGGCTGCGGCAGGCCCTGGATGAGGCCAGGCCCAGGCTGGTGCTGGTGGAGGGGCCCAGCGATCTGAACGATCAGCTTCAGTGGCTCTCCCATCCCGCCGCCCAATTCCCCGTCGCCATCCTGGCCTATACCAAAACGCCGCCGGTCCGCACCCTGCTCTATCCCTTTGCCATCTATTCCCCAGAGATCCAGGCCATTCTCTGGGCCCATGAGCATGGGGCGGAATGCCGGTTTATGGATCTCCCCTCCTCCGTGTTCCTGGCCCTGGAGCCGAAGAGCCCCCCGCCCCCGGCGGAGGATGCCTCTGCTCCGGAGGAGGACTGCGCCAGCACGACCGAAAGCGTCTACCGTCGGCTGGAGGATCTCACCGGAGAGGAGCATGACACCTTCTGGGAGCGGCGCTTTGAGCAGCTCCCAGGGCCGGCGGAATACCGGGACGCCTGCGGCGCCTTCGGAAGGCAGCTCCGGGAAGCCTCCCGGGAGGATGACCGCCGCCAGGCGGAAACCATCGTCCGGGAAGCCTACATGAAGCGGGTTATCCGCCAGGCGGTGGACAGCGGCATCCCGGAGGAGCGGATTTTCTGCGTCTGCGGCGCCTTCCATGTGGCAGGGCTGGAGGAAAATCAGCCCATGACCGACCGTGAGGAGGCCGCTCTTCCCAGGGCGGATTCTACAGCTACCCTGATGCCCTACTCCTACTACCGGCTCACCTCCCGCTCCGGCTATGGGGCCGGGAACAAGGCCCCCGCCTACTTTGAGCTTCTCTGGGACGCCCTCAACCGGGGGGATCTGGGAGACGCGCCCTATCTCTACCTGACCCGCCTGGCCGCCGCCCACCGGAAGGCCGGGAACCTGGTTTCCTCAGCGGAGGTGATTGAGGGAGTCCGGCTGGCCCACACTCTGGCCTCTATGCGGGGAAGCCGGTATCCCACCTTAGCGGATCTTCGGGACGCCTCCGTCACCACCATGGGCCACGGAAATTTCTCCGAGCTGGCCCTGGCTGCGGCGGAGACGGAGATCAGCCGGAAGATTGGGTTTCTCCCCGAGGGGGTCAGCCGCACCTCCGTCCAGGAGGATTTCTACCGTCAGCTGAAGGAGCTGCGGCTGGAGAAGTTCCGCACCGCCGAGCTTCAGCGGCTGGATCTGGATCTTCGGGAAAAGCTGTCCGTTCAGTCGGAAAAGGCAGCGCTGGGGGATCTGCGGCGTTCCTTCTTCCTCCATCGGCTGCGGGTGCTGAATATTCACTTTGCCTCCCAGCTTCCCTCCCGCCAGGAGGGGGCCAACTGGGGCGAATACTGGGAGCTCCGCTGGACGCCGGAGGTGGAAATCGAGGTGGTGGAGTCTGCCCTGATGGGGGACACCATCGAAGGCGCCGCCGCCTTTGCCTTGAAGGAACGGGCCGAATCCAGCGCCACCATCGCCCAGGCGGCAGCCATTTTCCAGGACGCCTTCCTCTGCGGGATGCCCGCCGCCGCGGCTCACGCGCTTTCGGTGCTCCAGGGGCTGTCTGTGGATGCGGCGGCTCTGGCGGATGTGGCGGAAACCGCCCAGCGGCTTTCCCTGGTGGTGCGGTACGGGGATCTCCGCCGGTTCGATCCGGAGCCGGTGGTGCCCCTGGTGAAGCAGCTGTATCTCCGGGCCTGCCTGACTCTGGAGGACGCCTGCCTCTGCGACACAAAGTCCGCTGCCGCTGTGACCAAGGCCATGGAGCAGCTGAACGCGCTCCAGCTCAGTCACGATTTCCTGGAGGAAGATCGCTGGATCCGGCTGCTGGAGGGGGTTTCCGACCGGGACGATCTGAACACCCGATGCTCCGGCTTTGCTATGGCGATTCTGCTGGAGCGGGGAGCTGTTTCCGAGGAGCTGCTGGCCCGGGAGGTTTCCCGCAGGCTCTCCCCAGGCGTGCCTGCGGATCTGGGGGCCGGATGGTTCGAGGGTCTGGCCGGGAAAAACCGGTACGCCCTGATTGCCCGGCTGTCCCTGTGGCGGCAGCTGAGCGGCTATCTGGACGGGCTGGACGAGGACGCTTTCAGGCGGGCGCTGGTATTCCTGCGCCGGGCCTTTGCGGACTTCTCCCCCAGTGAAAAGAACGACATTGCAGAGAATCTTGGGGAGATCTGGGGCGTGAATCCAGCCCAGGCGGCGGAGCTGCTTATGCAGGAGCCCACCCAGGCGGAGCAGGCGCTGCTGAGCGATCTGGAGGAATTCAACTTTGATGATATTTAAGGAGGCGAGCCTGTGACACAGCAGGAACAAATGGCTCGCTGGCGGCTGATTCTGGGCTCGGAGGCCCAGGAATCCTTCCAGCGGATGGGGGGCTCCCCTTTGTCTCAGGAGGAGCTGCTGATGGACAGCGCGCTGTCTGCCATTTACGGCGGGCCGGGAGAAAGCATGTCCGCCGGCGGCGCGGGAAAGGGGCCCTCCGCCCCCCACATTTCCAAGTGGCTGGGGGATCTCCGGTCTCTGTTTGACCCGGAGATCGTGGCGGTGGTGCAAAACGACGCCATTGAGCGCAAGGGGCTGAAGCGGCTTCTGCTGGAGCCGGAGCTGCTGGAGGGGCTGGAGCCGGATCTGAATCTGGCCTCCACCCTGCTCATGCTCAAGGATCAGATTCCCAAGAAATCCAAGGAAGCGGCCCGGAAGTTCATCCGGAAAATCGTGGAGGAGATCAACCGACTGTTGGAGAACGACGTCCGGCGGGCAGTGACCGCCGCCCTGAACCGGCGCGCCCACTCTCCCCTCCCCTCTGCCGCCGCCATTGATTTTCCCGGTACCATCCGGCGGAACCTGCGCCACTACAACCCGGAGCTTCAGACCATCATTCCGGAGCGGGTGCTCTTTTTCGATCGCTCCAGCCGGATCAACCGCTGGCATGTGATTCTGGACATTGACCAGAGCGGGTCCATGGGGCCTTCCGTGCTGTATTCGTCGGTGATGGCCTGTGTGCTGGCCTCCATGTCCGCCGTGCAGACCAGCGTGGTTGCCTTTGACACCCAGATCATGGATCTGACCCCTTTATGCGCCGATCCGGTGGATCTGCTGTTTGGGTTCCAGATGGGCGGAGGGACGGACATTGCCAGGTCCATCGCCTACTGTCAGGGGCTGGTGGAGGCCCCGGCCCGGAGCCTGTTTTTCCTGATTTCCGATCTGGACGAGGGGGGCAACCGGGCGGCGCTGCTCCGGCGGCTGGAGGAGATGAAGGCCTCTGGCGTGACCGTGGTGGTGCTGCTGGCCATTGCTGACGGCGGCAAGCCCTATTATGACCAGCAGACCGCCCAGAAGGTAGCCGCTATGGGAATCCCCTGCTTCGCCTGCGCCCCGGAAAAGCTCCCTCTTCTCCTGGAACGCGCTCTCCGTGGGCAGTCTCTGGAGGAGTTGGCGAAGGGGTAGGTGGGTATGGGAAGGCCGCGAGAGCTCTGCTCTCGCGCTCTCGCCAAGGGGATGCGTCCCCTTGGATTCCAGTCTTTTTGGGGTTATGGGGGGGCAGAATTTCAGTCCCTGCCTCGCTGATACTCTCCGCAGGGTCGAGCGCCCGCCTACCCATTTTTCCGTAAAGAAAAAATTCAGCCCCGTGTGCGGCGCAGAGACTACGACGCAGAATATTTCGAGCGTGCTCTGTTACGCTCACACTCTCTGCGGAGTGAAACGCTATGCTACGCTCGGAATCAAGGAGCAGGTTAAGCGTTCAACAAAGCGCATAAAAACCCCTGTGGGTGCAGGAAGTATCCTGCACCCACAGGGGAGCTTTTTTCTTTACGAAAAAAGCGGTCTGCGGGAATCAGACTGTCTGCGCGGCAGGAGGAAGGAAGTCTGTGCAGACTCCACCCCACCCTTTCCCGCCCTTAAAAAGACGGGAATCCAAGGGGAATCCCTTCCCCTTGGCGGAGCTCGAGGCAGAGCCTCGAGGTCTTGCCCTTCCAGTGCGCAGAGATCCAAAACAGGCTCGCCTATATATTGATGAAAGCGGTTTTCTTGTTCAGGTTTCCTCCACCGGAGATGGTGACCGCCTCTACAATCAGAGAGATCCGGCCGCATTTCAGCAGATCCCCCTCTGCCAGGAGGGCAGGAGCCTTGAGCGGCTCTCCGTTGAGCTGGGTGACGTTGGAGCCGCTGATGTTCTCCGCATAGATTCCCCCGTCATAGTAAAGCCTGCACTGCTCCCGGGAGACGCTGGCCTCCGGCAGGCAGATCCGGCAGTCGGGGCTTCGGCCGATCCGCACCTCCTGGCCCTGCGCGCCCAAAACCAGCTCCCACACCTGAGAAGCATCTGCGGTGCTCCGGAGCCGGACAGAAGGGGCCGTGGAGGAAATCAGCTGGGTGCGCCCATCCGCTGACAGCAGCTCTGTTCCCTGCCCTCCCTGCGCGGGCGGAATCAATCCGCCGGCACCAGGCTTCGCCTGTTTGCCCCGCTTCCGGAGCAGGAGCACCGTCAGCACTGCGGCACTGACGGCGATGACCGCAGCGCCGGCAATCAGCAGCACCGGAAGGAGGCTCTTCTCCGGCTCCGGCGCAGGCTCCGGCAGGATCACCGGAACCGCAGAAGATACAGGGGGCGGCTCCGGGGGCGCCGAAGATGTCTCCGGCGTGCCGAACACGGGGAATTTGCAGTCAAACTCCAGGGAGAGACTGCCGTCGGACAGGTTGACCTGCCGGGTGGAACCGTCCAGGAGCGCCTCCGGGGCTTTCAGCCGGGTCCAGTATACGTCTCCCACGCCCAGGGAGGCGGCCAGAGCCGCCGGATCCGTCGTCCCGTTCAGGGAGAAGTACCGTCCGCCGCTGATCCGCGCAAGGGCGGACAGCTCCCGATCCGGCGCGGATTTTTCGCCGACATCCACAACGTCAATGGGATAGGTGCTGGACTGGAGCTTCAGGTAGAGCTCCTCTACCGTCACGCCGGTATCGGTCAGATCCACTCCGTCCGTCAAAATGACCGTGCGGTAGAAGCAGGGCTTTCCCTCTTCCAAAGGCGCGATCTGGGGAAGGGTGTTGTAAACAGCGTCGTAGATCCGGCTTTCCTGGCCGTTGAAAGCGATCTTGGATGCTCCCACAGCCAAATCATACCGATCAGAGGTGAAGGGCTGGAGCACGGAAACCTGCTCCCCGATGGCCGCAAGCTGGTACTGCTCTCCCGGAGGGATGGAGGCAATCAGGGCGTCCATCACAGCCAGTACCTTATCCCGCAGGGGCGCGGGCATGGAGGTGGACACATCCACCAGCAGCTGGGTCTGAACGGTTACCCCCATATCCGCCAGGGAACCGCTCCGGACAATCTCCGCCTCCTGATTGGAGATCCGGCAGGAAAGGCTGTCGGGGCTGAAAGCGCCCTGTGTAAAGACGTCCAGGGTGTCCTCCCAGGCATAGGCCTGGACCAGGGAGACGCTGTCCGCTCCCAGGCTCCTTCCGGACAGAAGGACAATGAGGATCAGCACATTGAATAGAGCCAGCAGTCGTTTGACAGACATGGGGAAACCTCCTTGAAATTGATGAAAGCGCAGCCGCGGCGGCCCGCCAAAGGCAGGCCGCCGCAGCCTTCTCACTTAGCCCTTAAACGCGCTGGAAAGGCTCTCGTCCGTATCACGGATGGCGTTGGCCGCAGCATCCAGCTCCTCCGCTATGCCTGTAATGACCTGGGGCATATCATCCCGCAGGATGGGGAACAGCTGCTCTTCAAACTGCGCTACGAAGGACTGCTGAGCGGCACCCTCCCACCGGGAAACGATGTCGTCGATCTTCGCTTTCAGGGACTGTACCTCGCTGTTGATAGCCTCCAGGCGATCGCGCAGAAATCCTGCGCCGTCGTTGAGCTCCTGAGGGGTCATCATAATTCTTTCTGCCATGTCGTTTTTCTCCTTTCAATTTTCAATGGGCTTTTCTATTGTCTCCGTACCTGAAGGAAACGGTGATTCCCTTCAGGCCCGCAGCAGGCTGCGGAAGCCGCCAAAGCAGCCTTACGGCAGACTTCATCATTGTTCCTAAGGTCAAGACCTCGAGAGCGCTGCTCTCGAGCACTCGCCAAGGGGACGCGTCCCCTTGGATTCCCGTCTTTTGGGGGTGGGGGGTGGGGACGGGCGCTTGCGCTCGTCCCCCTGCCTCGCTGATACTCTTAGCAGTGACGATCGCCCGCCTACCCATTTTTTCGTAAAGAAAAAATTCAGCTCTACGAGTGGGGCAGAAGCTGCGACGCAGAAAGTTTCAAGCGTGTTCTGCGCAGGAACCCAATGCGGCACAGGAACTACCCGCACGCAGGAGGGAGCTTTTTTCTTTACGAAAAAAGCGTCCTGCGGGAATCAGACTCTCTGCGTGGCAGAAAGCCGGAAGTCTGTACAGACTTAACCCCACCCCTTTTTCCGCCCTTAAAAGCCCTTCAAAAAGATGGGATTCCAAAGGGACGCGTCCCTTTGGAAGAGCGCGAGACAGCGTCTCGCGGCCTTGCCCTTCGACTCTGAACAGGCTTTAGAACTGTCCGTTGGCGACAGCTTCAGCGGCCTCAAATACCTCCTCATACTGCTGGGAGGCAGAAGAAAGGTTCTGGTTCATGTGCTCCATAACCACTGTGAACTGATCCAGATTTTTGATGAGATCGTTCTCGAAACGCTCAAAGAAGAGCTTTCCTGCCTGGGAGTCCCAATCCTGACGGAGTTGCTCAAAGGAGCTCTGAATCTGGCCGCTGAGCGCCTCCAGATCTCGGCATTTTTCCTCCAGTCCGGAGCAGGCTGCCTGAAAAGCATCCTGATCCAGATGTAAGTTTACAGCCATAGCCACACCTCATCCTCTCATTGCGCAAGCCCTACTTCCGCAGCTCCGGAGGGAGCAGCTCCTGAAGGGCATTGGCTTCGGTCTGGGCCTCCTCTGTCCGGCCCATGGCCTCCAGCACGGAAATCCGGAGCATCCGGGGCTCGGCCCGATCCGGCTTGAGCTGAAGCACATAATCCGTCAGCTCCAACGCCTTCTCATACTGCTCCATGTCCCGCAGGCACATGATCCGCAGCAGATAAGCGTCCAGATTGCCCGGCATATCCAGGGACTGCTGCCGGTAGGCGCTGACCGCCTCCTGATAAAGAGGCAGGGCCTCTTCCATCCGCCCCATCATCTTCAGGGCCAAAGGCTGGAAGTAACGGGCCGTCTCCAGAATATAGACGTCCTCTCCCTTCTCCCGCAGCTGGAGGGCGCAGTCCAGCACCTGCTCATAGCTCCCCTTGGACAGGCAGCAGTTTGCCAGCAAAAAGACTGCCTGCTGGTCAAAGACGCCCTCCTTTTCCGAAAGGGCCTTGGCCTGGTTCAGGGCGGTGATGGCCTCGTCAAGCTGATTGGCGGAGGCGTGGATCCGGGCCCGCTCCATATAGATCCGGCGGCGAACCGGATCGTCGGTCTTTTCCCGGTGCTCCAGCTCATCCAGGAGAGCCAGGCCCTCCTCCGTCCGGCCCCGCTCTACCAGAAGAGACGCCTTATCCAGCGCAAAGCCCGGATCCTCCGGGAAGAGGGCCAGCGCGTCCGCCAGGAGCTTTTCCGCCTCAGCCCAGCGGCGCTGCTGCGTCAGGATGACACATTTCATATGATAGCCCTCAAAGTAATCCGGGCAGGCCAGGATCATCTCGTCCAAAGCCTGGAGCGCCTCGGGAATCCGCTCGCACTGCTGGAGGAGCTGGGCCTTCCGCAGGCGCACGTCCGGCCGGGTGGGGTCCCGCAGCGCCGCCTTGGAATAGCTGCGGATGGCCAGATCCATCTCTCCGATCTCCTCATGAAGCAGGCCCATGCTGTAGTAGAGCTGGGCGTCGTCGTAGCCGTTGGAAACAGCCTTGTTGTAGTCCTCAAAGCCCTTGGCCACGTCCCCCTGGAGAATCGCAATGCTTCCCAGGTGGAAGTAGGCCAGCCCGCAGGTGCGATCTACCTTGAGCGCCTTCTCAAACTGGGTTTTGGCTTCCTCCAGCCGATCCAGGCTGGCCAGGGCTGTGCCCTGGGCGAGATAGACCTCCGGATCCATGGGATCCGCCTTTTCCGCCTTCCGATAGTACTCAAGGGCCGCTTCATACTGGCCCTGCCCGGAGAGGACGGCCCCTTGGGTCAGGTATTCCTGCACATCAATGTTTTCCATAGCTACCTCCCTATATTTTCAAGCTCCAAACGGAGCTTACTCTGCTGGAGCCGCAGTGCTTCCAGATCAAAGGTAAATCTGAAGTTCTCTATTTCATTGTAATGATCCCACACCCGACTTAAGCTGCTGCTGGTATAACTGGGTGTCTCGCTTTTCTTGAATATCCCGAATGTCTTTTGGATCACTCCGCCCTGGCTGATGCCTGTCAGGTTCTTAAGGTTATTGCCAAATATGACGCCGCCGATTCCGCTGGTATTGAGGAACTGCACGGCGCTGTTCTTGGAAAAGACCTTTGTCCTGAAGAAGCGCTCCAGGCCCCGATCAATCAGATTCCGGTCCCCTACATTATAGATTCCTTCAACAAAGCTCTGACCGGATGAGATCCCGATATTTACCTTCTTGGCAATAGCATCGGCTTTCAGCAGCTTGTCGCTCCTGCTGGCATTCGCAAACTGCGTCCAGCCCTGCTGGAGTTTGGAAGGAATATTCTGTAAATTCTGTTTGAGGCTGGAAGGAAGACTCTGTAAATTCTGCCGGATGCTCTGAACTGTAGGAATCTTTCCTGCCGCCTGCTGGCTCCGGAACCAGGGGATCGGGTGCCGCAGGTCATTCTTAACCTGGGTGACCCAGGTTCCAGCGTTGGACTTCAGATTGTCGAGCAGGATGGTGCGCACTCCCTGAGAGGCGCCGGAAGTCGGAGGCTTATCCATGACTAAGGCTTTGAAGCCATCCTTTAGGGATTGGAAGGTCACTTTTTGGACTGTGGTCCCGTTGCTTCCCTGGACTGTCACCTTAAAAGCGGAGTCGATGCCGTTGGTGGCAGCAAAACGATCCAGCTTGTTCACCAGGGTGCCGCCGGCTTTCCATGCAGCGTCAGCAATCAGGATCAGGCTGGCAAGGTTATCCGCAATCTCAATTTCCGTTGCCCATTCCATACTCTTACGGTTAAGAATCCGGCCCAAATCCAGCGTGTAAGTCATTCCTCCGGAGAACGGGATCTGGAATGTGATGGGCCGCAAGCCCCAATCCCGGAAGTTGGTTTCTCTCAGAACTGTGGAAAGGCTGTCCTGTTTCCCGTAAATCTTCGCCATGGCGGGATCGTCCCCTCCGGCGGCAATGGCCCGAACAGAAGTGATCGTGTTTGTGACTGCATTCACACAGGCGATCGCTGCCGCTACTAAAGCGGCGCCTGCCACCACTATCGCTATCACGGTCCCGCCTGCGAGCGCCGCAACGGCAGACACAGCAACGGCTACCGCCACCACGGCCAGTCCGACCTTCACCACAATGTCCACGGCGTTCATGACGATTTCCTGCCCGCCGCCGCACTTCCACCAGTGCCGGATGTTCTTTCCCAGATCGTTCCAGCCTCTTCCGACTGCTTCAACTCCCTTGATGATCCAGCCAAGCACCGGCACATTCCTGAGATCGCACAGAAAGCTGGTCTGCATCATCTTGAAATTGCTCGGCTTCAAATCCGGATATTTCTCAAAAAATTCCGCCTGTCTGGCCTCAATCATCGACTTAACGCTGCTGTCCACCCGCTTGGCAGTGTCCAGCAGATTCCGGGCCAAGGTATTCATCGTGTCGGCATTGGCCTTCCGCTGACGAATCTTCTCCATTTTCCGCTTCACATAGTAGCCGGCATTTTCCAGATGGGAGGAGCCTCCGCCCTCCACGTCCAACAGCTTCTTCTGCACCTTATCGCACAGGTCGTCGCAGTATTCGTTCAGGCTGTTGGAAAGGTTTTTGGTATATCTGATAACCTCGTCCAGATGCCCATAGCTCAGTGTCAGCGTCATGGCAGTCACCTCCCCTTTGCGATGTTGTTCAGCTTCTCCTTGCGAATGGCGCTTTTGGTAGAGCTGACGGCGCTCTTGGCTTCCTTCAGGGAGCTCTCCGCGCTCTTCAGATCTTGTTCGATCCTTCGCAGCTCCTGTCCCAGGGCCTCATCCGCCTGGGAGAGATCCCCGTCCTGTTCCAGGGACTTTTCCTTTTTTTCCAGATCAAAAATCCCGTCCAGCAGGGCCTCTTTACCGGAAAACCGGACGCCCATCCCCAGACCGCTCCGGCAGCCCTGGAGGGCGCTGTTGGCGCTTCCGCTCCCGCTGCGGGCTGTGCTGGAAAGCGCCCGCCGGATTTTCTCCACCGCGCTTTTGCGGTTTTTCAGCTTCTTCACCTGATCGGACAGAGTGTCCGCCCGATCATTCCAACGGTCGAGCTCCCGGTTCAGCGAATCCAAAGACATACTTATCCCCCCTATGAGTCAAAGCCCTTGGACACAGCAGCATCCGTTCGGATGTACTCCACCTGGGCATTGATCAGGCCGTCCCGGAGCTCATACATAATATCGGAAAGATCCTGCAGATTGAGAGACACCTGACAGCAATCCTTGTCGTAGGCCTTGCTGCCCTCCCCCTTCCAGTTGTCCAGCAGCTTCTTCTGAAGCGCCCGTACCTCCTTAACGATTGTCTCAAAGCTGGTGATGTAGCTACCGAAGGCCGTTATGGCATCCTCAAAGCTCTTGGTGTCCAGATGGGCGACCGTCTCGCCGCCGTTTAGGGCGCCGCTCATGGCTGACCCGACGACGGCTCCCATAGCGGTCTTGGTTTGGTTCAGGACTGTCTGCGCGTTCGGACGGGCGGCTGTTTCCGCCATAGCCATTCCCCCTTTCCATGGGAATCAAAATCAGATTGCTTCCTCGCATTTGACCAGCCGGAGCTTCTGCACCCCGTCTCTGGCGTCGTACCAGTAACCGTCTCCCAGGGAGAGAGGCTTCCGGTTCTGCTTCAGCTCCGCCGGGGTGAACTTATTGCTCCCCAGGAACTTGACCCCGGGCAGATCATCCAGCAGAAGCTGCTGCCCAAGCTCCCGGACTACCTTCAGCAGCTCCGGCGGGGCGTACTCCCCGTTGTTCTCCACATCGGAGAACAGGAAGCAGAGCTTCAGCTGGGGCGCGTCCTTGAGCAGCTGCCGAAGACGCTCGCAGACCGGCTTAGGCACCGCCCCCGGCCCGTAGATCCCCTGATTCTGGAGGACGCAGAGCAGCAGGGGCTCCTCCGCCAGATCCGCTCCCTCCCGGAGGATATCCATCCGCCGCTCCGCCTCGTCGGCGAAGGTCTGAAGGATATCCTCAAAATCCCCGCAGTCAATGGTGAGCTGCTCCACGATTCCGAAGGTGCGGAATTCCGCCAGCTGATGATCATAGCTGTCGATCAGGTAGACCTGGGAGGGGAAGTCGAACACGTGCCGCTGGAGATATCCCAGCAGGATCCGGAGCAGGTTGCTCTTGCCGAAGCCCTTCCGTCCATAGACGCCCAGGCCGCCGATGTGAGCCAGATCCACCGTCAGGGGCTCAATCTCCCCGTAGGTCAGGCCGATTGGCACTACATACGGGTCAAACCGGAGGCCGTTCTCATCCCAGTAATCCCCAGTCAGCAGCTGGGGAATGCCGGGCACCGGCCGGGCCCGGAGACTGCCCCAGATCCCTTCCATAGAAGCAATGAAGGCCCGGATCGCCTCGGTCCGCTGGCTCTCCTTTTCTCCGGGGAAGGGCTGGAAGGCCTGATATTCATACACGACCTTATCCACCGCCGCCAGTCCCCGGCCCTGGAAGCTGCGGGGCCGAAGCTGACACCGGTCAAAGAGGCTGCTGTACTCGCTGTTTTCCGTGCAGTTGAAGGCCAGCCGCCGGGCAAAGCTGTTCAGATACCGGTAGCTCAGGCCGCTGGTCTGCTTGGCGGTGGCAATCACGGTGATGCCCAAAGCCAGGCCCTCCCGGCAGATGTTCAGCAGGGCCTCCTCGTAGTCCGGGAACAGCTCCCGGAACATGGCCAGATTATCCACCATGATGACAATGTGCGGCAGGGGGTTCTCCGGGGCAAGCTCCAGATAGGCCTCGTAGGAGCTGACGCCCAGCTGGGAGAAAACCTCCTTCCGCTCGGCCATGCCGGACAGGATCATCTTGAAGAAGTTTTTCAGCTTCTCGTCGTCTCCATCGGTAAGGACCCCGCCCACATGGTTCAGCTCCTGGAACACCTTCATGATCTTGGAGGCAAAGTCCAGAATATAGACCGATACCTCTTTGGGGGAGGCAGCTTCGGCAAGCCCCCGCAGGAGGCTCTGGAGCAAGGTGGTCTTGCCGGTCTGGGCGGAGCCGATGATCATCACATTGGCCTCCAGTAGATCTAGGGTAAGCTCCGGCTGGAGCTGGCTGGAGGGCGCGTCATAAACGCCTGCGGGAAGCGCCCGGACGCTGTGGGGCTGGCTGGGATAGGGCAGCAGCTCCGGCAGGGGCGGCAGACAGATATCCGGCAGAGAGGGGATCCCCTCCTGCTGGCAGTAGCCGTTGATATAGCTCACCAGGGCTTTCAGCTGCGTAATCCGGCTGCCGTCGTCAGAGCGGGGGGCCCTTCGCTGGTAGACCTCTGTCCGCCTGCCCGCGAAATCCACCTCCTGGATAGAAAACTCCCGCATGCTGCCGTTTTTATCGCTGGAGGCAGAGGCGCCGCTGTAGGCGGACTGGAACAGGGTGAATACCTCGTTGTTGCCCACCTGGAGATACGCCCGGCCCGGCTCCAGAATCTCCGCCGCCAGCGGGGAGCGGAGCACCTCGTTGCTGTCCTCCCGAGTAGCCACCTTCAGGCAGAGCTTGAACCGGGAGTTGCTCCAGATTTGCTCGTTCACCTGGCCGGAGGGCTTCTGCGTGGCCAGAATCAGGTGGATGCCCAGGCTCCGGCCCACCCGGGCGGTGCTGATGAGCTCCTTCATAAACTCCGGCTGCTCCGCCTTGAGCTCGGCGAATTCGTCCACAATCAGAATCAGATGGGGCAGGGGAACCTGGGCCGCTCCCTCCCGGTATTTGGCTATGTACTGGTCAATATGGTTGACCTCATGCTCCGCGAAGAGCCGCTTCCGCTTCTCCAGCTCCGCCCGGATGGAGAGCAGGGACCGGTTGATCTCCTGGCTGTCAATATCGGTGATCTTGCCGATCAGATGGGGCAGCCGCTCGAACTGGTTGGCCATGCCGCCGCCCTTAAAGTCGATGATCACAAACCCCACCTCATAGGGATGGAAGCTCACCGCCGCGGAGAGGATGTAGGACTGCATGATTTCGCTCTTGCCGGAGCCGGTAGTGCCGGCCACCAGGCCATGGGGGCCATGGGCCTTCTCATGGAGATCCAGGGCTATCACGCTGCCCTTGGCGTCCACTCCCAGAGGGGCGGACAGGGATTTCTGCACGTTGGATCGGGCCCACCGCTGGCGGAGATCCAGGTTTTTGGGCTCAATGATATTCAAAAGCTCAAACAGGGTGATCTTGGCGGTGAGCCGAGAGGCAAGGGCGATCTTCTCGCTGTAGACCGGGGCCAGACGCTCCGCCGCAAAGCGGATGCTGGCGTCGTCCACCCCTTCCCGCCGGAAGGGGGAGCGGAACGCCTTATCCGCCTTCCGGAGAAGGACCCCGCTGCCGGGCTGGAGCTCCGCGATCTCCTGACAGTACCGGGGCAGGTTCTCCCCGTACTCCTGGAAGAAGACAAAGCTCAGTCCCAGACTGCCGCATTGCTCCGCGAACTTGAACAGGGGGTGCGTGCGGAGGCCGTACTCCTCCAGCACCAGCACCAATACATGGGGGCTGGGCTGGGGCGCGCTGCCGCCCTCCTGCTCCGCCGCGGCACTCCGGGCCCCTGCCAGGGCGTAGAGGTATTCCAGCAGGCTGTCCCGGCTCTCGTCGTCGCAGACGATCCCCCTGGCCCCGCCGCCGGATTCCCGGATGTGGGGGAACCAGCGGATCCACCGGTACTTCTCCTCCTGGCCCCTGGGGATGAATACCACAACCTGGAGCTCCTCATAGTCCTGCTGTACACAGACGTCCAGCAGGAGGGTCTTAAAGAATTCGTACTGCTCCTCCGGGGAGCCCACCACGCCGGTACAGCCCGACTCCCGAAGGTGAAGGATCACCGGCGCAGGCTGGATCAGGGCGTATTCCTTGCAGAGCTCCGCCGGGATATGGGCCAGATCGTTTTCCTCCTTGATATGCTCCTCGCAGCTGTTGGTGACCGGCCGCAGGGCGGGAACCGCGCCCAGCCCTGCCCGGACGTGAAGGAAATCCCCGTCCCCGGGAGAACGCTCAAAGAGGCGGCTGGAAAAGGTTTTCACAAAGTCCCTGAGCTGCTCCCCGGAGGGGGAGAGATCCTCCAGGGCGGCCAGCTCCCGCTGCTGCTCCTCCTGAATTTCCAGGCGTTTGGCAGCAATGTAGGCCTCATAGTCCCCATACCAGGCGGCCAGATCCTTTTTGTACTGCCGCCGGTTGTGCACAAAGCTCAGAACCGTGGTAAAGATGCCAACCGTCATCGTCGCCACGCTGAAGAGCAGGAAGCTCAGATTGCTGGGCCGGGATCCGCCGATGAGCCCGCTCCGGGTCAGGAAGGTGACCGCCAGCATGGCCAGCGCGGGAGAGAGCTGAAGCACCAGATTGTCCCGGGGCTTTGAGGGCTTTCCGGGCGGGTTGAGGATCTCGATGGGCTCCCGGTCAAACACATACTCCATCCGGGGGCTCCGGTTGAGCTTGGGGTAGCAGAAGGCCGCTGTCTCCTCCCGGAGAGGCTGGGAGGGGATGCCCCGGAGGGTGAGATCCTTTCGGCCCTGGGTGTACAAAAGCTGGTTTTTTAGGTAGAAGCTGTAATCCGCGATGCCAATGAAGTCAAACTCTCCCACCGTGCAGGAGGAGAGCTGGCGGACGCCGTTGAGGGTGGCGTCTGCAGCGTTGGAAACGTCCAGGGCATACCGGCCGTTCTGCGCGGCGGAGAGGATCAGATATTCCTCCCCAATGTAGCCGCTTGCCAGCTGGATCTGGGCGGCGGGGTGATTGCCGATGAGGATCCGGGACTGGCCGCGAATGTCCAGGATGGTGTCAAACTCCCCCAACCCGGCGGTAAAGTTGTAGGAGAAGGAAAGGGTCAGAAGCTCCTGACGCTCTCCCTGCCGGCAGAGACGGAGAATGTCCCCGTGGCCGATGAGGGCTTCGCCGCAGTCCTGGACAGAGGAGGAGCTCAGGCAGAGCCCCTGCCCGCAGGAGAGCCGCCAGCCATCCTCCCCCAGCCGAAGCGCCAGGGAGATCGGAACAGGAAACAGCTCCCCTTTCAGCCGCACCCCGCAGTCCTGGAGGGTGCCGATTTTCAGGGAGGGCGTCTGTCCGGAGACGTCCACCTCTTTGAAGACGTCCCCGTTCTGGATGGTAAGAATATACTGCTGTTCACGGTTCATGATGGCTTCTACCTTTCAAGATTGATGACGCTGCCGTCCCGGATGCCGTATTCCCGCAGGGTGCGTTCCCCCCGGAGCAGGGCGATAGGGCGTTCCGCCCGCAGATAATATTGGCTCATGTCCCCATACTGCTCCGGAAAGTACCTGGAAAACAGCGCAGAGCACAGCTCGCTGGCAGAGATGTCCAGGGGCGTCTCCAGGTCGCAGGTCCGCCCGCTCTTTACCAGATTGATCATGATGATTGCCTTATCAGAAGCCAATTCTCTCTCCTCCTAGTCTCTGCGTGGTCGAAGGGCAAGGCCGCGAGACTCTGTCTCGCGCTCTGCCAAGGGGAGCTGGCTCCCCTTGGATTCCCGTCTTTTGGGGGGTTTGGGGGGCAGAAGGTGCGACGCAGAAAGTTTCGAGCGGGTTCTGTTACGCTCATGCTCTCTGCGGAGGGGGAACACTGTGCCACGCACGGAATCCCCCTGCCATCCGCTTCGCTCCTGGCCCTCCCCCCGCCGCTTCGTCAGAAGCGGAATACAAGGGGGGCAAGAGGTTTCTGCGTCTAACAGAGTTTGAGCAGAAATCCCCGTGCGGCACAGGGAGTATCCCGCACGCAGGGGGGAGCTTTTTTCTTTACGAAAAAAGCGTACTGCGGGAATCAGACTGTCTGCGTGACAGACGTTCGGAAGTCTGTACAGACTCAACCACCCCTTTTTCCGCCCCTAAAAAAGCCCTTAAAAATTACGGGTTCCAAGGGGATTTAATCCCCTTGGCGAGAGCGCGAGAGCAGAGCTCTCGCGGCCTTCCCCGCCTCAAAGCGTGTCTGTTGGCTCCAGGGAGGCGGAAGCGGGGTTCCACCAGGAGGCGGAGCCGTCTGCGTGCTCCAGCAGGAGCAGTCCGTCCATGGGCCGGAGGGTTCGGACCGGGCTGTCGGTCTGGAGCTCCTGCACTGTCCCGTCGCCCGGAAGCCGGTAAAGCCGGTCGCCGGTGCCAAGCAGCAGGGCAGACCCGTTCTCCAGGACCGCCGCCTGCTCCAGGGTGAAGTCCGGATAAATATCCCCGTTATACCAGCTGGCAGGGACATTGAGCTGTCCCTGTTCCAGGCAGAGCCCGTTCTCCCCGGTCACCCAGCAGAGCCCGCTGCCCGAAAGGGTGAAGCTGACCACGTTGGAAGCCGCCAGAGTCCACTGCTCCGGCGCATCCGCGCGGCTCACATGCAGCTGCCCGCCCACGGTCAGCACCGCAGCCCGATCCTGACTGGCCGCAATGGCGGATACCACCGGAAAGGACAGCCGCCGGAAGGTCTGATCCCCTCCCGCGCCCGCTGTCCAGAGGGAACCGTCCCGCAGGAGCACCAGCAGCCTGCCGGTGGTGCCTGCCACATCCGCCACAGGGCCGGGACAGGCCAGCTGCCGCCAGCCGCTCCGGGAGGAGGTCAGTCCGTACCCCTCTCCCATCTGCCCCCAGCGATCCTCACCAGCGGCCCAGAGCCCGCCGGACTGATCCACCACCAGCGAGGTCCGGCCGGCACAGGCCACCTTCACCGCCGTACCATTAAACCCGCAGGAACTATACGAATCGCTGAAAGCTGTCGCCGCCGGATCCAGCCCCAGCTGTCCCATGTCGTTGCTTCCTCTGCCCAACACCTGCCCGTTCCGCAGAAGGAGAGAATACCCGTTCCCTGCGGCCCCATGACAGGGGACGTCATACACGCCGGAGAGCAGCTCATCCCGCAGGGCGTAGTATTCGTCCCCGTCTGTGGCGTCCACCAGGAGCTGCGCCATCCGGGCCGCCTGGGAGAGCCGCCCGTTCTTCCGGAGAATGTCCACCATCACCAGGGCCGCGTCCTCATCCGGCCTCTCCGCGCCCACCAGATCATCCAGCACCTGCTGGGCAAAGTCGTATTCCTCCGCGCCGGCGTAGGCCTTGGCCAGCCCAATCCGGGCGTCCCGGCTGCTGGGATCCAGGGAAATCGCCTGGGTAAAGGAGGCCACCGCCCCGCTGTAGTCCAGATTGTTCAGCTGCTGCTCCCCCAGGGAAAGGCTGTCCGCCGCGGTGACCCCCTGGTAGTTCAGCAGGGTGTAGGCCCCCAGCGCCGCCGCCAGCAGAAGTAGCGGCAGCAGGATCGGCCCCTTCTTTATCTTCAGCGCCTTCATCGCCTCAGCTCCTTTCCTGGAAATCACCGGATCAGGAAGCCCTGTCCCCGCCGGCAGTCCAGGGTGAATCCGCCGCCGGCCACCTTCTGAGGCCCCAGGGGATCATACGCCCCGTCCTCCTGCGTGATCCGCACCAGCCCCCAGCCGGGCAGGCTGGCCTGCTCGCCCAAATCCCCGTCCCCGCCGGAGGGCTCCGGCAGGATCAGGGTGCCGTTCATCCAGAGAGCCAGGGAACCATCCCCGCTGTTTTGAAGTCCCACGCTTCCTCCCACCACCAGGGTGCCGTCCCCGGGAAGAATTCCCCTGGCGGAGGGAATCAGCAGATTCCCTATCCGGAGATCCCGCCAGCTCTGAATCTCTCCGGAGAGAAGGAGCCGGTCGAAGGCATACTCCTCCCCATCGCCGGTGATCAGGGTGAGGGTCTGCCAGCCCTGCCGCCCATCGGGAACCACATCCACCTGGAGGGAATCCGCCTCCCGCTGGAGAAGCTGGCCTTCCCGGCCGTTCAGGGTGACCCGCTCCACCCGATCAAGCCCCTCGCCATAGAGCGTCAGCCGCAGAGGATTCCCCTGGGCCGCCAGCCGGGCGAACGTCTCCCCGTCCGTCAGAGCAGGATTGCAGAACTGCACCCGGAAGGGCTCCGCCCCCTCCTCCGCCAGGGCATACTCCCTGCGGACGCTGAAGGCTCCGGTATCCAGGAAGAAATACCGCTGGTTTGCCGTCTCCGTATCGGTAACCGTATACTCCAGGGTGACAAAATGCCCAATGAGCTGCTGGAGGCTGGCGTAGACATTTCGCAGCTCGGAGGAGGAATCCGCCCGGACATACTGCCCGCCGGTGCGGTCGGCGATCTCCTGAAGAAGGCTGTCGTTGACGCTGCCGAATCCAATGGTATGTATGATGATTCCCCGCCGGGCCGCCTCGTCCATTATGGAGGTATCCACGCTGCTCTGACCGTCGGTCATCAGCAGAAGGCACCGGCTGCCGGCAGAGCCCTCCAGCACCTCCAGCCCGGCCTGGATCCCTGCGGTGATATCCGTCCCGCCACCAGCGGAAAGGCTGTCCACTGTGGAAAGAAGCAGCGCCTGATCCTGGGTGAGCTCGGTCAGCCGCTCCGCCCGGCTGTCAAAGGCTACCAGGGAAAGGGAGGTTTCCTCCCCGATCCCCTGTACAAAATCCCGCAGGGCCTCTTTCAGGTTCAGCATGGGTTCGCCGCCCATGCTGCCGCTGCGATCCAGCAGCACGCAGACATCCGATCGGTTCCCGGACTGGAGCTGGGCGGTATAGGAGATGTCCTTCCGGGTGTCCCGGGAGACGATGTGCGCCTGATCGACTATCTCCCTTAAAACCGGCTCCCGCCCCGAGAGGGTCACCTTGATTTTGGGATACTGGCTGGCGTCCAGGCCGGAGACGGAAAGGCTCCGGCCATAGGTTTTCTGATCGCTTAAGATCCGCTGAACAAAATCCTTGGTCAGGCTGCTCTGGCTGACATGCAGCAGATCCGAAAAGGGTGCGGAAAGCAGCTGGGTCATGGAGTCGGAAAACTCCTGGCTGTCGTAAAATTCCCCCTCGCCGGAGTAGGCCTGCTCCACGATCCGCAGCGCGTTGGCCAGGGAGCGGTCCGGGGTGGTGCGCCCCTGGAAGGAACGCGCGGCCCCCAGCAGGGTGTCCACCGCCTGCTCATACTCCTGCAGGGCAAAATAGAGCCGGGCCCTGGTCAGCTGGGCTTCCAAGGAACGCAGATCCGCAATGGAGTTCAGCGCCCGGTAGACATAGATCTTCTCCGACTGCTGCCGAAGCCCCAGAATCTCCTGGGTCAGCTCCAGCCGCCGGGCGTTGAGCCGGTCCAGCTCCGCCGCATCGGTGATCCCGTTCATGGAGAGCTCCAGAGCCGCCAAATCCCGTTCCGCCTTTTCCCGGCGCCTGTCAAGCCGCGCCCGCTCCTTGGCGGCAGAGGGGCTTCCGCTGGAATCGAACAAGACGTCCGGCAGGGAGATGTCCCGGTAGGCGCACTCCGCCACCGCCTCCGCCAAAAGGAGGCGGTTGTCTCCGGTGGGGCTCCGATCCGCTAGTCCCACCGCAGTGGAGACCGCCGCTTCATAGGAGCCAAAGCCCAGCTGCGAGCTGACGGTCAGCCGCTCCAGCTCGTTCACGCCCAGGCCCGCGGACCGGGCCTGCTCCTGATCCCAGCTCTGACCGCCGGCCTCCAGCCGGACATGAAAATCCAGAGCCTCCCGCCGCTTCTGAGAGAGGCCCAGTGCGCTTTCCAGCTGCCCGACCGCTGTTTGAAGCTGGGCCGGCTCCCATACGTCCACGCCCTTGAGTATGGGAAGCAGCTCCCGTTCCTGGGCGGAACGGGCCAGAGCCTCGGCAGAGTCCAGATTCAGCCGGGCGGTGATCTCATTGCCCCGGAGCAGCTCCAGCAGGGAGCGGGCTCCGGCAGAGGCAAAGGTTTCCGCCGAATCGGTTTTCTTCAAATAAAAGGCCGCCTCGTCCACCCGGCCCTGCTTCAAATACTGGAGACTCATGTAGACAATCTCCCGGCGCTCCTGGCTCTGGCGGATCTGGCCCCAGGTGAACCAGCCGCCGCAGGCAGCCACCAGCAAACCGCCCGCTGCCAGAGAAGAGAGCCAGGCCAGTCCCAGCCGCTTTCGCAGAAGCACTACGGGAAGAACCGCCAGCAGCAGTCCCAGCGACAGGAGCAGAATCGCCCAAATCATCTCTCTCCACCTCCCATCGGCTTGCCGCATTTGGTGCAGAATTTCTGTCCGGCCTTCCCCTCGGCGCCGCAGCTGGGACAGCCGGGAGGCTTTTCGGCGGCAGACGCTTCTTCTGCCGGGATGGCTTCATCCTGGGGAGAAGCAGGCGGGAGCTTCTCTTCGTCCAGCAGGACTGTTTTGTCCTGGGGAGGGGCAGGCGGGAGCTTTTCCTCGCCCAGCAGGACCGTCTCGTCCTGGGGAGGGGCAGGCGGGAGCTTTTCCTCGTCCAGCAGGACCGTTTCGTCCTGAGGAGAAGCAGGTGACAGCTTCTCCGTGGGAGGAAGCGGAGGGTCCTTCTTCCCGGAGCGGGGTTTCCGGGCCGCTTTTTCCTTTTTGGGAGCGGCCGGCGCGCCCTTCCGGCGGATCACCCATACCAATCGGAGCAGTCCGGGTATCAGAAACGCCAACGCGGCCAGGGCGGTTATCTGCCAGCTCACTGCCAAAAAGCCGCCCAGCCGGGTTCCCAGCCGATAGGCTCCCGCGCCCCGGAGAAGATACCAGGATACGGCTGAATACACGGCCAGCAGAACCGTCATCCCCAGCCAAATCCACCCAATGATTCGTTTCATCCCGATCCCCCTATCGTTCGTATAGGATCTCCACGTTGTGGAAGGGCAGACGCCTGTCTGCCCTGTCCCCGAACACCTGGCGCCTTATGTGCATACAGCTTCAAAGTATCTACATGGAAGTCCGCAGGAACTGTGCTCTCCTTTTTAAGAAGGCTGAGCTTCTTCCAGCCTGGCGCCGCATTCCCCGCAAAAAAGAGTGCCGGCTTCCGCCTGTGCTCCGCACTGCGGGCAGAAGGCCGGGGCGGACGGCTCCGGCGCTTCCTCTGCCTCCGCCGGAGGAACGGCTTCCTCCTGGGCAGAAGCTTCCGCCGGGACAGCGGGGGAATTGAGCGCGGGACGTTCCAGCTCCATGCCGCATTTATCGCAGAAGCGGCTGGCGCGGCTCACCTCCGCTCCACAGCGGGGACAAAGGTTAAGGCTGCGGATATCCATAATCTGCTGATTGCACCGTGCAATATTCTCCCGGCATTCGGCAGCTGCCTGCTGAATCTGAGAGACGGTTTCATCCTCGCCCGGCAGAAGCTCGGGATGGGCAAGGAGATATTCCCCCAGCCGGCTGTGCTGCTCCCGAAGCTTCTGCTGATGGCCGCTGAGCTCCATGTTCAGACGGGTGACCTCCGCCACCTCCTTGCTTTTGGCCACTGCGCTCTGGGCCATGCGGCTGATGCTTTCCTTCCAGTTTGCCACAATCATTCCTCGCTTTCCGAATGAATCACTTCTATTTATATTCCCGTTCGATGGCATGAAGAAGCTCCCGCCCCTTCCGCCGCAGGAGAAGCCAGCAGACCGCTCCCGCAACAAGAGAAAGCGCCGCCCCTCCCAGCCCGCACCAAAGCAGAATGGCGCCTAAGCTCATCAGCTTCACCCTCCAACTCAAACATTACGCAACTCAAAAGCGCTCCGCCCCTTCGGCCACGCAGAATCCCCCAACAGGCTCTGAGTATCAGGGGAAGACCTCGAGAGCTCTGCTCTCGAGCTCTCGCCAAGGGGGCCAGGCCCCCCTTGGATTCCCATCTTTTGGGGGTGGGGGTGTGGACGGGCGCTTGCGCCCGCCCCCTACCTCACTGGTACTCCCTGCGTGGCCGATCGCCCGCCTACCCATTTTTTCGTAAAGAAAAAATTCATCCCCACGTGCGACGCAGAGACTACGACGCAGAAGGTTTCGAGCGTGTTCTGCTGCGCTCATGCTTTCTGCAAGGAGCGACGCTGTGCCACGCACGGAATCCCCCTGCCATCCGCTTCGCTTCTGGCCCTCCCCCCATTAACAAGGGGGGCAAGGGGTTTGTGCGGTGCAGGAAGTACCTCGCACGCAGGAGGGAGCTTTTTTCTTTACGAAAAAAGCGTACTGCGGGAATCAGACTCTCTGCGTGGCAGAAAGCCGGAAGTCTCTACAGACTTGACCCCCAACCCCTTCCGCCCTTCAAAAGCCCTTAAAAATTACGGGGTCCAAGGGGATTTAGATCCCCGATGCGCCGCCAGCGGCGCATCGCAGAGCGCGAGACAGAGTCTCGCGGCCTTGCCCTTCGACAGGCTCTTATGGGCCGAACTGGCCGGAGAGCTCACGAAGGCGGAGTATATCGCCGTCGGCCACGCCCGGAGGACAGAGCTCCTCAGCCTCCCGGCTGTACTCCAGGGCAAGGCTGTAGTCCCGCTGGCCCGCAGGCTTCTCACCCTCCCGGTCAAAGCAGAGCAGCGCCAGCCGCATGGAGGGCCGGTAATCCATGGGAAAATCCTCCCGAAGCCGGAGAAGGAGCTCCTCGGCCTCATCGAACCGGTCCAGGTACTCCAGCACCAGGGCGGTATTCTGCCGCACGGTCAGGGTGGGCTGGCCCCGGTTCATCAGATCCTGCAAAAGGCCAAGCGCCTGCTCGTAAGACTCCGCCCGCCGCTCCGGCTGGGCAGACGCCCGGCGGATCAGCGCCTCCGCCAAAAGCTGGGACTGAAGCCCGTTTTCTGAAATCTCCAGCCGCTGGACCGCTGTCTCCAGCACCTCTATCTCCTGCTCCAGCCAGCCGCTTCCCAGCTGGCGGCAGCACTGGGCGGCCTGAAGGGCCGCCCGCCCGATAAAGCTGTGATTGTCCGACGCCCGCACCACTGTAGACAGGAACGTGAGCGCTTCCTCATACTCCCCGCGGGCGGAGGCGATTTCCCCCATCACCAGCTCGATGTCCCCTGCATCCTCCTCCGGCCGGTTCATGCCCGCCAGGGCGGACAATGCCTGATCCGCCAAAGCGTCGTTCCCGGTCCGGGCGGCGCAGACCGCCAGCTCCCGCCGGCAGGCCGGATCCTCCGGACAGAAGGAGACCGCCAGCTGATAGCACATCAGCGCCTCGTCGTACTCCTCCAGCTGATAATAGCAGGAGCCCAGCACATACTGAATCTGCCCCTGTACCTGGGCCGCCTCCCCCTGGGCCAGGGAGCCGGTCTGATCCGGCCTGACCTGGGCAAGCAGCTCCACCGCCTGACGGTAATCCCCCATCCGGTAGAGAAGCGCCCCCAGATTGGCATAGGCCTCGGGCCGCTCCCGATCCAAGGCGATGGCCTCCATCAGCAGCTCCTGGGCCTGGAGGTAATCCGGCTCCGCTTCCTGGGCCTGAAGGATGAGGCTGTTGTATGCCTCGCCGCCCTCCTGCCGGAGCAGGAGCCAGCCCCACAGGGCTACAAAGACTGACAGAATGAAAGCCGAGCCCACCGCCAGGGCCGCGGCCTGACAGCGGATCCGCCAGGCCCGGTAGCGCCCGTCCATCCGGGCCAGCCCGCCCAACGCCCGCAGAAGCTCCTTCGCGTCGGAAAACCGGCGGGACGGCTCCAGCTCCATGCACCGTTCAATCACCAGCCGCAGGGGATCCCCCAGCTGGATGTCGTACCGCTCCAGAGGGATCCGCTCCTGATTCCAGCAGGCCGGATCATATCCGGTGAGCATAAAATAGGCACAGGCGCCGATGGCGTAGAGATCGGTGCGTGCCGTCACCTTTCCGTAGGGCTGGGCCTGGAGGGCCATATCGTAAAGCGCCCGGCGCTCCCCGAAAAGAGCCTGCGGATCTCCGAACCGCTCCAGGGGGAAATTGTACTGCTCTGGGGCGGCGTAGCGCATGGTGGCCCCCACAGCTTCGGCGCCGTCGTCCCGAAGCTCCAGGGAGGCGTTAAAGTCAATCAGGCAGATATCGCCCTGAGGCGTAATCATGATATTTTCAGGCTTGATGTCGCTGTGAATAATGGGCGGCTGCTGGCTGTGCATATAAGCCGCCGCCTGGGCCAGCTGCTTCATCCAGAGCAGGGCCTGCTTCTGAGGAAGCGCGCCCTTCTGGCGCAGATACTGCCGGAGGGTGCAGCCGGGAATCCGTTCCATGATGGTGTAGCAGTACCCATCCCCGTCGGTTTTGAAGTCAAAGATCCTGGGGAGGTACTGGTGGCGGAGGCTGGTCATCACGCGCGCTTCCCGCTGGACGTCCGCCGGACGGTTTGGATCCATCCGCATCCGCTTGATCACAACGTCCAGATCAAGACTGCGCTTATGGGCAGAGAACAGGCGGCTGAGCCCGCCGTCCTCGCCCAAGGGGCGGAGGTCGGAAAAGTCCTCTCCCAGCAGCAGCGCCAGCGTTTCCAGTGCGTTGGCAGGCATCGAGCGATCACCCCCCGAGAAGAAAGCCGGGCCGCTCTGCTCCCGGCTCCGGCGAGAATGGGATCCATTGTGACAAATATCATCATTTCAGGGAAACAGCTTTCCGAATTTATATATGTCTTTTAAGATTATACCTGCTTTTATATGCTTTTGCAATGGCATTCCCGCTTTTTTTGCAGAAATATGAAGAAAGTTTGACAAATAAACGAATAAAAAGAGGTCACGAGGAAAGCCCTCGCCTTCCGGGCACAGCGCCAGCTCTGCGCAGCCGGAAAAGCGCCGGGAATCTCTCCCGCCTCTATAGATCTTATGACGGTTCGTCCGCCTTTTTTCAAAAAAGCAGCGGAGTCAGAGCCTTCAAGGTTCTGACTCCGGGTATTGCCTTTCAGGCGGAATGGTGCTATGATGGAACTCTCAAATCCGTACTCAAACAATTCTGCGAATCAAAAGGATGGTATAAACTGTGCTGACTTTAGATCTTACCGGAAAACTGGCTGTCATCACCGGGTCCGCTGGACAGCTCGGACGGGTCATGGCCCGCACCCTGGCGGGATGCGGCGCCGACATAGCTCTTCACTACAACACAAGCTCCGCCAAGGCGGAGGAGCTGGCCCAGGAGATTCGGCAGATGGGACGCCGGGCCTTCTGCGTTCAGGCGGATGTCTGCGACCTGTCCCAGGTGCTCGCCATGCGGGACGCCATCGTCCAGAACATGGGCGGCGCGCCGGATATTGTGGTGGATAATGCCGTCATCCAGTACCAGTGGGCCTCTGTTCTGGAACAGCCTGTGGAGGACTACGAAAGCCAGTTCCGCAGCTGCGTGCTCCAGAATGTACATATGGCCAAGGCCTTCGTGCCCGCCATGGTGGAAAAGGGCTGGGGCCGCTTCATCGGAATCAATACGGAATGCTCCATTCAGTGCTTCCCCGGCCAGTCGGCCTACGTCTCCGGCAAGCGGGGAATGGACGGTGTGCTCCGGGTGCTCGCCAAGGAGGTCGGAGAGCATCAGGTCACGGTCAACCAGGTAGCCCCCGGCTGGACCATCAGCGATCGGGACCGGATGAACCACAGCGAAAAGCAGCCCACCGACGAGCGGATCCCCCTGAAGCGCCGGGGCACCGATCAGGAGATCGCCAACGTAGTCGCCTTCCTGGCATCCGATCTGGCCAGCTACATCACCGGAAGCTACATCCCCGTCTGCGGCGGCAACGTCATTCCAGGAATCTAACGCCCGCTCTGCGCGTTCGGAAGGGCAAGGTCGCGAGACGCTGTCTCGCGCTCTGCCAAGGGGGCCTAGCCCCCCTTGGATTCCCATCTTTTTTAAGGGCTTTTTTAGGGGTGGAAAAGGGGTGGGGTCAAGTCTGTACAGACTTCCCGATTCCTGCCACGCAGACAGTCTGATTCCCGCAGTACGCTTTTTTCGTAAAGAAAAAAGCTCCCTCCTGCGTGCGGGGCACTCCCTGTGCCACACAGAGTTTGCGCAAGGGATTCCGAGTGCAGCAGAGCACGCTCGAAACTTTCTGCGTCGCAGGTCTTGCCCCGCTCGTGGGGATGAATTTTTTCTTTACGAAAAAATGGGTAGGCGGGCGATCGTCTCTGCGGGGAGTATCAGCGAGGCATGGACCGAAATTCTGCTCCCCCATAACCCCTAAAAAGATGGGAATCCAAGGGGACGCGTCCCCTTGGCGAGAGCGCGAGAGCAGAGCTCTCGCGGCCTTAGCCCTTCGATCACGCAGAAACTCCAGCTGCAAAGGAGGAGAACTGTGCCTTGGAGCAGGCATATTTGGTGCTGCTGCTGAGCAGTGCCGCTGTCACCGCTGCCGCTGTGCAGGGAGAGGCCTTCCTGCTCCGTCAGGAGTATCCGGCGGAGTTCGGGCAGGGTGCGGAAGGCCTGCTGGCACGTCTGACCGCGATCCTTTCGGACAGCCTGCGGCAGTGCCGTTTCCTGGGGATTGAGCCTGCGGGGAGCAGCTTCATCCTCCCCAGCCCCTTTGAATCCGGCGGCGAGCTTTCCCGGCTCCTGACGCCGGGAAGCGGCGTCTACGGGGTATCCATCCGGGAGGAGCTGCAGTGGCGGATCGGCGGCGGACGGGAGCTGCGGTTCTCCAGCCTGGGAGAGCTGTTCTGCCTGCGGGAATGCGTCTGGGGCGAGGGTCAGGAGCTGGGACGGGCGGTCACCCTCTATCTGGATGCAGGAATGGAAGCCGGCTTCTTCGCGGAGGGACAGCTTGTCAAGGACAGCCCCCTTGTGCCGGAGAACGGATGGCTGTACCGCCAGCCCCTGGGAAACTCCATAGCGGAGCGGTACGCCTCCGCCTCCGGCATTCGGCGGCTGACCAACACCCTCCCCGCCCTGTCGGGCATCCCCGAGCTGGGAGAGCTGGCTCGGCTGTCCCGAAAGGGAGATCTTCAGGCAGGTATCTTCTGCCAGGAATTTGGCCAGCGGCTGGCAGAACTGCTGGTGCCCTGGTGCCTCCGTTTCCAGGCGGACGGGCTGATTTTGGGCGGGCACGCCTGGGAAGATTTTCCTTTGATCACCGGCGCGCTCCGCCAGGCCCTCAACGCCAGAGAGATTTCCTTTCAGATCTCCTCCGTCTTTGGAGGAGATCTGCTGCCGGCCGCTTCCCTGCTGTTCCAGGAAACCAGAGAGCCGCACGATCTCTGACAAAAGAGCGGATGAAATATGAAAAAAGGCATTCATCCCCATAGGCGGCGCAGACCGTACGACGCAGAAAGTCTCGAGCGTGTTCTGCTGCGCTCATGATTTCTGCGTCGCGGGAACTACCCCGCACGCAGGGAGGAGCTTTTTTCTTTACGAAAAAATGTTCTGCGGGAATCAAACTCTCTGCGTGGCAGGAGCAAGGAAGTCTGTACAGACTTAACCCCATTTTTCCGCCCTTAAAATTACGGGTTCCAAGGGGATTTAGATCCCCGATGCGCCGCCAGCGGCGCATCGCAGAGACGCGAGACAGAGTCTCGCGGCCTTGCCCGACCACTCACGCAGAGATCCTGAATCGGCTCTAAGATCCAATCTTTAAATAAAAAGGGGGACGGAGCCTTCGCTCCATCCCCCGAACGTGCAGAATCGCTTATTCGCCGAAGTACCGCTTCAGCAGGCCGGCGAAGCCGCAGCCATGGCGGGCCTCATCCTTGGCCATCTCGTGAACGGTGTCATGGATTGCGTCGTAGCCAAGCTCCTTGGCGCGGACAGCCAGATCCTTCTTGCCCTTGCAGGCTCCGCTCTCAGCGGCGGCCCGGAGCTCCAGGTTCTTCTTGGTGGAGCTGGTGACAACCTCGCCCAGCAGCTCGGCAAACTTAGCAGCATGCTCAGCTTCCTCAAAAGCGTAGCGCTTGAAGGCCTCGGCGATCTCAGGATAGCCCTCCCGGTCAGCCTGACGGCTCATAGCCAGATACATACCAACCTCGGTGCACTCGCCGGTGAAGTTGGCCATCAGGCCTTCCTTCACGTCAGCCTCAACGTCGGCGGCAACGCCGATCCGATGCTCGTCCGCATAAGCGGCTTCACCGGACTGCTCTACAAACTTGGAAGCGGGAGCCTTGCACTGGGGGCAAGCCTCGGGGGGAGTCTCGCCATAAGCAACATATCCGCAAATTCCACAAACCCATTTTTTCATTTTCATTTCCTCCATTTTCCTGTTTTGTGTCATTTTCTGCCATGCAGGTATTTGTTCTGCTTGTTCCGGCAGGCGCCCCTGCCCTGGCTATAATTAAAGTATACGGTATGAGTATACTTTTGTCAAGGGGACGGAAAAAATTTTAAAATAATTCTAAAAAAATCTCCATCTTTCGGAAGGGCAAAGCTACGAGAGCTCTGCTCTCGCACTCTCGCCAAGGGGAGCTGGCTCCCCTTGGATTCCCATCTTTTTCGGGTTATGGAGGAGCAGAATTGCAGTCCCTGCCTCGCTGACACTTTCCGCAGGAACGATCGCCCGCCTACCCACTTTTTCGTAAAGAAAAAGTTCATCCACACGAGCGGCGCAGCGACTGCAACGCAGAGAACTTCGAGTTTGTTCTGCGCAGGAAGCCCGGTGCGGCACAGAGAGTCTCCTGCACGCAGGAGGGAGCTTTTTTCTTTACGAAAAAAGCGTACTGCGGGAATCAGACTCTCTGCGTGGCAGAGGGAAGGAAGTCTCTACAGACTTGACCCCACCCCTTTTCCGCCCTTAAAAAGCCCTTTAAAATTACGGGTTCCAAGGGGATTTAATCCCCTTGGCAGGAGTTTGGGGACAGCGTCCCCAAGGTCTTGCCCTTCGACCACGCAGAGCCCCCCAGAGGCCTTCTCCTATCAAATCTGTCAATAAATCGCCTGAAACGGCAGGAAGAATTTCGCTTGAAAACCGTTGTAATGGCGCGGAAAAAATGATAGAATGTAGGTTGTTGAAAGGAATTGAATCCTCTCCGCGGCTTGCGCTGCGGAGAGGATTCTTGTGGAGTTTCATATGGGCGTAGGGAGGATGCTGGGATGAAAATCGGTTTTGACAATCAGATTTATGTGCAAAAACAGACAGAGTATATTCAAAAGCGAATCGAGCAGTTTGACAACAAGCTCTATCTGGAATTCGGCGGAAAGCTCTTTGACGATTACCATGCGGCCAGAGTGCTCCCCGGCTTTGATGTAAACGGCAAGGTTAAGCTCCTTCAGGCATTCCGGGAGCTGGCCGAGATTGTCTTCTGCATCAACGCGGGAGACATTGAAAAAAACAAAATCCGGGCGGATTTCGGCATCACCTACGATCTGGACATGCTCCGCATCATCGACAATCTGCGGGAAATGGGCCTTTACGTAAACAGCGTGGTAGTCACTCAATATCAGGATCAGCCCTCGGCGGACATCTTCCGTAAACGGCTGGAAATTCGCGGCGTCAAAACCTACCTCCACCGCCCCATTCAGGGCTATCCCACCAATGTGGACTTTATCGTCAGCGACGAGGGCTTCGGTTCCAATCCCTATATCGAAACCACCCGGCCCCTGGTGGTGATCACTGCTCCCGGCCCCTGTAGCGGCAAGCTGGCCACCTGCCTTTCCCAGCTTTATCACGAATACCGCCGGGGCGTAAAGGCCGGCTACGCCAAATTTGAAACCTTCCCTATCTGGAACATTCCCCTGAAGCACCCGGTCAACCTCGCCTACGAAGCCGCTACGGCAGATCTCCGGGATGTGAACATGATCGATCCCTTTCACCTGGAAGCTTACGGCAAAACCGCCGTCAATTACAACCGGGACATTGAGGTGTTCCCCATTGTCCGCACCATTTTGCAGCGGATTATGGGCAGCGCGTCCGTCTATCAGTCCCCCACGGACATGGGGGTTAATATGGCAGGCTACGGCATCAGCGACGACGAGGTTGTCCGGGCGGCGGCCAGCCAGGAAATCATCCGCCGCTATTACAAGGCTGTCTGCGACAGCAAGCAGGGCCGGACGGACGTCGAAACGGTCACCCGCACGGAGCTGATCATGAAGCAGCTCCAGCTTTCCGAAAAGGATCGGCCGGTGATCGAAGCGGCAAACCGAAAATTCGAGAAATCCGGCTATCCAGGCGTGGCTATTCAGCTGGCGGACGGACGCATTGTTACCGGGCGCGGCTCCGAGCTGATGACCGCAGGAGCAAGCGCAGTGCTGAACGCAATCAAAACGCTGGCCGGCCTGCCGGATCCGCTGCACCTGATTTCCGGTAACGTGCTGGAGCCAATCGTCAGCCTGAAGGACAACGTATTCGGCCTTCACCGCACCACCCTGAACATGGAGGAGGTCATGATCGCCCTTGCCATCAGCGGCAGCACCAACGAGGTGGTGGCCTTCGCCATGACGAAGCTGCCGGAGCTGCGGGGCTGTGAGGCGCACTCCTCCCATATTGTGTTCCAGAACGATGACGATGTGTTCCGCCGCCTGGGCATCAATCTGACCTGCGGCCCTGTCTTCCCCACGAAAAACCTTTTTGATATGTAGCTCCTATAGAGATACGCCCTCCGGCTTTGGCCGGAGGGCGTATCTCTATACTACCAGAAAGCAGGTGCGCTGTGTACTTGGCAAGATACTGTTCTCAACGGGAAAGACCTCGAGGGCTCTGCCCTCGAGCTCCTGCCAAGGGGACGCGTCCCCTTGGATTCCCGTCTTTTGGGGGTGAAGGGTGGGGACGGGCGCTTGCGCCCGTCCCCCTACCTCACTGGTACTCCCCGCAGGGACGATCGCCCGCCTACCCATTTTTTCGTAAAGAAAAAATTCAGCCCCATAGGCGGCGCAGGAAGTAT
>JAAVZY010000020.1 GCA_022791945.1 Oscillospiraceae bacterium | reverse complement strand
CGAGGTGGTTCTGGTAGACGCAACAGAATCGCCTATTGAGCGTCCCAAAAAAAGCAAAAGCGATACTATTCCGGAAAGAAAAAGCGGCATACGATGAAGACGCAGCTGCTCGTCAACCTTCAGACCGGAGAGATCATTGCGCTGGCATTTTCCAACGGAAAGAAGCACGATTTCCAGTTATTCAAGGATTCTCGTTTCCATGTCAAGGCAGAAACAGAGTTGGAGGCGGATACTGGATATCAGGGACTTGCTCAGATACACGCCAATTCCCTCCTGCCTAAAAAGCGTTCCAAGAATCATCCCTTGACCAAGCAGGAGCGCAAAGATAACCGTGAGATTTCAAGAAAACGCATCTTGGTCGAACACGCCATCCGTTTTGTCAAAAGATTTCGTATCCTCTCGGAACGTTACCGTAACCGGAGAAAGCGCTTTGCTCTCCGCTTTTCCTTGATTGCTGGTATCTGCAACTTTGACCGCTTATCTTAATTTCGCAAGAGGTCTATTATTATAAGGAAGATTCTCCTTTCGCAGTCTTTCGGCGGGATTCCGGGCGTAGCATAGCGTTTCACCCCGCAGGAAGCAGGAACGCGGCAGAACACGCTCGAAACTCTCTGCGCCGCACGCAGAGCTGAATCTTTTTCTTTACGAAAAAGCGGGTAGGCGGGCGATCGACCTGCGGGAAGTACCAGCGAGGTAGGGGGGACGGGCGCAAGCGCCCGTCCCCACCCCCACCCCCAAAAAGACGGGAATCCAAGGGGATGCGTCCTCGATGCGCCGCCAGCGGCGCATCTCAGAATTCGGCGAAAGCCGAATTCCTAAGTGCGTTGTTTCACAACGCACTGCGGAGCCTCGAGGACAGCGTCCTCGAGGTCTTCCCCTCTGTGAATGCAGCTTTCTCAATCTCTTTCAGCAGTGATGGCGATTGCGGCGGCAGGGGGACAAATCCTGCGAAAATATGGGCTTGATTTTCGTTCTGTTCTCAGTTAAAATAAATTTCGTTGGGCTTTTGAAAATACCCGGAAATAATGGGAACGGAGGCAGTTACGTGAAAAAGTGCATATTATAGCAATCCGCAAAAATAGCAGCATTTTGATACGCCGCAGAAACCCATAGATCAAAGCTTTCTGCGGCGCACAGAGAAGCTATTTTTGCGGATTGCTATAGTAGTAGACGATGACAGTATGAATCTGAACCGGACAAAGTTCATCCTAAGCAAGGATTATGACGTGCTTTTGGCAGAGTCGGGGATAGACGCGCTGGCAAAGCTGAAAGAAGTGAAGATCGACATGGTCCTTCTGGATATTGATATGCCTAGGATGAATGGCATGGAGACTTTTGAGCACATGAAAGCCTTTGCCGCTGATATCCCCGTAATTTTTTTAACTGCATCAGGAGCCGAGGAGGACGTTGTCTGCGCTGTTAAGCTGGGGGCGGTGAATTATTTGAAAAAACCCTTCCGGCCTCAGGAACTGCTGAAACGGGTTGCACAGGAGTTTGAGAAACGATGAGAGCAGAGGATCAGACAGGCAGACATCTTCTGCTGGCTGTCATTGTCACAATATTCAGCTGTATGCTGAGCCTGGTCACCCTGGTCATGGCATGGGAATTCTGGATGATCCTGTTCATGACAGCGGGCTGCTTCTGCGTATGGACTCTGCATATTGCGCGGATCGGATCGGATGCGTTTTACGAGAGTCTGTGCGCCGGACTGGTGCTGGCAGAGTTCTTTTTCTTCGGCGTGCATGAGGCCGTCCTCTTTGATATCCCTGCCATGGCCTGCATTCTGATCCTTGCGCTGTTCATGCTGAATAAAAAGTGGATTTTGTATGTGACAACAGCTCTGTATATGCTGGAGCTGCTGTATCACGGATTCGTCCTGCACACCATCTCCGGGCAGATGGCCTACTGGGATATGTTCCGTCTGGGGCTTGGCGTTCTTGTGACGCTTGGAGGAGCGGCGCTGGCCCGGTACTGGATCAACCGGCGCAGCGCGCAGCGGAAGCGCTACGAGCATATATTTGCCGAGCTGGAGACAGCGGGAAAGCAAAATGCCGTGCTGCTTTCAAATGTGTCTCATGAGCTTCGCACCCCGATTAATATGGTGATCGGCATCAGCGAGATGGCCCTTGGGAAGGAGCTCTCCCCCGATATCCGGACGGATATGGCATCCATTAAAATGGCAGGAAAGCGTTTATCCAACCAGATCAATAATATGCTGGACTATACGGAAATCGTAGAGGGGACGCTGGCTCCGGCCAAAAAAGAGTATATGATCACTTCGGTGCTGAACGATGTGCTCACAATGACCGCACTGCAAAGCAATCGGCAGCATTTGGAGATGGTATTTGACATTGATCCCAATGTGCCGGCAGTCCTCATTGGAGATTCGGAAAAGATTTCCCATGTGCTTAAAATTCTGGTGGAAAACGCCATCAAATTTACGGAAGCGGGTGGCGTAAACGTCCGCATTAAACATCGTCAGGAGAGCTATGGCATCAATCTGATTGTCGATATCTGCGATACAGGCATTGGCATGACCGACTCCCAGCTGTCACAGATGTACGACGTCTTTTATCAGGCGGATTCCGGAAGCAGCCGCTTTGCGGGCGGGCTTGGCTTGGGGCTGCCCATTGCCCGGGGATTTTTGAACGCTATGGGCGGCTTCATTCACTTTTCCAGCAAAAATCAGCAGGGTCTGTCCGCTCATATCGTGCTCCCTCAGGGCGTTGCGGATGAACGGCCCTGCATTGTTCTGAATCACCCGGATCAGCTTCGCATTGCATGCTATTTCAGGCCGGAGAAGTACAGCTGTGACGAGGTTCGGGAATATTACGACGGACTGATCTTCAACCTGGTACATGGGTTTGGTATTCAGGGATATCAGGCGCATAATTTTGAAGCCCTGCTCAAGCTGCAGCGTAATCACAATCTGACCCATGTATTCATCGCCCAGGGCGAGTATGAAGAGAACAGGGAGTATTATGAGGATCTGGCGAATACCCTTCGGGTGGTTGTGATCGCGGAGAAAGAGTTTGTTCCAAACAGCGGAAGCAGGCTGCTGGTGATACATAAGCCGTTTTCCGCCCTTTCCGTCGCAAACCTGCTGAACGGAGAGATGGGAGAGCGCGGGTTTGCGGAGGATCAGGCCGCAGGCAGGAAGCCCTTTACCTGTGTGAACGTCCGGGCCTTGGCGGTGGATGATGAGGAGATGAACCTGGTTGTGGCCAAAGGGGTTCTGGGAAGCTATGGGATCCAGGTGGATACCTGCCTGAGCGGAAAGGAAGCCGTGGCTCAGTGCGGCTGCTCTTCTTATGACATCATCTTTTTGGATCATATGATGCCGGGCTTTGACGGCGTAGAGACGCTGAAGAAAATTCGCGAGCTTCGAAGCGGCATATATCAGGATCTGCCCATTATCGCGCTGACTGCCAATACAGTCAGCGGCGCGAGAGAGATGTTCCGCAGCGAGGGATTTACCGAGTTCGTCCCCAAGCCAATCGAACGCACCGTTCTGGAACGGGTGCTGCGAAAGGTGCTGCCCGAAAGCTGTATTCAATACAGCGTAAAGCCCGCAAACGAGGATGTGTCCGTAGAGGCTGCGCAGATTCCTCCGGCGGACAGCCCGGGCCCCTCCGAAGCGGAAGGGGAGCCGCAGCAGCCTCTGTCAGACGCTCCGGCAGGCCCCTATGACCAGCTCGCTCAGGCGGGCGTCAATGTGGAGCTGGGGCTGGACTATTGCGCTGGGGATGAGGATTTCTATCAGGAAATGCTGAGGCTTTTCAGCAGCCAGGGGGAGGAAAAACGGACAGAGATTGTCTCTCTGTATGAAAGCGAAAACTGGACGGACTATGCCATCAAGGTTCACGCGCTGAAGAGCACATCCCTGACCATTGGCGCGGAAGCATTCTCCGCACAGGCAAAAGAACTGGAGCTGGCAGGAAAACGAGGCGACGTGGACTTTATTCGGGAGCATCACCCTGGGTTGCTGCAGGCGCACGAGGAGCTCTGCAGGCAGATAGCAGGGCTATAGCGTTTTCAAGTACTCTTCCTGAAAATGATGTGATCTGAGGAGTGTAAGGCTGCGTGATTAGAAAATGGCTTGAGATTATCGTCGATCACAGAATCAGTCTGCGTGAGCGTATGTTTCGCATTGTAACGTGCATCTGTATGCTTGCGCTGATGTTTACCATGCCCATGGGCAGAAATATCTGGAATATCCTGGTTATGGTGGTCTACCTTGCCGCCATGGCGCTGATCGTAAGGTTCAGTATTCGGAAGAAGCGGATCCGCACAGGGGCCACGCTCATTGCGATCCTGCTCCTCTCGCTGTTTCCTGTCTGTTTTTTTACAGCAGGCGGATTTTACAGCGGCGTACCGGAATGGTTCGTTTTTTGCTTTATCTATGTCTGTATCACCCTGCAGGGGCGGCGGATGGTTACTTTTTTTCTGCTCTGCACAGCAGAAACGCTGTTTTGCTATGGCGCCGCCTTTTATTTTCCGGAGATTGTGGCGCAGAATGTCCAGCAGCGCGCCTTCTTTGACTCCGCGTTTTCTGTAATCATGGTCGGCCTGCTGACCTGCGTCCTGCTGATGTTTCTGAACAGGATGTATGAAGAGGAGAACGCCATCTCCCAGCGGCAGAAAAAAGAAATCGAGGAGCTGAACCGGGCGGAGAATCACTTCTTTTCCAGCATGAGCCATGAGATCCGCACGCCCATTAACACCATCATCGGCCTGAACGAGATCACTCTTCGGGAGGATATCTCCCCAGAGGTAGCAGAGAACGCCCGGAACATCCAGGGCGCCAGCAAGCTGCTGCTCTCCCTGATCAATGACATTCTGGATATATCCAAAATCAAATCCGGAAAGATGGAGATCGTCAACGTCTCTTATGAAACAGGCGCTCTTTTTTCAGAGATCGTCAACATGATCTGGATCAAGGCGAAGGAAAAGGGTCTGCAGTTCAAGCTCCAGGTGGATTCCTCCATCCCAAGTATGCTTTGCGGGGACGAGGTGCGTATCAAGCAGATCCTGATCAACCTGCTCAATAACGCGGTCAAATATACCAGCGAGGGCTCGGTCACTCTTTCCGTCCGATGTGAGCGTCAGGCTCTCAACCGGGTACGTGTCTGGTACTCTGTAGAAGATACCGGGCAGGGCGTAAAAAAGGAGAATATTCCTTACATTTTCAATGCGTTCCGGCGGGTGGATGAGGAAAAGAACCGCCACATTGAGGGAACTGGACTGGGACTGAGCATTGTTCAGCAGCTGGTGGAGCTGATGGGCGGCGAGATCAGTGTAAACAGTATCTATACAAAGGGTTCCAAATTTGTTGTTATGCTGGATCAGGATATCATTGATGAAAAAGAGCTGGGAAGTTTCACCTTGGCTTCCCACATGCGGGCGCATGAAGGCGAAGCATACCATCAGAGCTTTGAAGCGCCGGATGCCCATATCCTCATTGTGGACGACAATGATATGAACCTGATTGTCGTGAAAAAGCTGCTCACAAAGACATCCATCCAGATCGATACAGCCCGCAGCGGGCTCGAGTGTCTGCGGCTGACGCAGAATCATCATTATGACTGTATCCTGATGGATCATCTAATGCCGGAGATGGACGGAATCGAATGTCTCCATGCCCTGCGGGCCCAGCCTGGCGGGCTGTGCCAGGATACGCCTGTGGTTGCGCTGACTGCCAATGCGGGCAGCGACAACCAGCTTCTCTACCGGAAGGAAGGGTTCAGCGGATATCTTGCCAAGCCTGTCAGCGGCGCGCTTCTGGAGGCGGCTGTATTAAGCATCCTTCCCAAAGGGCTTGTCTATCTGAACGAAGAAGCCCGGCAGATGGATGTGGAAAAGGATATCCTGATTTTTGAACAGGCCCAGAGGCGCTCTATTCTGGTGACAACAGACAGCGTGTGCGACCTGCCGGAATCCCTGCAAAAATACGCCGGTATTTCTGTATGCCCCTATTATGTCTGTACGGATGAGGGACGTTTTCTGGATGAACAGGAGCTGAATCCGGATGAGCTGCTGATGCACATTGCCAAGAGTCAGACGGCCTACTCCTGTCCGCCGGATGTGGAGGACTATGAGCGCTTTTTTGCGCAGAAGCTGACAGAGGCGCAGAATATCATTCATATCACCATGGCCAAGCATGTCAGCGATGGGTATCAGAACGCTTTTGAAGCGGCCAAATCCTTTGAAAATGTTACGGTGATTGATTCCGGGCACCTCTCCAGCAGTATGGGGCTGGTTGTTCTGTGCGCGGCTTATATGGCGGAGCATCATGCCGGCAAGAAGGAGATTCTGGAGTCGGTCAAGCGGATCAGCCGCTTCATTTCTTCTGCGTTCATTATCGACAGCACCCATATCATGTGCCAGTCCGGACGGATATCCAAAAGGATACAGGTCCTCTGCGACGCGCTGCTGCTGCACCCGGTGCTTGTGCTCAAAAAGAGCAAAATGGTAGTCAGTCATGTGGAAATGGGCAGCTTTTCACGCATGGCAAAACGATACATCAAAAAAACCCTTCAGGATACCATCAACATTGATCGGCGTATTCTATTTATCACCTATTCCGGAATGAGTGAGGAAAAGCTACGATACATTCAGGAGCTGGTGCAGCAGCATTGTTCATTTGAACGGATTTATTTGCAGAAAGCGTCCTCCGCCATTGCCAGCAACTGCGGTCCGGGTTCGTTTGGCCTTCTGTTTATGAGAAGGGACGATTCTGATCCCACCTTTTTCCAGACGCCTAATCAGGAAGAGGAGCATAAAGCGGTTTGAGCTGCTTTTTCCTGCGTTGGCAGTCAAAAATCAAAAAAAGGGAAACAGGAGGCCTTTGCCAGCGGCAAAGGCCTCCTGTACAGATCTCCCGCCCCTTTGGCGCCTCAATCGTGCGGTTCCCAAGGATGCTTCCGCAGGCTCTGCGTTGATTTCATACCGGGTCCGTGGTATAATAAGCGCAAAGCGCTTATTATACGCTGATGGCCAAGACGATGCGCTCGCTTCGCTCGCTCCCGCCTTTATGGCCAATTATACCACCGCGCCCTGCGGGCTTGTGGTATAATAAGCGCAAAGCGCTTATTATACGCCGATGGCCAAGGCGATGCGCTTACTTCGTTCGCTCCCGCCTTTATGGCCGATTATACCATTCCGCTTGCGCTGCATGGTATAATAAGCGCAAAGCGCTTATTATACGCTGATGGCCAGGCAAGACCTTGGGGACGCTGTCCCCAAACTCCTGCCAAGGGGATTAAATCCCCTTGGAACCCGTAATTTTTAAGGGCGGAAAAGGGGTGGGGTCAAGTCTGTACAGACTTCCGGCTTTCTGCCACAAAGATAGTCTGATTCCCACAGAACGTTTTTTTCGTAAAGAAAAAAGCTCCTTCCTGGGTGCGGGATACTCCCTGTGCCGCAGAAAGTATGCGCGCAGCAGAACCCGCTCGAAGTTTTCTGCGTCGCACCTTCTGCCCCGCTCGCAGGGATGAACTTTTTCTTTACGAAAAAGTGGGTGGGCGGGCGATCGGCCACGAAGAGAGCAGCAGCGAGGCAGAAATTGAAATCCTGCCCCCCCATAACCCCAAAAGATGGGAATCCAAGGGGAGCCTGCTCCCCTTGGCAGGTGTTCGAGGGCAGCGCCCTCGAGGTCTTTCCCGCCGCGCTTGGGACAATCGCGCGGTGGCCCTGATATCTCCAATGGAAAGGAAGCACATCAATGGCTCAGGAACGTCATTCCCAGGCAGAGGCCTGCCGGCCTATCAAAAGCAGAATCGGAGGCCAGGCCCTGATCGAAGGCATAATGATGCGCGGCCTGGATAAAGCCGCCATGGCCGTGCGCCTGCCCAGCGGCGAAATCGATCTGGAGGTCTGGCCGCTGAGGCCCGGCGCCTTTCTCCGCGCTGTCTCGAAAATCCCCATCCTCCGGGGTGTGTTTGGCTTTGCCTCCAGCCTGATCGAGGGCTACCGCTGTCTGACCAAGTCGGCGGAAAAGGCTGGGGAGCTGGAGGAGGAAGATCCCTCGCCCTTTGAACAATGGCTGACAAAGACCCTCGGGGACAAGCTCATGAAGGTTGTAACCCTTATCGGGACCGTACTGGGCCTGGGGCTTGCCATTGTGCTGTTCATGCTCCTGCCTGCGCTGGCAGTAAAATTCTGCGACCGCTGGATCGACCTGGGCGGCTGGAAAACCCTGCTGGAGGGCCTGATCAAGATGGCTGTCTTTGTGGGCTATATGGCCCTGGTTTCCCGGATGAAGGAGATCCGCCGCACCTTCGAGTATCACGGAGCGGAGCATAAAACCATCTTCTGCTATGAAAAGGGGCTTCCCCTGACCGTGGAAAACGTCCGGGCGCAGAAGCGGTTCCATCCCCGGTGCGGAACCAGCTTTTTGATTCTGATGCTGATTGTCAGTATTCTGGTATTTTCAGTGGTTACCTGGGACAGCGTGGCGATCCGCACCCTCCTGAAGGTTGCCATGCTCCCCCTGGTGATGGGGGTAGGCTATGAGCTGCTGAAGCTCTGCGGCCGGTATGACAACTGGCTCACCCGGATCATCGCCTGGCCGGGGCTGAAGCTCCAGCATCTGACCACCCGGGAGCCGGACGACCAGCAGATTGAAATTGCCATTGCGGCCCTGGAGCCGGTGATCCCGGAAAACCGGGAGTCGGACCGGTGGTAGCCTCAATGAACGGCAGAGCGCTGCTGACTGAGCTCACCGCGGCCCTGGGGCCGGTAAGCGCCTGCCCCGAATTGGAGGCGGCGGAGATGCTCCGGCATTTCTGCGGGCTGGATCGCCGCGCCATCCTGCTGGGCGCGGAGGGAGATCCGGAGCCGGTCCGCCGGGCCCTCAGCCGCAGGCTGGAGGGGGAGCCGCTTCAGTACATCCTGGGGGAATGGGATTTCTACGGACGCACCTATCGGGTAGGGCCGGGGGTGCTCATCCCCCGGCCGGAAACGGAGCTGCTGATTGAGCAGGCTCTTGCTTTTGGGGCGGGGAAGCCAATCCGCGCGGCAGATCTCTGCGCCGGCAGCGGGTGCCTGGGGATCACCCTGGCCCTGGAGCTGCCAGGAAGCCGCGTCACCGTCCTGGAGAAAAGCGGTGAGGCCCTGTCCTATCTCCGAAAAAACGCTGCGCTCCATCACGCGGAGCTGGACATCCGCCAGGACGACGTGCTCTCCCCAGCGCAGGACTACCCCCAATATCAGCTGATTCTCTCCAATCCCCCCTATATTCCCGACGGGGAGCCGCTCCAGCGGGAAGTGCTCCGGGAGCCGGAGATGGCCCTTCGGGGCGGCCCGGACGGGCTGGAGTTCTACCGGGGGATTGCGGAGCGCTGGACAGAGCATCTGGAGCCGGACGGTATGCTGGCCCTGGAAATCGGAAAGGGCCAGGAGGAAGCTGTCCGAAAAATACTAGAGAACAATCGTTTGAAAAATATTTGCTTTTACCAGGATCTCTGTGGTATAATCAGAGTCATCACAGCCCGCCGGGGGTGTGCGGGGAAGGGATAAAGACCTTGGGGGCTCTGCCCCAAACCTCCGCCAAAGGGGATCGGTCCCCTTTGGAAACCCATTATCTTTTTGCGGGGAGGGGGCAAAATGGGATCTGACTTGTCTGTACCTGCCGGCCCCCTCCCCGCAAAAAGATGACGGGAATCCAAGGGGGGCCAGCCCCCCTTGGCAGAGGCTCGGAGGCGGAGCCTTCGAGGTCTTTATCTCTGCCCCCCGCGCACCCCGGCGGGCGTTAATTTACTTGGAAACGGAGAATGAGCTATGGCACAGCAGAAACCCAAGGGTAAGCCCCAGGTAGAACAGGTGGTGGACGCTTCCGAAAAGAAAAAAGCCCTGGACAGCGCCATCCAGCAGATCGAAAAGCAGTTCGGCAAGGGCGCTGTCATGAAGCTGGGGCAGGCCACCGCCATGCAGGTTGACACCATCTCCACCGGCTCCCTCGGCCTGGATATGGCCCTGGGCATTGGCGGCGTCCCCAGAGGTCGGATCGTAGAGATCTACGGCCCGGAATCCTCCGGCAAAACCACCGTGGCCCTCCACGTGGTGGCCGAGGCCCAGAAGGCCGGGGGCGAAGCCGCCTTCATCGACGTGGAGCACGCCCTGGATCCCATCTACGCCAAGGCTTTGGGCGTGGACATCGACTCCCTGCTGGTTTCCCAGCCGGACACCGGCGAGCAGGCCCTGGAAATCATGGAGGCGCTGGTCCGTTCCGGCGCTCTGGACGTGATCGTGCTGGACTCTGTTGCCGCCATGGTCACCAAGGCCGAGATCGACGGGGAGATGGGCGATTCCCATGTGGGCCTCCAGGCCCGGCTCATGTCCCAGGCGATGCGGAAGCTGACCGCTGTGGTTTCCCGCTCCAACTGCGTTGCCATTTTTATCAATCAGGTGCGCGAGAAGGTCGGCATCAGCTACGGCAATCCCGAGGTCACCCCCGGCGGACGGGCGCTGAAATTCTATTCCTCTGTTCGGATTGAGGTGCGCCGGAGCGAGGCCATCAAGAACGGCACCGAGCTCATCGGCAACAAAACCAAGTGCAAGATCGTGAAGAACAAGGTGGCGCCGCCCTTCAAGGAGGTCATTTTCGACATCATCTACGGGGAGGGCATCTCCCGGGTAGGCGAAATCATTGACTTTGCCGTGGAGGCCGACATCATCGAAAAGAGCGGCGCCTGGTTCTCCTACAACGGGGAGCGGATCGGCCAGGGCCGGGACAAGGTGAAGCGGCTGCTGCAGGAGAATCCGGCCCTTCAGGAGGAGATTGCCGGGAAGGTGCGGGAGCACAGCGCGGAGCTGCTGATGAAGTCCAAGGCCACCTCAGCCGCTCAGGAGGAGAGCGAACCCGCGCCTGCCGCGCCCGCCAAGGGAGAGGCTCCCATCAACATCGACATTGAGGCTGACGAAAGCGACTTTGAATAAGGTGCTTCCATGAAGATAACCGCAGTAGAGAAAGCCAAAGGGAACCGGTACACCGTCTTTGTGGACGGAGCTTACTGGTACATACTGGATTTGGAGATCATCCTGAAAAACCACCTGGAGCCGGGCAGGGAGGTGGATGAGGAGCAGCTTGAGGAGCTCCGGCAGCAGGCGGAACGCCGTACTGCCAGGGAGCGCGCCTACTATCTTCTTGGCTACCGGGATCACTCCTGCAAAGAGCTGTACGACAAGCTGCAAAAATCCGCCCGTCCGGAGATTGCGGCGGAGATTGTGGCCCTGATGCAGGAGCAGGGGCTTCTGGACGATGAGAAGTACGCCCGGAAGCTGGCCGCCTATTATCTGGAGAGCAAGAAATGGGGAAGCCGCCGGGTTTTTCAGGAGCTTTACCGCCGGGGGATCGATCGGGAGCTGATTCAGGAGGCTCTGGAGGCGTGCGCGGTGGATCCCCGGCCGCAGATTCTGGCCATTATCGAGAGAAAGTATGCCGCCGCCCTGGAGGACGGCTGGAAGGGCCGGCAGCGAACAGCCGCCGCCCTGGTCCGCATGGGCTACAGCTACGACGACATCAATGCCGCTCTGGCAGCGTATGGGGAAGAAGAATAAAATCCCAGAGGGAGCAGCTTCCGCTGCTCCCTCTGGGATTTTAGAGCCTGTTCAGAATCTCTGGGCGCGTGGTCGGGCAAGGCCGCGAGACGCTGTCTCGCGCTCTGCCAAAGGGACTCGTCCCTTTGGAATCCCATTATTTTAAGGGCTTTTTTAGGGGCGGAAAGGGTTGGGGTTAAGTCTGTAGAGACTTCCGGCTCTCTGCCACGCAGACAGTCTGATTCACGCAGTACGCTTTTTTCGTAAAGAAAAAAGCTCCCCCCTGCCGTGCGGGATACTCCCTGCGCTGCATGGGGTTTCTGCGCAGAACACGCTTGGAACGCTCTGCGTCGCAGTCCCTGCCCCGCTCGTAGGGCTGAATTTTTTCTTTACGAAAAAATGGGTAGGCGGGCGCTCGGCCACGCAGGGAGTATCAGCGAGGAAGGCCCCCACCCCCCAAAAAAATTTACGGGAATCCAAGGGGATTAAATCCCCTTGGCAGGAGGCTCGCAGGGTCAAGGCCGCAGGCCTTGACCCTTGGGCAGCGTCCTCGAGGTCTTCCCCTAATACCCAGAGATCCTGTCTCCGTATGCCAGCCTACTCCTGAGGGCCGCTGAGAGAGTCGGCGAAGGAGCGGTATTCAGGGTAGGCGATCAGGGAGTTGATAACCTCCAGCAGGGCTTTGGCGCTCAGGTGGTTGGGAAGGCCCAGGTGCTTCAGCAGCGCCTCCCGCCGCCGGGCGGCGTCCGGGCCGCCGGAAAATCCGTCCTGGTAAAAGTCTTCCCGGGTGATTTTCAGGCCCGCCTCCTGCCTTTGGACGCCCGGCGGGTCCAGCGCTCCGGCGCGGCGGAACAGCTCCTCCAGCAGGGGAAGCGCCATCCCCTCCACGCCCAGAAGCCCTTCCGCGCCGGGCGCGCGCTTCCGTTTCTCCTTCCCGGCCAGCTGAGGAATGTACACCTGCACCAGATCCGCTCCCCGCAGGACAGAACGGAGAAATCCCCTCAGCTGGAACCCCGCCTGATCCGAATCGGTCACCACCGCCGCGCCCCGCTTCAGCGCCAGCTCCCGAAGCATCCGGAGACGGGATTTGTCCCGGTAAATCCGGAACCCGTCGGTGGTGAGGATGGTTCCCTCAATCAGGCCCTCCAGGCGGATTTTATCATATTTTCCCTCCACGATGACAATGCGGGAGAGCTTCAGCCGTTCCACGCGCCCGCCCCCTGCCGCCGGGCGGAGGTGCAGCGCATCCGTCCCAGCATCTCCTCCAGAATCAGCCGATCCCCCAGCTTGGAGGATTTCAGCTGCCGATCCGCCTCATACAGGGCCGCCATACAGGAGCGGAGCTGCTCCCCGGAGAAGGAACGCACATCCCGAAAGGCATTCCTTACCGCAAACAGCCGGTTTTTGGGATAGCGGAAGTCCTCCGCCACCTGATCCGCGCTCTTTCCGGCGGAAAGGGCGCACCTGGCCCGATAGAGATCCCCAAAAGCCATGGCAAGCGCGCCCAGAATGGAGATGGCCTCCTGCCGGAGATAGAACAGCTCATCCAGAAGCCGGTAGGCCTTGTCAAAGTTTCCGGCCAGAATGCTTTTGGCCAGATCGAAGGCTGAGGAATCAATGGATCGGATGCAGCATTCGTCCACGTCCTCCTCTGTGATGGTGTAGGAGCCGCCGCCGCTCACATAGGCGATCAGCTTGTCCAGCTCGTTCTGAAGGATGCTGTAGCTTTGGGAGCAGCGATCCACCAGCACTCCGGCAGTGTCCATGTCCAGGGCCACATGGGCCTTCCGCGCCCGTTCGCAGAGGGCGCGGCGGAGGGTGTTCCGATCCTTGAAGGCGAACTCACAGGCCACACCGCTTTTTGCCGCCGCGTCGATGAGCTTTTTCCACTTGGCCTTCTTGGGATCCACCTGGACGGAGATCATATACAGCACCAGGACCGTGGTGTCCGAAGGGTTGGCTGTCAGGCTCATCAGGCGCTCCAAATCGGCTTTGGGGAGCTTGTCCGCATCCGCGTCTTTGACACAGACGCACTTCCGGGGAGAGAGCATGGGCAGCGCCTCGCAGGCGTCCTCAATCTCTGTCCAGAGGGCTTTTTCCCCATCGAAGTGCTGGAGGTTGAAGCTTTCAAAGCCGGGCTGGACAGCCTGCGACTGAATCTGCGTCAGCGCGGAGCGGACAAAGCTGCTCTCCGCCCCGTAAAGCAGGTAGACTGGCGCAATGGCTCCCGCCTTCAGCTCCCGAAACAGGGCGTTGTCTTCCAGCTTGGGCATGGCGCTTCCTCCCTTCAGAACTGATTTTCTCGTGCCAGCGCGTCCAGAATCCGGCGGCTGGCGTTTCCGTCCCCGTAGGGATTGGGGTTGCGCAGGAAGGAGGCATATTCCTCCGGGCTGTTCAGCAGACCGGACACCGCCTGATAGATGCCTTCCTCCTCCACGCCCACAACCCGCACCCCGCCTGCCTCCACGGCCTCGGGACGCTCCGTCTCGGTGCGCATCACCAGCACCGGCTTCCGAAAGGAGGGGCCTTCCTCCTGAAGCCCGCCGGAGTCGGTAAGCACCAGGAAGCACTTGGCCATCAAATTGTGGAGATCCGTCACCTCCAGGGGCGGGAGCAGCCGAATCCGGGGCAGACCTCCCAGCAGCTCCTTCACGGTTCCCTTCACCGCCGGGTTGGGGTGTACGGGATACATCACCTGCACATCCGGAAAATCCGCCGCGATCCGCTTCACCGCCCGGCAGATGGCGCGCAGGGGCTCTCCCAGGTTCTCCCGGCGGTGGGCGGTCATCAGGATAATCCGCTCAGGCCCCAGCTCCGCCAGGGCAGGCTCCCGGAAGCGGTACTCCGGGTGGACGGTGGTCTTAAAGGCGTCCAGCACCGTGTTGCCGGTAACATAGACGTGTTCGGTGATGCCCTCCCGGGCCAGATTGTCCCGATTCAGGGCAGTGGGGGCAAAGTGGAAGGCCGCCAGCCGCCCGGTAAGCACCCGGTTCATCTCCTCCGGGAAGGGGGAGTATCGGTTGTAGGTGCGCAGTCCCGCCTCTACGTGGCCCACAGGAATCTGCTGATAGAAGGCCGCCAGCGCTACTGCGAAGGAGGTGGTGGTATCGCCGTGTACCAGCACCGCGTCCGGCCGGACCTCCCGGAGCACCGGCTCCATGCCGTTGAGAATCCGGGTGGTGATGCCGGAGAGGGTCTGCCCCGGAGCCATTACGTTGAGATCGTAATCCGGCTTTACCCCAAAGACAGAGAGCACCTGATCCAGCATCTCCCGATGCTGAGCGGTGACGCAGACCCGGCTTTCAAACCGGCTGTCCTCCTGGAGCTCCTTCACCAGCGGGCACATCTTGATCGCCTCCGGCCGGGTGCCGAACACGCTCAGTATCCGAATGGGCTTTTCCATTGAATCATTCACGCCTTTCTGTTGGATGCTGTGGGAATGTGCGGAGAGAAGACCGCGAGACGCTGTCTCGCGTCTCTGCGGTGCGTCGTAAAATGACGTATCGGGAAGGGATTTCCATCATTTTAAGGGCTTACTAAGGGCGGAAAAGGGATGAATCTTTTTCTTTACAAAAAAGTGGGTAGGCGGTCGATCGACCACGCAGGGCGATCAGCGAGGCAAAAACTGAAATTCTGCCCCCATAACCCCCAAAGGACGGGAATCCAAGAGGAGCCGGCTCCCTTGGCAGGAGGCTCGCAGGGTCAAGGCCGCAGGCCTTGACCCTTGGGCAGCGCCCTCGAGGTCTTCACGCACACACTCTCAGTCGGGAGGAAGAGCGGCGCCGCCCCATTCAACAACGGTGAAGCCCTTCCGGGTGAAGGAAGGGAGAGCGGGCTCCTTTACGGGGAGCGGCTCCCTTAAAGGCTTGTAGACCATGAACACACGGAGAACGCTATCCGGAGCGGGGGTGACCTCCAGGCCGACCGCTTCCGTGTAGGCGTCCTGCTGGAAGGTAATCAGATTGTAGGGATTCCCCTCCATCTGAGGGAGCCAGTAGACGATAAACTCGTTGTATTCCCTGGGCGTCAGCCCCAGGAGGGCCAGCTTCTCCCGGAGAAAAGCGGCGGTTTCCGTCCCCCTGACCACAAAGCCTTCCTCCATGGGATACTCCAGATCATCTGCTCCTTCCCAGAACAGGTAGGAATATTCCTGCCCCTGTCCGTCCAGAAGGGTTCCGTCCGGATAGGCTGTGACCTGCCAGCCGTCCTCATAGGCCGGATAGGTGCAGAGCAACTCCCCCGGATAATCCAGCTTGAGGGTGACCTCTGCCGCTTCCTCCGGGTAAAGATAAATCACCGGCTTTGCCGCCAGCTGTTCGTCCTCTTTCGGTGTGCATCCCGGCAGGAACAGAAGCGGCAGCGCCAGCAGTACAGAGGCCAGATGGATTCGTTTCATAGTGATTCTCCTTTTCTGTAAAGCGAAGGCCTTTACGCCAGGGGCCAGAAGGGTACTAAATCCTTATAGTATTCCGTGCGCTGGAACACGCTTTGATAAGGGGCCCAGCCGATGGTGGGGGCCTGGGCATTCCAGATGATCAGCAGCATATAGGCGGTAAAGGCGGTGTATACGCCGATGGTGTACAGCAGCCGGAGCCGCCGGTGTCCCAGCTCCGAACCGGCCTCGCAGGCGATCAGCTCCGGCGCCAGGAACAGGGCAAGCACGGTGAGATACTGTCCGATCCGGGTATACTCCGGGATCCAGCCGGAGGTTGTAAAGTACAAAAATCCGCACCAGGCGGCATTGATCAGGATGATATTCCCGGGATCCCTCTCCAGCAGCTGCTTTCGGTAGAGGAACGCCAGCACCGACAGGCCCAGGGTGATCAGGATGTTCACAGCCGACCAGCCGGAAGTCTCGGCCTCGATGGCCTGATAGAAGCCGAAGCCGTGGCGGTAGGCGAAATCCAGCAGGGGGCGGTGGAGGACTGCCGCCAGCACCAGCAGTCCCCCGGCGATGGCGTACCAGTAGCATTTCCAGCGGATCCGGAGAATAAAGTAGAGGGGAAGCGCCACCAATGCCACCTTCTGGAAGCTGGCAGCCAGCAGGATCCAACCAGCATAGCGCCAGAACTGTCCGGCCCGGATATGCTTATAAGCATAAAGAAAGATGGCGATCGCCATAAAATGGCGCATGGAGTTCAGGGAGTAAAAGAAATAGCCCATTCCCATATAAAGGAAGACAGACATCAGCATATTCCTTGAGCTCTGCCGAATGGCGAGCATCACAAAGGCAACGGTGATTCCAGCGCAAAGCAGGAAAAGAATGGACATATCCTCAGTGAAATACCAGACCAGCTGGCAGAGAAGATAGAAGCCCACCTCTGCGTGATTTGCCAGGTTGTAGTGGATATTGGTAAACATCCAAAAATAGTTCTGGGCGTCCACGCCGATGCCCCAGCGAAGCCCGCTGACGAGAATCAGAGGGATGGCGGCGAAGACCAGCCAGAAGCTGGCGGCGCTGACCCGGCAGGCGTGTTCCTGCCCGGCCAGTGTGACGCGGCAGAGGGTATAGGTTTTCTCCCGGGCCCGTTCGGCCAGGGCGGCAAACAAGCAGGCCGCTGCCGCCATCCCCAGGTAAATCCCATAAGTCGCTCCCATTTGTTTCATTCCTCCATCCAGTTTGTATAAGGCCGGGGTAAGACCTTGGGGACGCTGTCCCCAAACCTCTGCCAAGGGGACGCGTCCCCTTGGATTCCCTTCTTTGGGGGTGGGGGTGGGGACGGGCGCTTGCGCCCGCCCCCCCTACCTCGCTGGTACTCCCTGCAGGCACGATCGCCCGCCTACCCATTTTTTCGTAAAGAAAAAAATCAGCTCTGGGTGCGGCGCAGGGAAGTCCTCCGCACGCAGGAGGGAGCTTTTTTCTTTACGAAAAAAGCGTACTGCGGGAATCAGACTCTCTGCGTGGCAGGAGCAAGGAAGTCTGTACAGACTTGACCGCACCCCTTTTCCGCCCTTAAAAAAGCCCTTAAAAATTACGGGTTCCAAGGGGATTTAATCCCCTTGGCAGGAGGCTCGCAGGGTCAAAGCCTGCGGCTTTGACCCTTGCAGAGCCCTCGAGGTCTTTCCCTTCGGCCATGCAGAGAGTCTGAACAGGCGCTAGGAAAAAATGCTGACATAGGGGAGCACGTTCCAGCGACCCAGGACTGCCAACGAAATCACACAGTAGCCCGTAAAGCCAAACACCAGTACAGCCGTATACAGCCGGCGCACCCGCCGATCTTCCTCCGCCAGGAGCAGACGCGGAATATGCAGCAGCACCAGAAGCTCTGTATACAGCGCTACCCGGTTGATCTCCGGTACAAAAGAAAGACAGAGATACATCAGAAACGTATAATACATTGCGTTGTACAGAAATGTATTCGTCCTACTTGTAAAAAAACGTTCCCGGTAGAGATTGCTCAGCAGCACCAGCCCGCCAAATACTGCCAGATAATAGACGCACTCCAGCAGGGACAGGGGCTGGATCAGATTGGTGTTGGCATACTGGGGATAGAACACGTTCACCAGCAGGGCTGTCAGCCGTTCCCGGAAGGGAAACAGGCACAGCCCGCAGACCGCCAGGGCAATCTGATAGCTCTGCTTCAGCCGGAGATTCAGCAGAAAATAAAAGGGCAGCATCACCACGGCGGTCTTATGAAAGGTCATGGCGAGCAGCACCAGCGCCAGATAGGGCAGGAACTTCCGGGCCAGCAGGAGACGGAAGCCCGCAAACAGAATCGCCGCCGCGATGAACTGCCTCAGAATATTGAAGGAAGAGAAAAAATACCCCATTGCGGCCAGCAGGAACAGGCTGAGCACCGGATTGGGGGAATCCCGGAAGATTCCCCAGAACAGCAGAGCCAGCGTTACTGCCGCTGAAATGGCGTACACCCACTGGATATTGTCCGAATAGACCAGTACCAGCCGGTTTAACAGCCAGAAGCCCGGCTCCGCATAGATATCCACGCCCTCGGAGACATTCCGGAAAATCCGCTCATAGCCAATATAGTCCCCGCCTACCTGATTCCGGAGGGCGCTGACCAGAAACAGAGGGAGAAAAGCCAAAAAGGCAAGAATCCGCCGCTCATGGAGAATCACCCTCCGGCCCGCAGCCTGAAAGAGCCGCTTTTCCGGATAGAAGCAGGCCGCTCCGGCGAATATAAGCGCCAGCCCCAGAGCCGCTCCGTACACCGCCAATGCGCCTCACCTCCGTTTCCGTTCAGAAGTCCGCCGGGGACTACTCCTTGATAAACTCTTTCAGGGCCTTTTGAAGGACCTCCTCATCCTTGCGGACAATGGTCAGGAAGTTCTCGCATCCCTGGCTGAAGGCTTTCCGATCAAAGCGCGCTACATAGCTGTCCGCCATGGCCAGCACGTCATCCCGTTCCGCGTCCACCACCAGGCCCAGCCCGTATTGCTCGATGACCTCTCCCAGGTAGGTGTCCCGGGAGGAGATGATGGGCTTCTTAAACATGCAGGCCTCATAGAGCCGGTTGGGCAGGGCGGTGGTTACCTCCAGGGAATCGTTCCCGTAGATGGAGTTGATCATGTCGATGCTCTTGTACAGCTCCGGCTTTTCCCGGTTGTCGTATTTGCCCACGAAGCTTACGTTGGTGATCTCCTTCTGGGCGCAGTAGCCCTGAAGATCGCAGTCGCTGGTGGCCTTGCCGATATACCACAGCTGATAGCGGAAGGTGTTTTTCAGCTTCTCTATCAGCTGGACATTTTCATCGTAATAGCGGACGCCCCCGATAAAGCCGATGTTAATCACCTGCTTGTTCCGGAGATCCGGGGCCTCGGGGATGATCTCGCTCCAGGTGATGTTGTGATTCATCACCAGCTTGGGGCTTTCGGACAGGAACTCCATAAACCCGTGGGAGGAGATGGTGGTCAGGGCGGAATTGCGGATCAGGGCTTCCACCATCCGGCGGTAGGGGCCGAACCGTTCATGGGAATAGTCCCGGAAATCGAAGAGATAGCGGTTCCTGTACCGGCGCTTCAGGATTCCCCGGAGGAAGATGGCCGGAACGGTGGTCAGCACCACCAGCTTGTCGTACTGATTCTTTTTCAGCAGGGAAAGAACATATTTCCGGTAGCGGAGATAGGAGCGGAATTTATTCCAGAAGCCCTCTTTGGCCTCCTCGAAGTAGTCATACTGATGGGGGCGGCTGACGGCAGGCTGTTCCTCCCGCTGCCAGCAGACGATGTCGTAATCCACCCCGTTTGCCTCAAAGAAATCCACATACTTTTCCATATAGGGCAGATAATTCCGCTCCGTGTGGGCGATGATACAGATCTTCATGTCACTGTGACTCCTTTCCCCTTGGGGAGCGTCCGTGCTTCAGACGCAGGTAGAGACTGTGGAAACGGGTCTGCAGCTGAAACACGCTCCAGGCCAGCCAGAGGACCGGGAGAGGCCGTCCCTGCCGGAGCAGGCTGTTGACAATCCTGCCATAGCCTGTCCCCCGGAAGGCGGCCGCCTCCCGCACCTGGGGATGCCGGAGAGTCTCCCGGATAAAGTCCAGCCGTTCCCGTCCGGTCAGGGAGCATTCCCTGGCGCAGAGCTGGGTGAAGCAGGACATGACCCCCTTGACGAATATGCCGGAGAGGGCGGCGCGCTCCCCTTCCAGGTTCATGTCCCGATAGGCGGCGGACAGGGCCTCATGGCAGGCCAGCACGGACTGGAACCGGTTGTCCACATAACGGTTTGCCAGGGTGTTCATACCCCGGATGTAGTAGTGATAAAGAGGCTGCTCAATCAGGCCGAAGCGCTCCACCCAGGGGAACACCCGGCTGTTGAAGATCCGGTCCTCCCCGCTGAGATAGTCCGCGAAGAGGATACCCCGCTCCCGGATCAGGCTGGTGCGGTAAAGCTTATTCCAGACCACATACATGAGATGGGCCTCTATCAGTCCGGTGAGCTCCCGGCGGAAGGCCTCCGGAGATTCCGCCAGAAGGGCGGGGCTGGAAAATTCCTTTTGATGGAAATGCTCGCCCAGCTCCTCCATCCAATAGCCGCAGGCGACCATATCCAGGCAGTGGGCTTCCGCAAGGGAGGAGAGGGCGGAGAGCAGCTCCGGCTCCAGCCGATCGTCGGAGTCCATAAAGCAGAGGTATTTTCCCTGGGCCTGACAAATCCCCAGATTCCGTGCGCGGGCAGGGCCGCCGTTCTCCACGGTAAATACCCGGATCCGCGGATCCCTCCGGGCAAAGTCCTCCAGAATGGAGCGGGTTTGATCGGTGGAGCCGTCGTCAACGGCCAGCACCTCAAAATCCCCCATGGTCTGTCCCAGGAGGGATTCGAGCGCGTCCGGCAGATATGCCGCGCAGTTATAGGCGGGAATGATTACGGATACCAGCATACCGTCGGCGTTCCTTTCGTTTGGTTGCGGAGGCAAAGCCCGGGCGGAAAATAATGGAAATGCCTTCGGCAGCAAAAAACACTGCCAATAGTAATATTATACCGCCGCAGGCCCCGCAAATCAATGCCAGGATAAAATATCACAGTTTTTCAGAGTTTTTTCAAGCCGATCCAATGCGTGCCGGAAGGGGAAGGCCGCGAGAGCTCTGCTCTCGCGCTCTCGCCAAGGGGAAGGGATTCCCCTTGGATTCCCGTCTTTTTAAGGGCGTAGAGGGGTGGGGGTTCAAGTCTGTACAGACTTAACCCCACCCCTTTTCCGCCCTTCAAAAGCCCTTAAAAAAGATGGGATTCCAAAGGGACGCGTCCCTTTGGCGGAGCTCGAGGCAGAGCCTTGAGGCCTTGCCCTTCCGAACACGCAGAGATCCTGAAAAAAGGGAGATTTCTCCAAAAAAGATTCTATATATAGGGGGAACAGGCTTTACTTTTCACAAAAAAATGTGGTATCATAAAAGAAAAAGTGTGGGAGCAGCCAGCTCCCATAAGGAGGAACCAATCATGCAATACGGCCACTTTGACAATCAGGCCAGGGAATATGTGGTGGATCGGCCCAATGTCCCCGTTTCCTGGACCAACTATCTGGGCACGGAGGAGATGGGCGCGGTCATCTCCCAGAACGCAGGCGGCTACGCCTGGTATCAGTCCCCGGAGAACCACCGGATCACCCGCTTCCGGGCCAACGCCGTGCCCCTGGATCGGCCCGGCCACTACGTCTATCTGCGGGACAACGACGACGGGGACTACTGGTCCCTCTCCTGGCAGCCCGTGGGCAAGCCTCTGGAGCAAGCCAAGTACGAGTGCCGCCACGGCCTTTCCTACTCCAAGTTCGCCTGCGATTACAAGGGCATTGACGCGGTGCAGACGCTCTTCATCCCCCGGGGGGAGGCCTGCGAGCTTTGGGACGTAAAGATCCGCAACACCTCCGAGCGGGAGCGGAGCATCAGCGTGTTCTCCTACTGTGAATTCTCCTTTCAGCTCATTGAGATCGATAACCAGAACTATCAGATGAGCCTCTACTGTGCAGGCTCTGATTATAAAGACGGGGTTATTCAGATCGACAACTTCTACGATCCGGATATGTTCCACTATTTTGCCGCCAGCTTTGAGCCGGATTCCTACGACTGCCTCCGGGACAGCTTCATCGGCGAATACCGCACTGAGTCCAACCCCATCGGCGTGGAGCGGGGCCAGCTCTCCGGCAGCGCCGAGCTGGGCAACAACCACTGCGGCGGACTGATGAAGAAGCTCAGCATCCCCGCCGGCGGAGAGGTGCGGGTCACCTTCCTGCTGGGCGTGGGACGCCGGGAGGCCGGCCTTGCCGCCAAGGCCAGATTCTCCGATCCTGCCCGGGTGGACGCCGCTTTCGCTGAGCTGGCTGCATACTGGGACGCCAAGTGCAACGCCCTCCAGATCAACACCCCCAACGAGGGCATGAATACCATGATCAACATCTGGGATCTCTATCAGTCTGAGGTCAACGTGGTGTTCTCCCGGTTCTCCTCCTTCATCGAGGTGGGCGGCCGCACCGGCCTGGGCTACCGGGATACCGCCCAGGACGCTATGTGCATCCCCCACTCCAACCCGGACAAGTGCCGCCAGCGGATTGTGGAGCTCCTGCGGGGCCTGACCCAGGCGGGCTACGGCCTGCACCTGTTTGAGCCGGAGCTGTTCGACCCCAACCGGAAGCCCAAGGCCGCCTTCAAGTCCCCCACCGTTAAGCCGGAGCCGGACAAGGCCAGCCTGGTTCACGGCCTGAAGGATACCTGCTCCGACGACGCCCTCTGGCTGGTGCCCGCTATCTGCGAGTATATCAAGGAGAGCGGCGAGAACGGCTTCGTGGAGGAAATGGTCACCTTCGCCGACGGGGGCGAGTCCACTGTCTACGATCACATGAAGCGAATCCTGGACTTCTCCACCGAACAGGTGGGCGCTACCGGCATCTGCAAGGGCCTCCGGGCAGACTGGAACGACTGCCTGAACCTGGGCGGCGGCGAGAGTGCTCTGGTTTCCTTCCTCCACTACTGGGCCATGGACAATTTCGTGGAGCTGGCCCGCTACCTGGGCCGGATCGAGGACGTGGAAAAGTACACCGCCGTGATGGAAAAGGTGCGGAACGCCTGTGAGCAGGAGCTCTGGGACAAGGAGTGGTATATCCGGGGCATCACCAAGAACGGCGTGAAGATCGGCACCTCTGAGGATGCGGAGGGCAAGGTCCATCTGGAATCCAACTCCTGGGCGGTGGTTTCCGGCGTAGCCCAGGGCGAACGGGCCCGGAAGGCCATGGACGCCATCGACAAGTACCTCTATTCCCCCTGGGGGATTCATCTGAACGCCCCCTCCTACGGCCATCCCAACGACGATATCGGCTTTATCACCCGGGTGTACAAGGGCGTCAAGGAGAACGGCGCCATCTTCAGCCATCCCAATCCCTGGGCCTGGGTGGGCGACGCTAAGCTGGGCAACGGCACCCGCGCTATGAAATTCTACGACGCCCTCTGCCCCTACAATCAGAACGATCAGATTGAGATCCGCCAGTCTGAGCCCTATTCCTACTGCCAGTTCATCATGGGCCGGGATCACACCGCCCATGGCCGGGCACGGCATCCGTGGCTGACCGGTTCCGCCGGCTGGGCCTACTTTGCGGCCACCCGGTATCTGGTGGGCATCCGCTTCACCTATGACGGGATGATCGTAGATCCCTGCATCCCCGGAGCGTGGGAGGGCTTCACCGCTCAGCGCAGATGGCGCGGCGCTGAGTACCAGATCACAGTCCAAAACCCCAATCATGTGGAAAAGGGAGTCAAGTCCATCACCCTTAACGGGAAGGGAATCGACGGTCCCATCCCGGCCATGCCTGCGGGAAGCACCAATACCGTGGTTGTGGTTATGGGGTAGTCAAGTACTACCGGCGAAGCCGGCAGCTTGGGTAGGGCTCTGTAAGGCTTGGTACCAGCTGCGCCGCTCGCGCACAGAAGAGACTGACAATCGACCACGTTTCCAGCGGTCACCCTCATCGGGTGGCCGCCATTTTATCTGCTTCCTTCTGTCGGCTTACCTGTGAACAGGTCAATGTACTCTTTCAGGCTCGTTTGATCCATCACTTACTTCATTTTGTGTGTGCGATTGTAAGTCGCTTCCATTTCAGCATGGGAGCCTTTTTGTTCACAGCTTAAGCACTTTTATCCACTATCCACTGGCACTGCCGATGGTCCTCTATACAAGGGAATCCAGGCGGGATATCCCGCCTGGACTGCCGCTGATAACAAATGCCGACAGATGGTTTCTCCTGCTGTTAGGACAAGTATTTCTCCTGAATTTCCTCATAAATGGTATTATACGATTTCGGTGGATCTGGGAGATCCAGTTTTTTCAGCTTGGCAGCATGAGTTGTTGTGTCATCGACAGGATACCGGCAGTTCCCAGATGTAAGAGGAGCATATGTGTCAGCTAACGGATCATATGACCCACTATGGTAGACTAAGCAAAAAACATACTCTTGATTTGGATCCGACGGCATATAACTGCCTACGATGTAGAGAACCTCCTTACCGTATTCATTTTTCTCCACAAACCAGGGTTCCGACAGAGTAACTTCGTCCCCCGCCTTTAGATCACCTTGATAGACCTCTAAAATCGTCAGGGTAGACTGGGTGTAGTAGTTCCACTTATCCTCTTTCCAGTTTCCCCGTTGTGATGTCTTGACTTTAGTTGTGCCAATTGTCACTTTCCCCCGAACAATTACATCGCAATACTCCTCCAGATCGGCAAGCTCATCCACTTTGAACGCTATGCACCCTGACATTCCGGGGGAGCCGGTTTGGACTGGTTCAATGGGCATATCATAGTATGGATATTGGTTTTTGCAGCCCGTCAACAGACAAAAAGCTGCCAACAAACCGATGATACACGAGATGATCCTTTTCATATACTATCCCTCGCTTTACATATTAGAGAAAAAGGGCTGCTTTAGGACAAATACTTCTCTTGAACTCCTTTATAAATGCTGTAAGCTGTAAAAGGAGCCTGCGGAATCAATAACGTAAATCCATTAATAAAATATTCTGTTTTGATTTCACCCATTAATGGTATATGTCAACGATATTGGCTTTATCATGTGGTTGCGGAGCCGTTGCAGATAACGGATCATTGACAGGTTATAAACACCTCTCCATTGGATTTAAGGACCCGGCAGATCTCCGGGGCATAGGGCAGAGCCATCATATCGGCTACCTGGACTTCTACTGTGCAGCCCTGTTTTCAGCAGAAATCTTGTCCCATACTTCCTGGTCTATATTTTCCCATGCCCATCCTTTGTGTTGCAGACCGGGTATACAGCTCCTTCCCAGGCAGCAAAAGGCAGGGGCTCCGCCGCAAGGCTTTAGCCGCGGGGTACCCCTGCCTGGCACTGACATCCATTTTCCTCCTGACATTTGCCGCCGGTTAGACCTCAAGCCCTTGAGAGCCCCACCCTCGACCTTCCGCCAGAGGAATCGCCTCCCTTAAAGCCTGTTATGGGATTCCAAAGGGACGCGTCCCTTTGGCAGCGGCTTGGGGACAGCGTCCCCAAGGTCTTACAGCCTCTCAGGCACCGAGCTGCTGAATGGCGGCGCGTACGCGGCGGAGGGTTTCCTCCTTGCCGAGAATCTCAGCCAGATCCACGCCGCCGCCGGGCGTAAACTGCTTGCCGGATACGGCGACCCGCAGAGGCCAGAGGACGATTCCGTTTTTCACGCCCATCTGCTCGATCAGGCCGAACACAGCCTGATGGATCCCCTCCAGGTTCCACTGCTCAATTCCCTCCAGAACGGGCAGCAGAGCCTTCAGAGACTCTAGGGAATTCTCCTGGTTGGTTTTCATCTTCTTATGGCAGTACAGCTCGTTGGAGTAATCCGGGAGCTGATCGATAAAATCCACCTGCTCGGGAATGTCGGCGAATACCTCCGTCCGGGGCTGGAGCATCCGGGCCAGAAGCCCCACGTCAATATCCTCCCGCCTGCAGGTCTGACGGATATAAGGCAGGGCCAGCTTCTCAAACTCCTCCGCCGGGATTTTGCGGATATAGGCCCCGTTGATGGCCTTCAGCTTCATACTGTCAAAGATAGCCGGGGATTTGGAAATGCCGGAGAGATCGAACTCGCTGATCAGCTCCTCCAGGGAGAAGATCTCGTTCTCCCCCTTGGGCGCCCAGCCCAGCAGGGCAATGTAGTTGACAATCGCCTCTGTGAGAAAGCCCTTGGCAATCAGATCCTCAAAGGAGGCGTCCCCGTTGCGCTTGGCGAGCTTTTCGGTGGCGTTCTTCATGATGTGCTCCACATGGATATACTTGGGCGGATCCCAGCCGAAGGCCTCATACAGCAGGTTGTATTTCGGCGTGGAGGCCAGATACTCGTTGCCCCGCACCACGTGGGTAATACCCATGGTGTGATCGTCCACCACGTTGGCAAAGTTATAAGTGGGCATTCCGTCGGTTTTGATCAGGATCTGATCGTCCAGGGTGGCATTTTCCACCGTAATATCCCCGTAAATCTCGTCATGGAAGGTGGTGGAGCCCTCCGAGGGGATCCGCTGGCGGATCACATAGGGAACCCCGGCGTCCAGCTTCGCCTGCACCTCCTCGGGAGTCAGGCTGCGGCAGTGGCCGTCGTACCGGGGGGTGATGCCGGAGGCCTGCTGAATCAGGCGCACCTCCTCCAGCCGTTCCTTATCGCAGAAGCAGTAGTAGGCCGCGCCCTTTTTCACCAGCTCCTCCGCGTATTTCTTGTGCATTCCCTGGCGCTGGCTCTGAATGTAGGGGCCGAAGGGGCCGCCCACGTCCGGGCCTTCATCCCAGATCAGTCCGGTCTGTCTCAGGGTGCGGTAAATCACGTCCACCGCGCCGTCCACATAGCGCTCCTGATCGGTGTCCTCAATCCGGAGGATGAATTTCCCTCCGGCCTGCTTGGCAATCAGATAGGTAAACAGCGCGGTCCGCAGGTTGCCGATGTGCATATAGCCTGTGGGGCTCGGGGCGAAACGGGTTCTGACTTCGTTCAATACAATCTCATCCTTTTTACGGCCAAAGGCCCTTTTCTTTATTCTTGATATCATCATACAAGCAGAACCGCCCGCTGTCAAGAATAATCGCTGCCCAAGCCTGCAAAAACCGGCTGTTTCTCCCCGGGATCCGCCGGGGAAAAGGCGCTCCCGACGATTCCATGCCGCAAAGGCCGAACCGAGTATCGGCATTCCCGCCGGGGAGGAAACGCCAAGAAAATTTGACAAACATAGGAACTGGCGCTATAATAGAAAAAGAAAAAAGCAACAGACAGCTCTGACTATTCCAGACTGTCTGAACGGATGGGGCCTGCTGAGCGCCCCGACGCCAGTAATGAAGGAGCGTATCAGATATGCCTGAAAAGAAAACAAAGAAAACGCCCGCCAAGAGTACCATATCGGCTGAGAAGCTGTATCTCCTGGTCTCCCGGCACAGCGGAAAGGCGGTGGAAGCCTCCCAGGAGGAAGCGGTCACCCTGCAGAAGGCCGCCCGCCGGAAAGCCCAGTACTGGCGCGTGGAGCCCGCCGGAGACGCCACTGTCAAGCTGATCAGCGCCGCTACTGGCAAGGCGCTGGATATTGTGTGGAACGGCACCGAAAATGGCGCGCAGATCCACCAGTGGGAGTATGTAGGCGGCGAAAACCAGCAGTGGATCCTGGAGTCCGTGGGCGGGGACGCCTATAAGCTGAAATCCCTGGCTAGCGGCAAATGTCTGGATGTTGTGGATATGTCCTGCGAGGACGGGGCTTTGCTGCAAATCTGGGAGGACGTGAACGGTGAGAATCAGCAGTGGATTCTCAAGGAGGTAAAGCTCCCGGCACCCAAGGCCAAAACCACGAAAAAAACCTCCCCTAAAAAATAATCTCTTTTATCAAAATCAGAACCACCCGCCAAAGCCGGGTGGTTCTGATTTTTTGCGGAAGGACCTATTTCATCATGTAGGAGACGTTTTCGATGACGTTCCCTACAGCCTTCAGGGCGCGGCCCGCGCTCTTTTTTGCGGTCTGAACCTGCCTTTTCCGGCTGGGGGCGGTACTCATCATATAGGCGGCTGCGCCTACCACCGCGCCTGCAGCCACGCCCTTCACAACCGCGCTGACCGTATTGGCTCTCATGGGGGATTCCTCCTTGAAAATTCATTTCTCCGGCAGAACCGGACCTTCTTAGCATGCCCCGCCTCCAGGAGAAATATCTAGCCGCAGGTGTGAAAAAAGGCAGATTGCCGCTTTTCACACCTGTCCGACATATTCATCCAGAGAAGGACTGGATAATACTGGAAAAAATGTTTTATGGGCAGAGGGTGCGACAGCATTTGCATCTCAGATCCCTTATACTGAAACCATTCCCTACATGGACAGGCTCTCCCTGTCGATCGGACAAACCCCGTTGCGGCCCTGGGCGAGCAGGAGCGAAACCTGCTTTTGGCCGGGCTGACGATACGAAAGGAATGGTTATTTCCATGAAAACCAAGGCCCTCCCCTATGTGAATACCGTCGCCGGAGCCCGTCAGGCGGCTAAGGCGGTGGGCGCCGCAGTGCTCTCCTTCCTCCTTGGCGCAGGACGCCTGCTGGGAGCGGTTTCCCCCTTCAGCGCCGCGCTGGTCTGCGGTCTGCCGGTGCGGTATGCCCTCACGGCCGGAGTGGGCGGCATTGTCAGCGCCATCGCCTTTTCCCGGGCTGGCTTTGTGTTCTATCACATTGCCCAGGTGGTTCTGGCGCTGGGCGCACGGCTGGCGCTGGCCCGCATCTTCCGCCGCAGAATCCGTCCGCTCTTTCTCAGCCTGATCGCCTTCGGCATCACCTCCCTCTGCACAGCGCTGTTTGCGCTGAGCCGGGGAAGCGCCGGCCTCGAGCTGATCCTCCTCATCCTGGAATGCCTGCTCTGCGGCTGCTGCACATACTTTTTCGCAGTGGGCGGGAACGCGCTGCTCCGGAAGCAGCGGGGCGTGCTCTCCTATATGGAGCTGTCCAGTCTCTGCATCCTTGCGGTGGCCGCCCTGTCCTCTCTGGCCAGATTCTCCCTGTTTCAGGTGAATCTGGGGGTGATTGCGGGCGTGACCGCTGTATACGTGGTCATGTCCCGGTACGGCCTGCTGGGCGCGTCGGTTTCCTCCATCATCGTCTCCATTTCCCTCTGCCTATATTCCATGGAGATGCTGGAATTCTGCGGCCTGCTGATCATCGCGGGCTTTCTGGCAGGGATATTCACCCCTCTGGGGAAGTTTGGCCAGATGGCCGCCTTTGTAGTCTCCAGCACCTTCTGCCTGCTGCTGATGGGCGCGCCGGTGTTTCTCACCTACCGGCTGATCGACGTATTCCTGGCAACCGCTGTCTTTGTCATCCTGCCGGAGCGGTGGCTGAACCGGATCCGGCCCGCAGGGGACACTGCGGCCTCCGCAGTGATCAATCCCGCCTTCATGCAGGAAAGCGTTGCCGCCCGGCTCTCCTTTGCATCGGACACAATCCGGGACCTGGAGGGGGAGCTGGAGGATATCTCCAACCGGTTCGGGGAGATTGACTACAACAACATCAGCACCATTTATGATACCGCCGCCAACACAGTCTGCAAGGGCTGCTCCCGGATGCTGGCCTGCTGGGACGATCATTACAGCGACACTCTCAACGCCTTCAATCCCCTGTCCGACACCCTGCGCCTCCGGGGAGAGGTGACCAGGGAAACGCTGCCCACCTATTTTCAGGCGGGCTGCTGCAAAACCGATCAGCTCTGCGCAGTGGTGAACAGCTATTACCGGGCCTTTGTGGCCAAGCAGAATACCAAGCGGCAGATTGCCGAATCCCGGCGGATTGTGTTTGAGCAGTTTCATTCCATTGCGGATATGCTCTGGGAGGTGAGCCAGGAGATCGGCCAGGTGTCCGGCTATGACGAAGGGATGACCCGGTCGGTGGCGGCGGTTTACCGGAAGCTGGAGGCGGAGCCGGAGCAGGTGATCTGCACGGTGGATCGCTACGGCCGGAGCTGTGTGGAGATTTACACCGCGCAAACGGTGCGCACCTCTCCCACCGCCCTCTGCGAAGCCATTTCCACAGCCTCCCAGCGGGATTTTGATCTGCCCAGCATCTCCCGCGTGGGGCAGAAAACAAAGCTGGCGCTGTTTGAGCGGGCCAGCTATTCCATTGATCTTTCCGTCCAGCAGTCCTGCGTGGGAGACAACACCGTCTGCGGGGACAGCTGGGAGTACTTTACCGATCCCAGGGGCTATGCTTATCTGCTGATCAGCGACGGGATGGGCAACGGCAAGCGGGCCGCCATTGACAGCGTGATGACCTGCTCGATCCTATCCAAGCTGATCAAGGCTGGGTTCGGGCTGGAATCGGCGATTCGGATGATCAATTCCTCCCTGCTGGTCAAGTCCACGGATGAGTCTCTGGCGACTGTGGATATGGCGAAGGTGGATCTCTATTCCGGGGAGACGGAGTTCTGCAAGGCGGGGGCGTCCTCTACGTTTCTCTATCAGCGGGGAGAGATCCGCCGGGTAGAATCCAGCTCTCTGCCGGTGGGAATCCTTCAGGGAGTGGGATTTCAGAAAAGCTCCGCCACCCTGCGGGAGGGGGATCTGCTGCTGATGCTGTCGGACGGGGCCCTCTCCGCCGGGGAGGGCTGGATCACCAGCGAGCTCCGCAAGGGCGGCGGACGAACCGCCCAGGAGCTTGCCGTGCGGATTTGCACAGAAGCAAAGGAGCGGTGTCAGTCCCTTCATCCTGATGATATAACCGTACTGGCGGCCCGGGTGGTTAAGGGGTAAGAAAACGAATTCAGGAGGCAGTCTCTCGCGTAGTGAGAGTCTGCCTCCTGAATCTCTGGGAAAAGACCTCGAGGCTCTGCCTCGAGCTCCGCCAAGGGGATTAAATCCCCTTGAACCCCGTAATTTTTGAAGGGCGGAAAAAAGGGGGGTGGGATCTGTGCAGACTTCCTTCCTCCTGCCACGCAGAGAGTCTGATTCCCGCAAGTACGCTTTTTTCGTAAAGAAAAAAGCTCCCTGGGTGCAGAATCCCAAGTCTGTAGGCCCCACCAAGCGTCTGTCCTTGCCCTTTGGCAAAGAGATAGTGCGTCGTACCTGTTGCCCCGCACGCAGAGCTGAATTTTTTCTTTACGAAAAAATGGGTAGGCGGGCAATCGTCCCTGCGGAGAGTATCAGCGAGGCAAGAACCGAAATCCTACACCCCATAACACCAAAAAGATGGGAATCCAAGGGGACGCGTCCCCTTGGCAAGTGCTCGAGAGCAGAGCTCTCGAGGTTTTCCCCCTTCCGCTCACCCACCCAGACTCTGAACAGGCGCTTACTTTCCGGCGTTGAAATCGAATGCATCGTGAACGGCAGTCAACGCGCGGTTGCCGTCCTTGCGGTCGATCAGGACGGAGATCTTGATCTCTGAGGTGGAGATCATCTGAATGTTAATGTTGGCGTCATAGAGGGCTTCGAACATCTTCGCCGCTACGCCGGGATTGGACTGCATTCCCGCGCCCACGATGGAAACCTTTACCACATTGTCGTCCGCCTCGATCCGCTCCGCGCCGATTACGTCGAACTTCTCATGAAGCAGCTCCAGGGCGGAGTCCTTGTCGGACAGGGGAACGGTAAAGCTGATATCCTTGGTGTTGTGGCGGCCGATAGACTGAAGGATAATGTCTACATTGATTTTCCGGGACGCCAGCAGGGAGAAGATCTTAAACGCGATGCCTGGGGTGTCCGGCAGGCCGATCACTGCAATCCGCGCTACGTTTTCGTCCTTGGCTACACCCTTGATCAGTAATTTTTCCACTTTGACAGCCTCCTTAACCAGTGTGCCGGGCTTCTGTTCCAGGCTTGAGAGCACTTCCAGGGTTACATGATACCGCTTTGCCATTTCAACGGAGCGGTTGTGAAGTACGTTCGCCCCCAGCGAGGCAAGCTCCAGCATTTCGTCGTAGGTGATTTCCTCCAGCTTGACCGCGCCCTTGACGAACCGGGGATCCGCCGTATAAACCCCGTCCACGTCGGTGTAAATCTTGCAGACGTCCGCCCGGAGCTCCGCAGCCAGCGCCACCGCGCTGGTATCGGAGCCGCCCCGCCCTAAGGTTGTAATATCGTCGAACCGATCTACTCCCTGGAATCCGGCAACCACCACAATCTGATTGCTGTCCAGCTCCTTGCGGATCCGCTCTCCGTCAATGCTGCGGATGCGGGCGGCTCCATGGGTGGAGTGGGTCAGGAAGCCTGCCTGCCAGCCGGTCAGGGAGATAACCGGGAAGCCCAGCCGCTCGATTGCCATTGCCAGCAGGGCGCTGGACATCTGCTCCCCGGCGGCCAGAAGCATATCCATCTCCCGCTTGGATGCCTTGGGGTTGATTTCAGCGGCCTTTTCGATCAGGTCATCGGTGGTGTCGCCCTGGGCTGATACCACCACAACCACGCTGTTCCCCTGCATATAAGCGCCGGTTACAATCCCGGCTACGTTGTTGATTCGTTCCGCGTCCCTCACTGAGGAGCCGCCGAACTTCTGTACAATGAGTCCCATCTTCTGCCTCCTGTAATCCGTTATGTAGAGAGAATAAAAAGGGGCAAGGCCGCGAGACGCTGTCTCGCGTCTCTGCCAAGGGTCAAGACCTCGAGAGCTCTGCTCTCGAGCACTCGCCAAGGGGATTAAATCCCCTTGGAACCCGTAAATTTTTGTGGGGTTGGATCCCTTCCTCGCTGATACTCCCTGAGTGGTCGATCGCCCGCCTACCCATTTTTTCGTAAAGAAAAAATTCATCCCACGTGCGGGGCAGCGCCTGCGACGCAGAAAGTTTCGGGCGTGCTCTGCGCAGAAACCCTGTGCGGCGCAGAAAGTGTCCCGCACGCAGGAGGGAGCTTTTTTCTTTACGAAAAAAGCGTACTGCGTGAATCAGGCTGTCTGCGTGGCAGGAAGAGGAAAGTCTGTACAGACCTGACCCCACCCCTTTTCCGCCCTTAAAAAAGCCCTTGAAAATAATGGGAATCCAAGGGGAATCCCTTCCCGATGCGCCGCCAGCGGCGCATCTCAGAATTCGGCGAAGCCGAATTCCTAAGTGCGTTGTGAAACAACGCACTGCGGAGACTCGAGGGCAGAGCCCTCGAGGTCTTGCCCTTCCCGACCAAGCAGACGCTGGGGGCTGGTTTATCCTATGGTTAGGTTTCCACAATCGTTCCCACGTTGTCGATGGACAGCTCCCGGATTTCCCAGCCGTCCAGCTCCAGCCCGCCCAGATAGGAGCGGAGCCTGCCCGCAAAGGCGGCGTCCTGGCCGTCTACAATTGCCATCATAGTAGGCCCCGCGCCGCTGACGTAAACGCCATAGGCGCCCAGCTCGTAGGATTTCTGGAAAACCTCCTGCGCGTGGGCGATGAGCTCCATCCGATAGGGCTGGTGGAGCCGATCGCCTACGGCGATGCGGATATTGCCCAGCTTTCCCTGCAGCAGGGACGCGGAAAAGAGAGCGGCCCGGGCAAGGTTGTAGCGCGCGTCCATGTGGCTGACCTCCTGGGGAAGCACCTGGCGGGCCATGACCGTGGAAAGCTTGAAATCAGGAATGATGGCCACCAGCCGGAGGGTGGACGCAATTTCCTGCTTGACCCAGTAGACCTTCCCTTCCTCCAGGACAGAGGTGACGATGCCGCCCAGAAGAGCCGGGGTGGTGTTGTCCGGGTGGCCTTCCAGATCGGAGGCGATGTTGACCAGCTCCTCCTTGGAATAGGGGGAACCCAAAAGAGTGTTTGCGCCCACCAGACCGCCGATGATGCAGGCGGAGCTGGAGCCCAGACCCCGGGTCATAGGGATGTTGTTCTGCTGGACAATGCGCAGGCCGTGAAGCTCCCGGCCGCAGAGCTCATAGAGCCGCGCCGCAGAGGAAAAGATCATGTTGTCGCTGGTGGTGGGAACCCAGGTCCCGTCGGAGGAAGATATCTCCAGCTGATCGGATTCCGCCATGTCGATGTAGTTATAGAGATTGACCGCCAGGCCGAGACAGTCAAAGCCGGCTCCCAGATTGGCGCTGGTCGCAGGCACCCGTACCCGTATCATACCCTCATCCTTTCCCCTCCGGGTTAGTAATCAACCAGGCGGATGCGGGAGAGGAGGGTCAGGTTTTCCTGCTCCAGCGCCGCCAGTTTGTTTTCCAGAGCGCTTTCCTCCATGGCGCCGCTGAGGAAGGCAAGCTCGTCCGCAGGCTGTTTGGGCCGGGTCAGGAAGACTGCGCTCCCGAACAGCCGCTCCACTGTCCGGCGGGCCATCCCGCCCTCCGGGGCGGACAGCCGCACATAGGAATCGCCCTTCAGCTCCCGGCGCTCCACAGTAATGTTCTCATCGCATTCCGCCCAGGTCAGGGACTTGCTGGTGCCCGGGGATTTCGCAATATCAATCACATCCGCTACCACCGCGCTGGCGGTGGGGAGCTTGCCCGCGCCCTTTCCGTAGAACACCACGTCCCCGGTGGCGTTGCCCCGGATCAGCACGCCGTTATACACCCCGTCAATCCCCGCAAGCTGGCTTTCCCCATGGACAAAGGCTGGACTGACCATACACTCGACCAGGCCGTCCTCTTCCCGCCGCCGGGCGCGGGCGATCAGCTTGATCACGCCGCCCCAGCTCTCCGCGTACTCCACGTCCTCCGGCGCGATCCGGGTAATCCCTTCCGTATAAACGTGCTCCGGGTGTACCTGCCGGCCAAAGGCCAGGGAGGCCAGAATGCAGATCTTCCGGCAGGCGTCCCAGCCCTCCACGTCGGCGGAGGGATCCCGCTCCGCGTAGCCAAGCTCCTGCGCCTGGGAAAGGGCGGAGGCGAAATCCATCCCCTCCTTGAACATCTTTGTCAGGATAAAGTTGGTGGTCCCGTTGAGGATGCCCGCGATCTCGTTGATCTCATTGGCCGCAAGGCAGAGGTGCATGGGCCGGATAATGGGAATGCCGCCCCCCACCGACGCTTCAAAGAAATAGTTGCAGTTGTGCTCCTTGGCCAGCTGAAGAAGCGCTGCGCCCTTGGCCGCCACCAGCTCCTTATTGGAGGTCACCACATTTTTCCCCCGCTTCAGGGCCGCCACGGAATATTCATAGGCGGGATGGGTGCCGCCCATGGTCTCCACTACAATGGAGATCTCCTCATCCTGGAGGATGTCCTGGAAGTCTTTTGTGAGCTTATCCCGATAGGGAACGTCAAAATCCCGGAGATCCAGGATCCGCTTGACCTCAATGGGCTGTCCGGCCCGGCGGAGGATGCTGCTCTGATTGGTTTCCACAACCTCACACACCCCGGAGCCCACTACTCCGTGGCCCAATACCGCTATCTTTACCATAACCGATACTCCATTCCGCCTCCCGGCAGGGAGGGCTTAAATCCGCTTGGCCTTGACCACGCCCGGAATTTCCAGAAGGCCCTGATGCATGGCCTCCAGCTCCAGCTCCGCGTCCCCATTGGTACGGAAGGTGATGGTCACCACCGCCACCCGATCCACAGGGATATTCTGGTTGACCGTAAGCACATTTACATGGTAGGAGGACAGCTTCGCCAGCACCTTGGACAGCACGCCGGGATCGTCCGACAGCCAGAGGGAATAGGTCACCACCCGCCGCTTGTCCTTATCCTCATAAAAATAGACGCTGTCCTTGTACTTATAAAAGGCGCTCCGGGAGATGTCCGCCATCCGGCAGGCCTCGGTGGAATTCCGGGCCATATTCCTGGACAGGTAGGACTTCGCCAGAAGCACCTTTGAAAATACGTCAGGCAGCGCCTTTTTGTCTACCAGAACCAATTCCTGTTCTGCCATTCCCGAAATCATAGTCTCTCTCCTTCACCAGAGCAGGCCCAGGGACAGCCGCTCTCCGTCTGCAAGTTTGACAGCCAGCGCCGGATACAGTTGGCTATACAGATACATATGTTTTTGAATCGGATACAACTATACCATTTTTCCCTGAGAATTGACAACGGCGGAATTCGGGCAAAATTCAGTCCTGTACAGACGTTTTGCGGATTTATCTGCGGATTCCGCAGGATTACAGCGGGATTCTCTGGATTTCAGGTCCGCAGGCTTCCTTTCCGGCCGCACAGATCCAGGACAGATGCCGGACAACGCTGTCCGCCCTTCCGCAGTTTCCCAGCAAAACCGGAATGTTTCTATTTCTGCTTGATCTCCTCAATAAAATGATGAATGACCCGCTTCCGAATCAGCAGAAAAACGCCCATACCAATGAGAGCTGCTGCCGCTGCGCTCACAATCAACGGGTGATAACTCTTAGAAAAAACAGCCAAAAATTTGGTTACATCATCATTTATTGGCGCATTTGCATGCAAGTAAGCAAACGGAAGGAATACCCATGCAAGCATTGAGCCTATAGGGAAGAGCGTAACCACATAAGAAAAAATTCGATAGAATGATTTTGTACTGTCCTTTTTGTACAATAAAAGGTATAAGTAAGAAACAATCAGCGGAAATAAAGCGCCGTTTGCATTCATAAACATATCCGATAAATCCGTGTAATTGCCGCCATCCGCACTCACATGAGCTGTCAATATACTGAAATCCGTGATTGTTGCCCCCACTGACAGCATGACTATCATATGACCAAATTCATGGAAAAGAATGTATAGAATAATTGCAATTCCTGCTGACAACAACGTATATCCCATGCTTTTTATCCTCTTATTCATCCATTCCTGCCTCCGGAATCGTGGCTTTTTGTATGCAGATTATCAATTTGTTGATTTGATTATATCACGTCAGTTCTCTGTTTACCACAAAAATATCGGGGCACAGCAGCCGCGCCCGCACTCCCTCCCGGCAATCCGGCTCTATCCTCTTACATTCCCGGTCAGCTTGCGGATTGTATGATTCCTCTCTTTATATCTACTCTGACGAACATATCCGATCTTTGGCCCCTTGATGCCTGACGGCAGGGCGGGCTTGCCAAGCGGGGGATTTGCTGGTATAATAAACGGGAAAATTTGTATGGGAGGTCCCACGATGAAAAACGCCTATGAAAGTCCCTTCAGCACCCGTTATGCCAGTCAGGAAATGCAGTACCTGTTTTCAGCGGACAAGAAGTTCCGCACCTGGCGGCGGCTCTGGCTGGCCCTGGCCAAAGCGGAAATGGATCTGGGACTTCCCATCACCAGCGAACAGATTCAGGAGCTGGAGCAGCATTTGGACGACATCAACTATCCTGTGGCAGAGGAACGGGAGAAGCAGGTCCGCCATGACGTAATGGCCCACGTATACGCCTACGGGGTGCAGTGCCCCAAGGCAAAGGGAATAATCCATCTGGGGGCTACCTCCTGCTATGTTGGGGATAATACAGACATCATCATTATGCGGGAGGCCCTCGGCTCCATCCGCCGGAAGCTGATCAACGTCATCGATCAGCTGGGCCGGTTCGCGGAGGCGTACAAGTCCCTGCCCTGTCTGGCCTACACCCATCTCCAGCCCGCCCAGCTGACCACCGTAGGCAAGCGGGCCACCCTCTGGGCGCAGGATTTCCTGCTGGATCTCCAGGAAGCGGAGCACCGGATCGCCAGCCTCCGGCTTCTGGGCTCCAAAGGAACCACCGGCACGCAGGCCAGCTTTATGGAGCTGTTCGAGGGGGACAGCGGCAAGGTGAAGCGCCTGGAGGAGGCGGTTGCCCGGGAGATGGGCTTTGAACAGGTCATGCCCGTTTCCGGGCAGACCTACACCCGGAAGGTGGATTATCAGGTGCTCTCCGTTCTCAGCGGCGTGGCCCAGAGCGCCAGCAAATTCTCCAACGATATCCGGCTGCTGCAGAGCTTCAAGGAGCTGGAGGAGCCCTTTGAGGCCCATCAGATCGGCTCCAGCGCCATGCCCTACAAGCGCAATCCAATGCGGAGCGAGCGGATCACCTCCCTGTCCCGCTATGTGATGATCGACTGTCTGAACCCTGCCTTTACGGCAGGAACCCAGTGGTTTGAGCGCACCCTGGACGACAGCGCAAATAAGCGGATCGCCGTTGCGGAGGCTTTTCTTGCGGTGGATTCCATCCTGAATATCCTGCTCAACATCTGCGGCGGCTTGGTGGTCTATCCCAAAGTAATCGCCCAGCGCGTCCAGCGGGAGCTGCCCTTCATGGCCACGGAGAATATTATGATGGCCGCAGTGAAAAAGGGCGGCGACCGTCAGGAGCTTCACGAGCGGCTCCGGGAGCATTCCATAGCCGCCGCCCGGATCGTCAAGGAGCAGGGCGGCGAAAACGATCTGCTCCGCCGCATCAGCGGGGATCCCGCCTTCGGCCTGACTGAGGCCGAGCTGAACGCCATCCTGGATCCCGCCCGCTTTACCGGCCGCTGCCAGGAGCAGGTGGAGGAGTTCCTCGCCGCGTACGTGGACCCCCTCCGTAGGGACAACCAGTCCTCCCTTGGAGAGAGCGCCGAGCTTTCAGTCTGAGCGGGGAGGAAGGGCAAGGCCGCGAGACGCTGTCTCGCGTCTCTGCGCTGCGCCGCTAGCGGCGCAGCGGGGACGCGTCCCCTTGGATTCCCGTCTTTTTAAGGGCATAGAGGTGTCTGTACAGACTTGTTACTTCCTGCCTCGCTGATACTTCCCGCAGAGACGATCGCCCGCCTACCCATTTTTTCGTAAAGAAAAAATTCATCCCATCAGGCGGCGTAGGAAGTATTACGCACGCAGGAGGGAGCTTTTTTCTTTACGAAAAAAGCGTACTGCGGGAATCAGACTGTCTGCGTGGCAGAGGGACGGGAGTCTGTACAGACTTGACCCCCAACCTCTTCCGCCCTTAAAAGCCCTTAAAAATTACGGGTGCCAAGGGGATTTAATCCCCTTGGCAGGAGGCTCGCAGGGTCAAAGCCTGCGGCTTTGACCCTTGGGCAGAGCCCTCGAGGTCTTCCGACAGCGCACCCACCCCCACATTTCCGAAATGAGGAGACGCTAACCATGGACTTTACCGGCGGAAGAGCTGTTATTTCCGACGAGCGCACCGGCCTGCGGATCGCCAATGCCACCGTCCGCGCCTTCGATCCTGAGACAGAGGCCATTACTGTGGACGGGCGGCTGGTGAATCCGGATTACTGCAGACAGGCCGTGGTCCTGCTTTTTAAGCGGGGCCGGGTCTATCAGTATGACGGAGAGGTTCACGCCTCCCAGCATTCCGGCCTGACGGACATCCTCCTTTCCAACGGGCGTCCCAAAGAGGATCGGGCCGCTCCCCGGAACCGGGTGAACGTTCCCGCCCGGGTGGAATGGGCTTCCGCAGGCGGGCAGGAGGGGTGGATCTCTCCGCCCCTTGAAGTCGCCGTGCGCAATATCAGCACCGGCGGCCTGTTCTTCCGGGGGATGCCCCGCGCCTTCCCTGTAGGGGCCCGGCTCCGGCTCCGGATGGAGATTGGCGGCCAGGACACCCGGATGCTGCTGACCGTCATTCACACCGGCCCCCCGGAGGATTTGGAAACCTCCGGCTATGGCTGCAAGCTCCTCTTTGTAGAGTAGGATTGCTGTGCAATTCCCCAGCTGTTTTCCGGAATCCGGGCGGATTCTGTGCGTTCTGCCGGTTTACCCCCTCCCTTCCGGGAAAAAGTTGACAGGAGTTGCTTCTGCGTGGTATTCTGTTATCACGTTACTATGATAAAGCGAGGAGAGCGCATGCGCAAGAATCAGCGGATTACCCCCGAGGGGACCAAGGATTATCTGTTCGGGGAAGCTGCCGCCCGGCGGCAGGTAGAGGCGTCCCTCCGGGCGCTGTTCGAGCGCCGGGGCTACAGCGAGGTGATCACCCCCGGCTTGGAGTTCCTGGACGTGTATAGCGCCCTGCCAGAGGAGGGCATGTACCGCCTCACCGATTCTCGGGGGCGGCAGATGGTGCTCCGGCCGGATTCCACCATGCCCATTGCCCGGCTCTGCGCCACCCGGCTCCAGGGGCGGGGACTGCCGCTGCGGCTCTACTACAACCAGCCGGTTTACACTGCCAATTCCGGCAACGGCAAGCCTCATGAGGTGATGCAGGCCGGAGCGGAGCTCATCGGCTGTCCTGGCCTGGAGGGGGATCTGGAAATCCTTTCCATGGCGGCGGAGACGGGATGCAGGCTGGAGATCGGCCATATCGGCGTCTTCAATGCCCTGGCGGGCGCCATGGGCCTGGACGCCGCCGCCCGGGAAGAGCTCCGGCTCACCATCGAGGGGAAGAACTACCCGGCCCTGAGCGATCTGCTGGACGGGATGGGCGACTGCCCGGAGGCGGCGGTGCTCCGCCGCCTGCCCAGGCTGTTCGGGGGGCGGGAGGTGTTCGCCGAGGCGGAGAGGCTGCTTCCGTCCGGCGGGGCCAGGGAATCCCTGGCCCATCTGCGGGCCCTCTATGAGGGGCTCTGCCAGCGGGGACTGGGCGAGGCGGTCACAGTGGATCTGGCCCTGGTGAACCGGGCGGACTATTATACCGGCGTGGTGTTCAAGGGCTATCTGGAGGGCTATGGGCAGGAGGCCCTGTCCGGCGGGCGGTATGACAACCTGCTGCCCCAGTTCGGGGTGGACGCCGCCGCGGTGGGCTTCGGGGTCAACGTGGACGCCGCCGCCCGGCTTTCCGGCGGGGAAGCGGCTCCGGAGAGCCGCCCCCTGCGGATCGCCCTGACCAAGGGGCGGCTGGAAAAGCGGACAGTGGAGCTGTTCCGGCGGATGGGGCTGGACTGCGCCCAGCTGGAGAATAAGGGCCGGCGGCTGATCCTGGAGGTCCCTGGCGCAGGACTGGAGGTCGTGCTGGCCAAGGCGGCGGACGTTATTACGTACATTGAGCATGGAGCCTGCGATCTGGGGATCGTGGGGAAGGATACGATCCTGGAATACGGGGGCTCCTTCTTTGAGGTAGCGGATCTGGGCTTTGGACGCTGCCGATTCGCCCTGGCCGGGAAGGCAGGGACGGATTTTTACGCAGGGTATGCGGAAAAGACCATCGCCACCAAGTATCCGGCAGTGGCCCGGCGGTTTTTCCGGGGCAAGGGCATGGATGTGCGGATTGTGAAGATAGAGGGGAGCGTGGAGCTGGCGCCGCTGATCTCCCTGGCGGACGGGATTGTGGATATTGTGGAGACAGGCTCCACCCTCCGGGAGAACGGGCTGGAGATCATCGAGGAGGTTGCCCCGGTGTCGGCCCGGCTGATTGTGAACCCGGTCAGCCTGAAGCTCCGCAAGCAGGAAATCGAACCCCTCATCGACCGCATCGAGCGCTGTCTGTAAGGGCAGGACCTTGGGGACGCTGTCCCCAAACCTCTGCCAAGGGGGCGCGCCCCCTTGGATGCCCATTATTTTAAGGGCGGAAAGGGGTGGGGTCAAGTCTGTACAGATTTCCCTCTTTCTGTCACGCAGAGAGTCTGATTCCCGCAGTACGCTTTTTTCGTAAAGAAAAAAGCTCCCTCCTGCGTGCAGGACACTTTCTGCGCCGCAGAGAGTATGAGCGGGGGGATTCCGAGCGTCGCACTAAGCTCCTCCCCGCAGAAAGTATGTGCGCAGCAGAACACGCTCGGGACTTTCTGCGTCGTACCCTCTACCCCGCGCGTGGGGCTGAATTTTTTCTTTACGAAAAAATGGGTAGGCGGGCGATCGACCACGAAGGAAGTACCAGCGAGGAAGGCCCCCACCCAAAAAAAAATTTACGGGATTCCAAAGGGACGCGTCCACGATGCGCCGCCAGCGGCGCATCTCAGAATTCGGCTTCGCCGAATTCCTAGGTGCGTCGTGAAGCGACGCACCGCGGAGGCTCGGAGGCGGAGCCTTCGAGGTCTTTCCCTTTACAGAAAGGATGAAGATGATGGTTGAACTGGTAACGGTGGACGGTGTCAGTGAGGCGGCGTTCCTGAAAAAGCTCCAGGATCGGGCCGGGGCGGTGAACGAAGAGGTTACCCGGACGGTGGAGGGCATCCTGCGGGATGTGCGGGAGAACGGGGACGAGGCTGTCCGCCGGTATACCCTCCAATTCGACGGCAAGCTGCCCCCCGCTCCCGAGGTGAGCCGGGAGGAGATCAACGACGCCCTCACCAACGCCGATCCCGCCTTCATCGACGCCATGCTCAACGCCATTGAGCATATCACTGCCTTCCACACCCGCCAGAAACAGCAGTCCTTCATCGATCCCCAGCCCAGCGGCGTGCTTCTGGGCTCCCGGATCCGGGGGCTGCACCGGGTAGGCATCTACGTTCCCGGCGGGACCGCCGCCTATCCCTCCTCTGTCCTGATGAACGCCATCCCGGCTAAAATCGCCGGGGTGGGTGAGATCGTCATGGCGACCCCGCCCCTGAAGGATGGGCGGGCCAATCCGGACATCCTGGCCGCCGCAGCCCTCTGCGGGGTGGATCGGGTGTTCCTCCTGGGCGGGGCGCAGGCTGTGGCCGCTCTGGCCTACGGCACCGGGACGGTTCCCCGGGTGGACAAGATTGTAGGCCCCGGGAATATCTTCGTAGCCACGGCGAAAAAGCTCCTGTTCGGTCAGGTTGACATCGACATGATCGCCGGGCCCAGCGAGATCCTCATTCTGGCGGACGACACCGCCAATCCCGCCTATCTGGCGGCGGATCTCATGAGCCAGGCCGAGCACGATCGGCTGGCCTCCGCCATCCTGATCACCACCTCCCGCCGGATCGCAGAGGAGACTGTCCGGGAGCTGGAGCGCCAGTCGGAGACGCTCTCCCGGAAGGAGATCATCCGGGAATCCCTGGCCAATTATGGGGCCGTGTTCCTCTGCCAAAGCACGGATCAGGCGGTGGATCTGGCCAACCGGCTGGCCCCGGAGCATCTGGAGGTTATGCTGGAGAACCCCACGGCCTATATCGGCAGACTGGACAACGCCGGCAGCGTGTTCCTGGGCCAGTATTCCCCCGAACCCTTGGGCGACTATTTCGCCGGCCCCAACCATGTGCTGCCCACCAGCGGAACCGCCCGGTTTTTCTCCCCCCTGTCCGTGGACGATTTCGTGAAGAAATCCAGCTTCATCTGTTACACACGGGAGGCCCTGCTGGAGGCCAGCGGCGATATCGTCACCCTGGCGGAAAAGGAGGGCCTGACCGCCCACGCCAACTCCATCACCATTCGCAGGGAACGGTAAGACGGCTCCCCGCCCGGAAGGGATGGAGGTCAGGGCCTTCAGGATCCCCGTACCATGCGCGCCGCAGAAGGCTTTGGTATATGGGGGTTTGCGGCATATCGAACTGCTGCTGTTTTTTCAGATTGCTATCAGGAAGGAGCATCTCCCATGTCCTACGAGCTGAACGCCAAAATCAGGGAGCTTTCCCCCTATCAGCCCATTTCCGGAAGCTATCGAATCCGTCTGGACGCCAACGAGTCCTTCCTGTCCCTGCCCAGGGAGCTGGTGGAGCGGGCCGCTCTGGACGTGCTGAACAATCAGATCAACCGCTACCCGGATCCCTATGCGGAGAAGCTGTGCGGGGCCTTTGCGCGGTTTTACGGCACCCAGGCCCGGTACGTCACTGCCGGGAACGGCTCCGACGAGCTGATCTCCCTGATCACCGGGGCCTTCTTCCAGCCGGAGGAGGAGCTGATCACCCTGGAGCAGGATTTCTCCATGTACCACTTTTACGGAAGCGTTTACGGGGTGAAGACCTCCATTTTCCCCAAGAACCCGGATCTGACCGTGGACACGGTCAGCTTGGCGGAGTACATCAACCGCTCCGGCAGCCGGGGGCTGATCTTCTCCAACCCTTGTAACCCCACCTCCCTCTGCATGGAGCGGCGGCAGGTGCTCCGGCTGGTGGAGCAGGTGCCGGACTGTCTGGTGGTGGTGGATGAAGCCTACATGGATTTCGCGGACGAGTCCATCCTCCGGAGCGCCCATCTCTGCGACAATCTGATTGTGCTGAAAACCTGTTCCAAGGCGGTGGGGCTGGCGGCTGTCCGGCTGGGCTTCGCCGTGGCGGGGGATCGGCTGACCAAGGCCCTGCGGGCAGTGAAATCGCCCTACAATGTGAACGAGCTGACCCAGAGCGTGGGATATCAGGTGCTCTCCGACCAGGCGTATGTGGTGGACTGCACGGAGAAGATCATCCGGAGCCGGGACGCCCTTTACGGCGGGCTGATGAACCTCTACGCCACCCATCGGATCCTCCAGACGGTGTATCCCACCTCCACCAATTTTGTCTATATCCGCACCCGGTATGCCAAGGCGATTTTCCAGGCGCTGCTGGAGCGTTCCATTGCCATCCGGTACATGGGGGATTATCTGCGGATCTGCGCGGGGACGAAAGAGGAGAACCAGGCGGTGCTGGAGGCTCTCGACGAGATACTGACCGCTTTGGAATAGCGGAGTCAAAGGAGGGGCGCGGTATGCGTCAGGCGGAACAGTCCCGCAGGACCAGGGAGACGGAGATCACCGTCCGGCTGGCTCTGGACGGGGGTCCGGTGTCCATCAGGACAGGGATCGGCTTTTTTGATCATATGCTGACTGCCCTGGCGGTTCACGGAGGGCTGGGGCTCTCGGTGGAGTGCAGGGGAGATCTGGAGGTGGACTGCCACCATACCATAGAGGATGTGGGGATTGTCCTGGGCAGAGCCCTGGAGGAGGCCCTGGGCGACCGGGCGGGCATCGCCCGGTACGGGAGCGCCCGGATCCCCATGGATGAGGCGCTGGCCTGCGGGGACGTGGACATCAGCGGCAGGCCCTGCCTGGTATTCCATGGGGAGTTCCGCGGGGAGCGGATCGGCGGGATGGACACCCAGATGGTGCCGGAGTTCTTCCGCGCCCTGGCCTTCAACGCCGGCATCACCCTGCACCTGAACCTCCTGTACGGGGAGAACGACCACCACAAGGCCGAAGCCCTCTTCAAGGCCTTCGCCCACGCTTTCCGTGCCGCCGCCCTCCCCAGCGGTACGCTTCCCCTCTCTACAAAGGGTGTGCTGTAAGAACAGACCTCGAGGGCTCCGCCCTCGAGCACCCGCCAAGGGGATTAAATCCCCTTGGAACCCGTAATTTTTGAAGGGCTTTTTTAGGGGCGGCAAAAAGGGGTGGGTCAAGTCTGCACAGACTCCTTGATTGCTGCCACGCAGATAGCCGGATTCCCGCAGTACGCTTTTTTCGTAAAGAAAAAAGCTCCCTCCTGCGTGAGGGATACTTTCTGCGTCGCAGGTGTTGCGCCGCCTATGGGGATGAATTTTTTTCTTTACGAAAAAATGGGCAGGCGGGCGATCATCCACGTAGGGAGTCCCAGCGAGGCAGGAACTGAAATTCTGCCCCCCATAACCCTAAAAAGACGGGAATCCAAGGGGACGCGTCCCCTTGGCGAGAGGCGCGCAGGGTCAAGGCCTACGGCCTTGACCCTTGAGCAGAGCTCTCGCGGCCTTGCCCTTCATGAACATGCAGAGGCGCTTGAAATTCCCACAGAAAGGAATGAGCATGGATGATTGCGGTTATTGACTACGGAGCCGGGAATTTGTTCAGCGTGAAGAACGCGCTGGATTTTCTGGGGCAGGAGAGCGTGTTTACCAGGGACCCGGCTGTGCTGGAGCAGGCGGACGGGCTGATTCTTCCGGGCGTGGGAGCCTTTCCCGACGCCATGCGGATGCTGGAAGACGCCGGGCTCCCCTCAGTCATCCGGGAGCAGGCAGGAAAAAAGCCTTTCCTGGGGGTCTGCCTGGGGATGCAGCTCCTCTTTGACGCAGGGCTGGAATTTGGGGAGACTCCCGGTCTGGGGCTGATTCCCGGCAGGGTCGTCCGGATCCCAACCTCCCTGAAGATTCCCCACATGGGCTACAATCAGCTGGAATGGGGCGTGCCTTCTCCCCTGCTGGAGGGCCTGGACGAGGGCTCCTGGGTCTACTTTGTACATTCCTACATGGCGGAAACCGCCCCCGCGTACGTGGCGGCCTTCTGCGATTACGGCGCCCGGGTTCCCGCTCTGGTACAGCGGGGGCAGATATTCGGCGCACAGTTCCACCCGGAAAAAAGCGGCGACACCGGGCTGCGTATCCTGCGCAATTTCTGCGGGCTGCTGGAGCAGTCCGGCAAGGAAGGGGTTAAGCTATGATCATTTTTCCCGCGATTGACATTCAGGAGGGCGAGTGCGTCCGCCTGACCAAGGGGGATTTTTCCACTGCCGAGCGGGTGGCGGAGGATCCTGTCGCCACGGCTCTGGCATTCCAGGAGGCCGGCGCGGAATGGCTCCACATGGTGGATCTGGACGGAGCCAAAAACGGACAGATGCAGAACCGGGATGTGTTTGTCACCGTAGCCAGGAAAACCGAGCTGAAAATCCAGCTGGGCGGCGGCATCCGGGACATGAAAACCGCCGCCTACTATCTGGAGAACGGCATCGAACGGATCATCCTGGGCTCCATTGCCGTGCGCAATCCCAAGCTGGTAGCGGAGATGGTGCGGGAATTCGGCGATCGGATTGCCGTTGGCATTGACGCGGAAAACGGCATGGTAAAAATTGACGGGTGGCAGGGCTCCGGGAAGGTGAACTTTCTGATTCTGGGCCGGGAGATGGCCCACATCGGCGTGCGGCATCTGATTTATACCGACATCTCCCGGGACGGAACCCTGACGGGGCCGAACCTGGCGGATCTCAGTACCCTCCGGGACGGTACCGGGGTGAACGTCATTGCCTCCGGGGGGATCAGCGGCATCGGGGACATCCGGGCGCTGGCTGACCTGCGGCTTTACGGCGCCATCTGCGGGAAATCCCTCTACCGGCAGACTCTGGATCTGCGGGAGGCCCTGGAGGTAGGCGCGTCCTCCGTCCCGGTGGAGCCCACGGAGGAGGTGCCGGAGCTGGACAATCCCCTCCTTTCGGGGAGCCGTCCGGCCCGAGGCGGCTCCCGTCCCAGCGGAAACGCCGGCAGGCCCAAGGAGAGCAGGCCTCCCAAGGGAGGGCGCCCCGGCAAGCCCGGCGGGAATAGTGGGAGCGGGAAACCGCTTCGTCCGGAAGGAGAAGCCAAGGCCGCGCCTCCCAGGAAAGAGGAGAACCGTTCCGGCGCTCCGGGCAAGAAGAATCCTCCCCGTCCCGAGAGCGAAAATCGCCTGGCCGGAAAGGGTAAGCCCCGCCCGCCCCGCCGAAACGGCGGAGGCCGTCCTGGCGGAAAGCCCCCTCAGGGCGGGAGCCGTCCCCCCAAGAACACCCCCGCCCCCAAGCCAGAAAAAAATCAGTCTTAGGGACTGTTTTGGCTCTCTGCGTGTTCGGAAGGGGAAGGCCGCGAGACGCTGTCTCGCGTCTCTGCGGTGCGTCGTGAAACGACGCATCGTGGACGCGTCCCCTTGGCGAGTGCTCGAGGGCAGAGCCCTCGAGGTCTTCTTCCCCGGCTGAAGCTAACGAAAGGAATGATCTGCCGATGCTGTCAAAACGGATCATCCCCTGCCTGGACGTAAAGAACGGGCGGGTGGTCAAGGGCGTAAACTTTGTGGCGCTCCAGGATGTAGGGGATCCGGTGGAATGCGCCAAGGCATACAATCAGCAAGGGGCGGACGAGATTGTCTTTCTGGACATCACCGCTACCCACGAGCAGCGGGACACCATTGTGGATGTAGTGCGGGAAACTGCCCGGCAGGTGTTTGTCCCCCTGACGGTAGGGGGAGGAATCCGCTCCATTGAGGACTTTAAGAAGCTGCTCCGGGCAGGAGCGGACAAGGTTTCCGTCAACTCCGCCGCTGTACGGAATCCCCAGCTGATCCGGGACGCTGCGGTAAAGTTCGGCAGTCAGTGCGTGGTTGCCGCCATTGACGCCCGCCTGACGGAGGACGGGAGCTACCATGTGGTGGTCAACGGCGGCCGGATTGATACCGGCCTGGACGCTGTCCAGTGGGCACGGCAGGTGCAGGAGCTGGGAGCAGGAGAGATTCTGCTCACCAGCATGGACGCCGACGGTACGAAGAACGGATTCGACATTCCCCTGCTGAACGCGGTCTGCGGTGTGTCGGAGGTGCCGGTCATTGCTTCCGGCGGGTGCGGATGCCTGGAGCATTTCGCCCAGGTATTCGAGGAATCCAGGGCAGACGCGGCCCTGGCCGCCTCCCTGTTCCACTACCGGGAGCTGACAGTGGGAGAGGTCAAGGATCTGCTGGCCCGGCGGGGAATCCCCGTCCGGAGAGGATAGGAGGTGCGCCTGTGGATTTGGACATTTATTTCAGGAAGGGACCGCTCATCCCTGCCATTGTTATCGACGCCGCCGATGGGGAGGTTTTGATGCTGGCCTATATGAACCGGGAGAGCCTGGCCAAAACCCTGGAAACCGGCTACACCTGGTTTTATTCCCGCTCCCGGCAGGCGCTTTGGAACAAAGGGGCTACCAGCGGTCACGTTCAGCGGGTGGTTTCCATCTATGGGGACTGCGACGACGATACCCTGCTGATCCAGGTGGAGCAGACCGGCCCCGCCTGCCATACGGGGAATCGCTCCTGCTTTTTCAAGCCCCTGCTTCCGCCGGGAATAGAGCCGCACCAAAATGGGAAGGAAGATGATCTGTCGTGAGTGAACATGTTCTGCGGGAGCTGGATGAGGTAATCCGCCAGCGGAAGGAGCATTTCGAGGAAGGCTCCTATACCTGCTACCTGTTCGAGAAGGGGCTGGATAAAATCCTGAAGAAATGCGGCGAAGAATGCGCGGAAATGCTGATCGCAGCCAAGAACGGAGATCCCAGGGAGCTTGCCATGGAAATCGGGGATTTGGTTTATCATGTGCTGGTGCTTATGCAGGAGCAGAATCTTCCCTTGGAGGCCGTGGAGGAAGTGCTCCGGGAGCGGAGCGCCAAGAGCGGGAATCTGAAGACCTTCCATCAGGTGGATAAAAACTCCTGAGCAGGAGAATATTCTGCGTGCGGTCCGTCCATACTGAGAGCAGCAAAATATAGAAAGGATGATGGAGATGGACGGCGGAATTTTCTGCGGAGGCACTTCCGAGGAAAACCTGGAGATGCGTCAGTATTTTGACACACTGCCTTCTTACGTGCAGACTACCCTTCAGGAGTGCGGCATGAGCTTCGGTACACTCAAGGAGCTCCAGGCCTGCGCACAGAATATGGAGAAGAAGTCCTGACGGGAGTCTCCTGCACGTCGGAAAGAGCAGGAGCTTGGGATTACAGTCCCGCTGATTGGGACGGGAAAAGGGGTGGGCTCGTACAGAGCCCACCCCTTTTCCCGTGTCAGATACCATGGCATTGATTTGAGCTGGCACCCGTTCTTGCGTCATTTCATGTTCCTGTGTGCAGGCGGCTGCCATGTCCAATATTTTTGTGGTAAATAAGGAATGGACATGATATAATCAGATAAACAAATTGAAATTGACCAAGGGGTGGATCCTATGAAACTATTAATTGTACAATCCGAGCAGGAATTCTACGCCGCAGCGGCGGAGGCTGTGCTGAACCAGCTACAGCGGAATCCGGAGCTGGTGCTGGGAATCGCCACCGGCAATACCACTGTGGGCCTTCATCGGGAGCTGGCGCTCCAGTCCAAAGCCCGTTCCCTCAGCTGGGAAAAGGTGCGCACCTTCAATCTGGACGAGTATCTGGGGCTCTCCCCGGAAAATCCCCGCAGCTGCTCCTGGCGCACCTTTGATCAGCTGGTTATCCCTACTGGGATGAAGCCGGAGAACGCCCACATTCCCTGTCCGGATCCGGATCGGGCAGAGGAAACCCTCTCTGCCTATCCAGAGCGGATCCGTCAGGCGGGAGGAATTGATCTTCAGATTCTCGGCTTGGGCACCAACGGCCACATTGGCATGAACGAGCCCGGCACCCCTTGGGGACAGGATATGCTGACCGTCTCTCTTTCCGAGCAGACTCTTTCCGACAAGCGGGATTTCTGGGGCGGTCTGGACAATGTACCCCGAGGCGGTATCACCATGGGAATCCGTCTGGTGATGCAGGGCAGGCGGCAGCTGCTCTGCGCCAGGGGCGCGGACAAAGCCCAAGCCATCCGGGATGCCCTCTGCGGGCCTGTTACGGAACAGGTTCCGGCCTCGGCGCTTCAGCTTCACCCGGAGCTGACAGTGCTCCTGGACGAAGCCGCCGCCAGCTTGATGAGATAATCCGCACAGCTCCGGAGCGCCTGTTGCGGGTTTCTGCGTAAGACCTTGAGGGCGCTGCCCAAGGGTCAAAGCCTGCGGCTTTGACCCTGCGAGCCTCCTGCCAATATCAGACTGTCTGCGTGGAGGGGGAAGTCTGTACAGACTTGACCGCCACCCCTTTTCGCCCTTAAAAAGCCCTTCAATAATGGGAATCCAAGGGGAATCCCTTCCCGATGCGCCGCCAGCGGCGCATCTCAGAATTCGGCGAAGCCGAATTCCTAAGTGCGTTGTGAAACAACGCACTGCGGAGACTCGAGGCAGAGCCTCGAGGTCTTTCCCCTTCGTCTTTCCATCACTTTTCATAAGGAGGATATATTAATGACACAGATTCTGACCAACCAGATTGGCTACGACTGCGGGGACACCAAATCAGCGGTGCTCCAGGCGGAGGGCCCCATGACCCTGGGGGAGTTCCAGGTAATCCGGGTGTCCGACGGCGCGGCTGTCTGCTCCGGATCCGCTGTGGAGCAGGGAACCGTAGACCGCTGGGAAACCGGCTACTACTACACCCTCCGCTTTGACCAGGTGCGGGAGCCCGGCAAGTACTACATCCAGATTTCCGGAAACGGCGAAACCTTTCGCTCCTTCCCCTTTGACATTGGGGAAAACCTGCTGGAGCTCCGCATGATCTCCGCTGTGGGCTACTACTTCAAGGCCCAGCGCCCCACCGGCGAATTCGAGGCCGCTGAGCGGAACCTTCCCTTCCGGGGAAGCAAGCCCGGCGTGTTCGACCTCCGTCAGGGACGTCTGGACGTGCGGGGCGGCTGGTACGACGCCACCGGCGATACCGGCATCCATCTCTCCCACCTGTCCCATACCACCTACTTCAATCCCCAGCAGGCCTCTTTCTCTGCCTACGTGTTCTTCCAGGTGAACGATCTTCTTGAGGAATCCGGCTATCCCTACTACACCCTTCTGAAGCGGCGGATGCTGGATGAAGGTATGTACGGCGCCGATTTCCTCATGCGGATGCGGGCTCCTTCCGGCACCTTTTTCCGCACCAAGGACCGGGCGGAGGCCTTCCTGCCGGTGAATACCACCCGTTCCATCGGCTATGAATTCTGGAATCCCACCTCCCGGAAGGGCGGCGGCGCTTACGGAGAGATGGAGGAGATCGTGGATCGGAGCTACGAGGTGTCCCTCCGCTCCGGCGGCGGCTACGCCATTGCCGCGCTGGCGGCTGCGGCCCGGCACACCTATCCCAGCGACTTCAGCAAGGAGGAATACCTGAACGCTGCCATTGCCTCCTTCAACTACCTCCTGGAGCATAACAAGGAGTACACCAACGATGGGAACTGCAACCTGCTGGACGACTACTGCGCCCTGGACGCCGCAGTGGAGCTGTACAAGACCACCGGTGAGTACGACTACCTCCGGAAGGCGGAGGGCTTTGTCCAAAAGATGCTGGGCAAGTATGTGCCCCTGGACGACACCATGGGCTATCTGAGCGTGGACGGCACCAAGCGGCCCTTCTTCCACGCGGCAGACGCGGGAATGCCTGTGGTGAATCTGCTGAACTTCTACCGGGCGGCCCAGGAGGGCGGGCTCCGGGATCAGGCGCTGGAGCTGGCGGAGAAGCTCATGCGGCACCAGCTCTCCGTGACCAACGAGGTGAGTAATCCCTTTGGCTACGCCCGCCAGCTGATCCAGCATGGGAACGGCACCATCGAGAACCAATTCTTCTATCCTCACGACGTGGAAACCGCACCCTGGTGGCAGGGCGAGAACGCCCGCCTGGCCTCCCTGGCGACTGCCGCACGGTATCTGGCCTGGCATACCAAGGACGAGGCCTTCCAGGCAGAGCTGCGGAAGTTCGCGGATGATCAGATCAACTGGGTGCTGGGGCTGAATCCCTACGACGCCTGCATGGTCGAGGGCGCGGGCCGAAATAACAACGCCTACTTTTTCGAGTGCCGGAAGGATTTCATTCACTGCCCCGGCGGCATTGTCAACGGCATCACCGGCGGCCTTCATGACGAGCACGGAATCGACTTCATCTCCGCGCCGACAGAGGAGATCAAGGACAACTGGCGCTGGGCGGAGCAGTGGATCCCCCATGGCAGCTGGTTTATCTACGCGCTGGCGATGAAGAAAATCTGATTGAACCTACGTCAGCCGGCGGATGGCATTTCAGCCATCCGCCGGCTGTGGTTTGTGTGAAAAAAGGGATACCAGAGCTATGAGCCATTTTTATCCTGCTGCACTTACTTTGTACACTCAAGGCGAAAAGTGGGAAGGCGGGCGATCGTTTCTGCGGGAAGTACCAGTGAGGCAGAAACCGAAATTCCGCCCCCCATACCCCCCAAAAAAGACAGGAATCCCAAAGGAAACCAGCTCCCCTCGGCAGGTGCTCGAGGACAGCATTTGCTATCTTCGGGCTGCGGACTGACAATGAGGACAGCTTCCGCTGCACCCCGGACAGCCCGCACATTTTCCGGTGCGGAACCCGCGGATGACCGACCGGAGTCCCACCGCAAATAACACCGCCAAAATAATTCCTATCATCCAGGTTGCCACAGCAAACCACTCCTTTCGTTTGTCATGCGCTTACCGGCTGTACACCGGCTGCGCTTTTTCTGCGGGATGCGGGACGGAACAGCAGGTACAGAAATCCTGCCAGCACCAGCACTGCTGCAGCCGTGCCCACGCCGAAGCCTCCCCCAGTGAACAGTCTGCCGAACTGGTAAACCATCAGGCATATCCCATAGGCAAACACGTTTTGATACAGGATGGCGAACCAGGTCCATCTCCGATTGTTCATCTCCTTTGCGAGGGTGCTGATAGCCGCCAAACAGGGCGAATCCAGCAGATTGAACAGCAGGAAGGAGAAAGCAGCCAGGGCGCTCCCGCCGAAAAAGGTGTCCAGCACTGCTGTCCCAAGGGCGGCATCCTCTTCGCCCAGACCAGCGATCACCCCCATTGTGGTGACGATGCCCTCCTTAGCCGCGAACCCTGAAAGAGAGGCGGACACGGACTGCCAGTTGCCAAAGCCCAGCGGAGCAAAAACCGGGGCAATCACGCTGCCGATATATTCCAGCAGGCTTCGGGCGTTTTCTGCTTCGGCAATATAACCGAAGCCATGTTCATAGGTCCCAAAGGATCCAAGAAACCACATGACCCCACAGCAGAGGAACAGAACGGTTCCCGCCTTTTTCAGAAAGCTCCAGACCCGCTCCCACACATGAAGAAGCACGTTCCTTGCGCTGGGAAGGTGATACTGAGGAAGCTCCATTACAAAGGGCGCCGGCTCTCCGGAAAAGCCTTTTGTTTTCTTTAGGAGAATCCCGGAAACCACGACCGCTCCAATGCCGATAAAGTATACCAGGGGAGCTGCCCACCAGGCCCCGCCCAGCATGGCTCCGGCAATCAGCGCGATGACAGGCAGCTTTGCGCCGCATGGGATGAAGGTAGTGGTCATCATGGTAAGCCGCCGATCGTTTTCATTTTCGATGGTACGGGCGGCCATAATGCCGGGAACGCCGCAGCCGGAGGAAATCATCAGGGGAATAAAGCTCTTCCCGGAAAGCCCGAAGCGGCGGAAGATCCGATCCATAATAAAAGCCACCCGCGCCATATAACCCGCATCCTCCAGAACAGAGAGAAACAGGAACAGCATTGCCATCTGCGGCACAAAGCCGATGGGAGCCGCCAGCCCGCCGATGATTCCGTCCACTGTCAGGGAGATCATCCAATCGGAGGTTCCGATCTTCTCCAGCAGCGCTGCCGCCCCCGGCTGGATCCACTCTCCGAAAAGCACATCATTGGTAAAGTCTGTGACAATCGTGCCCAGCGTGCTCACTGTAATCCAGTAAACGAATATCATCACTGCCGCGAAGATGGGCAGGGCCAGCCACCGGTTGGTGACAATCCGGTCAATTCGATCCGAAAGAGTCTCTAATCGTTCCCTTTTATGTACGCAGCTTCGGACCACCTCCGCAATATAGCTGTAGCGTCCGTTGATGATGAGGCTTTCGCTGTCGTCGTCCAGCTCCTTCTCACAGGCGGCAGTCAGCTCCTCGATCCGGAGGGCAGTCTCCGCAGGGAGATGCAGCTGCTCCAATACCATGGGATCCCGTTCGAAGAGCTTCACCGCATACCAGCGGAGGGACTGCTGCGGGAGCTGTTCCTGAAGCAGCGCCTGTATTTGGGCGAGAGCCTCCTCCACCCGTTTGTCAAAGAGGCACTGGGGCTGTGCGGGCTGTCCTGCTGCCCGCACAGCTTTCTGTGCTGCCTCCAGGGAGCCCTCTCCCTTGACTGCGGCAGTTTCCGTCACCGGGCAGCCCAGGAGCGCGGAGAGCTTTTCCGTGTCGATCCGATCTCCGTTTTTTCGAACCAGATCCATCATATTCAGGGCAATCACAACCGGAAGTCCCATTTCCGTCAGCTGAGTGGTCAGGTAGAGATTCCGTTCTATGCAGGAACCGTCCACCAGATTAAGGATCACATCCGGATGCCCATTTAGAATGTAATCCCGTGTGACAATTTCCTCCGGGGTATAGGGGGAGAGGCTGTAGACGCCGGGCAGATCGGTGACGATTACATCATCGCCGCCCTTGAGCCTGCCCTCCTTCTTTTCAACGGTTACGCCGGGCCAGTTGCCCACATATTGGCTGGAGCCGGTCAGGCTGTTGAACATGGTGGTTTTTCCGCAGTTGGGATTGCCTGCCAGCGCAAGCGTGATCGCCATAGAATCCTTCCTTTCCAAATGTAAGTATACAACTCAGGACCTCGAAGGCTCCGCCTCCGAGCCTCTGCCAAGGGGACGCGTCCCCTTGGATTCCCATCTTTTGGGGGTGGGGACGGGCGCTTGCGCCTGCCCCCCCTACCTCGCTGGTACTCCCCGCAGGGACGATCGCCCGCCTACCCATTTTTTCGTAAAGAAAAAATTCAGTTCCATAGGCGGCGCAGGAAGTACCCCGCACGCAGGAGGGAGCTTTTTTCTTTACGAAAAAAGCGTACTGCGGGAATCAGACTATTTGCGTGGCAGGGAGGGGGAAGTCTGTACAGACTCAACCCCACCCTTTTTCCGCCCTTAAAAAGCCCTTAAAAAGATGGGATTCCAAAGGGACGAGTCCCTTTGGCAGAGCGCGAGACAGAGTCTCGCGGCCTTGCCCTTCGCCGTATGCAGAGATCCTGAATAGGCTCAATCTACAAGGACGCGCTCTGCGTCTTCTCTGCGGATAGAAAGCTCATAGCCCCGGATGGTTATCTCCACCGGATCGCCCAGGGGGGCGACCTTCCGAACATAGACGACAGCGCCCTTCGTCAGGCCCATATCCATGATTCGCCGCCGGAGAGCGCCTTCTCCCTCCAGACGAATCACCGTGACACGCTCACCGCAGGCGGCTTCTCTCAAGGTTTTCACTGTCATTCTCCTTTCAGACCATGATTCTGCTGGCCATAGCGCTGCTCAAGGCGATCCGGGCGTCCTTCACACGGATGATCAGATTTCCGTCCAGCCGGGACACCACCGATATCAAGCCCCCGGCAGTAATGCCAAGATTCCCCAGAAAGCGCCGAACCTCATCCTTTCCGCGTATTTCCCTCACTGTGACCTGCTCGCCCGCTTTCATCATTGTCAGCGGCATATTTCAAGCATCTCCTTTCTTCTGCTGCTTCCATCATGCCACATAAGGCTTGTGTTACTGTTCGTTAACTTTTGGCTCGATTTGAAGTTTAACACAGCTAACATTGTTTGTCAAGTGGAGATGAGAAATTTTGGCTGGACGGCTCCAGAAGGCGGCAGAAAAGGGTATGGAACTCCGGGGATCATAGAAGGAGGAGGGCAGAACCCTTGCAGCCTTTCTGAGGCGGCAGATCGGGGGAATACTACAAAAAAACGGGAATTCCCCGGGCTTGCTTTGTAGGAGCTCCCACTTGCATTCTGCGCCTGTCCATGGCAAAATGAAAACAAGGAAATACCGCCTGGCGATCCCGGGCTGGTAGGGAAGGAGTCATACTATGACGGCAAATAAAGAATGGATCCTGGTGTTGGATTTTGGAGGGCAGTACAACCAGCTGATTGCCCGCCGGGTGCGGGAATGCAGTGTCTACTGCGAGATCCGCCCTTATAACAAAATCACGCCGGGAGAGATTCGGAAGCTGGCCCCCAGCGGCATTATTTTCACCGGCGGACCCAACAGCGTTTATGGAGAAGGTGCGCCTCAGACAGATCCGGAGATTTTCAGTCTGGGTATTCCGGTGCTGGGGATCTGCTATGGGGCTCAGCTGATGGCTTATCAGCTGGGTGGTCAGGTAACCACTCCCGAAACCCGGGAATATGGAAAAACCGAAACCATATTTGAGCAGGACTGCCCTCTGTTCCGGGATCTGCCCCGCCAGGGCATCACCTGGATGAGTCATACAGATTATATTGAGCGTCTGCCAGAGGGCTTTCAGGTGACTGCTTACACCATGGACTGTCCTTCCGCCGCCATGCAGCGCCTGGAGCGGAAGCTCTATGGCGTGCAGTTCCACCCAGAGGTGCTCCATACAGAGAACGGCACGCAGATGCTCCAAAACTTCCTCTACACTGTCTGCGGCTGTACCGGAGACTGGACTATGCGGCGGTATGCGGAAGCGGCCGTTCAGGAACTTCGGGAAAAAATCGGAAACGGCCGGGTGCTGCTGGCGCTGTCCGGCGGAGTGGATTCCTCTGTCTGCGCGGCTCTGCTGGCAAAGGCTGTGGGCAGCCAGCTCACCTGCATTTTTGTGGATACCGGCCTGATGCGCAAAAACGAGGGAGACGAGGTGGAAGCTGCTTTTGCCCAGTGGGATATCTCCTTTGTGCGGGTTAACGCAGGGGAGCGGTTCCTCTCCCGGCTGGCCGGGGTGGAGGAGCCTGAGCGGAAGCGGAAGATCATCGGCGAGGAGTTTATCCGGGTGTTCGAGGCAGAAGCGAAAAAGCTGGGACAGGTGGACTTCCTGGCCCAGGGAACCATTTATCCGGATGTGGTGGAATCCGGCCTGGGTGACGCAGCGGTGATCAAGAGTCATCACAATGTGGGCGGTCTGCCGGATCATGTGGATTTCAAGGAGATTGTAGAGCCTTTGCGGCTACTGTTCAAGGATGAGGTGCGCGCTTTAGGCCGGGAGCTGAAGCTGTCCGAGGTACTGGTCAGCCGCCAGCCCTTCCCGGGTCCTGGTCTGGCAATCCGGGTGCTGGGAGAGGTCACTCCGGAAAAAGTGGCTTTGGTACAGGAGGCGGATGCTATCTTCCGGGAGGAGATTGCCCGGGCTGGTTTGGACGGGAGCATTCACCAGTATTTTGCAGTGCTTACCTCTCTGCGGAGCGTAGGTGTGATGGGGGATGAGCGCACATACGATTATACCGTAGCTCTCCGGGGCGTGACAACCACCGACTTCATGACTGCGGATTTTGCCCGAATCCCTTATGAGGTACTGGAGCGTGCCTCCAGCCGGATCGTCAACGAGGTTAAGCATGTGAACCGCGTTGTCTACGATGTGACTACCAAGCCTCCGGCTACGATCGAGTGGGAATGAGATTTTGAAGTCCCAGACCCGTTGCGGCGCAACGCTTCCCCGGTTTTGCGCTCCTCTTTTGATAACGATTTGATAACGCTCCCCATAGGCCGTATCATTCTGTATCCCCGGTGGATTGCAGGTGAAACGTGTTCCTTTGCGGCTTGTGGGTGACAAAATCCATATTAGAAAGCCCTTACCGATGGCAACGTCGGTAAGGGCTTTTTGCTGTCTATTCCTCTGTCTCCGCCGCCTTGCGCTTTGCCCGGAGTGCGTCAAGCTCATCCCTT
>JAAVZY010000151.1 GCA_022791945.1 Oscillospiraceae bacterium | reverse complement strand
CAGGGTAACAGCATTTACTTTTACCTAAAATTACCAAAGAGGACAGCAGCAAGAGAGCATGTGGAGAGAGCAGCCCGAAACATCTTCTTTTTCAGGCCCATGCGGCCAAAGTCAGCGTTTTTAAGAAGCGGGAGAGCCGTCTTGCGCAGAATGTTGAGGTTTAAAGGCGAGTTGTCCTTGCGGGCGCGGGACGCATCCTCCCGAAACACAACATCCAGGCACCAGTGCAGATTGTTCTCAATCCCCCAATGTCCTCTGACTGCCTTTGAAAACTCGTCGATGTCCGTAAGCGATGTGATGTAATAACGTGTGTCCCTGCGGACTTCTCCCCGCTCCTCTACATAGGTACTCACCGCTCCGATTCCTTTCAGCCCGCGCCAGTCGTTTTTCTGCTCAAGCCAGTCAAGGTCGGTTTCCAGAAAGTATTCTCGCTGTTCCATACGTCCGTGCCCCTTTTCAACGGTTCTGTTGTGGGGACACTTCTCAGAAAACGCTGCAAAATAATCCCTGATATCTCCAAACAGGCCTGGCTGGTTCTCTTTCACGCTCAGCACATAATCAGCGTGCTTTTCTACTATTTTCGCTGCAATCGTTTTCTGACAGCTCATGGCGTCCGCAGTCAGAATGCAGTTTTCTATGTCCAACAAGTCCAGCAGTTCCGGAACCGCTGTGATTTCGTTGGACTTTTCTTCTGTTTTCAGTTCTCCTAAGGTGATGTGATTCTCTGCCACAAAGGCGCTGATTACATGATAAGCTTTCTGTCCCTTGCCTTTGCTGCCGCGGATGGTTTTGCCATCGATGCTGACCAGTTCCCTCTCCTCGCGGGAGCATTCCAGCCAGTCCCGGAGGCAGTTGGACAGTTCTTTCGGCTCAATCCGCTCAAACATTCTTCGGAAGGTGTCCGAATCCGGAATTCCGTTGGGAAGCTCCAGAAATCCCCTCAGCCACTCTTCCCGTTCCTTCCCAAAATTCTCCATGTCCGTGAAGTCCTCTCCTCCACAAACTATGGTGCACAAACCCATTACCAGGATATCTTCCAGCTTGTGCCGCTTATTTCCCCATTGCCTTCTTGGATCTGTCACTCCGTTTAGCCTTTTTACCAGTTTTTCTATTCTCATATGCCTATTTTATCACTTCTTCGTAGAATTGTAAATGCTGTTACCCTG
>JAAVZY010000002.1 GCA_022791945.1 Oscillospiraceae bacterium | reverse complement strand
TCTCCCTCCCTACTCTCCGGAACTCAATCCCATTGAATTGTTCTGGGCTTGGCTGAAGCGTTTCTTGAGAAAAATCCTTCCCTCTGCACCTTCCTTTGACGATGCCCTTTCTACCGCTTTTCACCTGTGGTGACTATAATCCACAAAGGGACAGCAGCTGATTTTCCCGCTCAAATCCTTTCATCGCCAGCCTCCGTTAACGATCAAACAGCTTCCGGCGGGCGGTGGACTGGGCAAAAAGCTGCTGAAGCGCATCCATCTCTCCGGCGTCCAGCTTTTCCTTCAGATCCTCCAGGGCGGCAATAAAGCTGTCAATTTCCGGGATCAGGATGTCTTTGTTCAAAGCGAACAGCTCGCTCCAGAGAGGCCCGTTGATCCGGGCAATCCGGGTCAAATCCCGGAAGGAATCCCCGGTGTACTCCACCAGATGAGGGCTGTCGTTGGCGTTCATCAGGCTCACCGCAATGGCATGGGTCAGCTGAGAGAGGTAGCCGATCATCTGATCATGCTCCTCCGGGGAAAGGACGGAGATCCGCCCGAACCCCAGCAGACGGCCCAGCTCTTCGGCCCACCGGACAGCCTCCGGCGTGTTTCGCTCAGTGGGGGTAACGATAAAGTTTGCGCCGGAGAAAATCCGATCGTCGCTGTTTTCCACGCCGCTCAGCTCCCGTCCCGCCATGGGATGGGAGGCGATAAACTCCACATCCGGCCGGAGCCCCTCCTGAAGCCGGTAAACCACCGCCCGCTTTACGCCGCTCACATCCGTGATCCGCAGGCCGGGCCGGAACCAGCTCTGCCGGGACAGCACCCATTCTGCCATCTGGGTGGGGTAGAGGGAGAGCACCAGGATATCCGCCCTTCGGATCAGCTCCTCCTCCCGGGCGGGATCCGCTGTTCCATCGGCAATGATCCCCTGAGTCAGGGCATACTCCACCGCCGCCGGATTTACATCGATGGCAGTCACCCGCAGGCCCCGCTTGGTCAGTGCGCGGGCATAGCCGCCCCCGATGAGTCCCAGCCCCACAATCAGCAGCTCCGGCCCTGGGCCGAAGCCGGGACGGGCAGACTCCATGCCTTTCAGCCGCACCCCTGCCGCCCGGAGATCCTGCCAGAACCGGGGGTAGGATTTGGCCACGGATTCCGCCCCCTGAATGGTGACGGAGGCCTGCCCGCAGGCGGCGAAGACCGCAAGACTCATGGCGATCCGGTGGTCGTTGTGCGCGTTCAGGAGAACGCCCTCCGGGATAGGGAAGAGGCGTTCCCCCCGGACGGTGATGGTATCCGTTCCTGTCTGAACGGATACGCCCAATTTTTTCAGCTCCTGGGCCATGGCGGCCCCTCGATCGGATTCCTTGAGCCGGAGCCTGCCTGTGTGGGAAAAGACCGTGGTCCCCTTGGCGTAAGCCGCAAGCACCATCAGAATCGGGCCCAGATCCGGGCAGTCCGCAAGATCGATGGGATGCGCGGACAGACCGCTCCCCTGGGAGATCCGCCAGCCCTCCTCCAGGGGAATCACCTTGGCGCCGAAGCGGCGGAGATGCTCCAAAACGACCGCGTCCCCCTGACGGGTTTCCCGCCGCAGGCCCAGGCAGTCCATTTGTCCGGAGAGCGCCCCCAGCACTGCAAAAAAGGCAGCCTGGGAATAGTCGCCCTCCACCTGGAATTCTCCGGGCCGGTAATGCTGACGGCCGGGAACCCGGAGGGTGGAGGCATCCTGGAAGCCGGCGCGGATGCCGAAAGCGCCCAGTGTTTCCAGGGTCAGCTCCACATAGGAGCGGGATTCAAAAGGGGGGAGGATATGGATCTCGCTGTCTTCTTCCAGCAGGGGCAGGGCGAACAGCAGCCCGGTGATGAACTGGGAGCTCACATCTCCCCGCACGGTGAAGGCGCCAGGCCGGAGCCGTCCCCGCAGGCGGATTTCCTTTGGAGAGCGGAGGAATTCCACCTGCTGCTCCCGAAACAGCTCCTCATAAACGGATTGGGGGCGTTCCAGCAGCCGTCCATGGCCGGTAAAGGAAATCTCCCTGCCTGTGAGCAGAGCCAGCGGAATCAGGAAACGGAGGGTAGAGCCGGACTCGCCGCAGTCCAGAAGGAGGGGCGTGTTCCCTGCTTCGGAGAGACTGGGAGCGCCCTTCACCTCCATCCAGCCGGAGTCTCCGTCCCGAAGGGACGCACCCAGGGCGCTCATGCAGCGCAGGGTTGCCTGAATATCCTGAGAGGGCTGCAGAGGGCCAATGCGGCTTTTTCCCTCCGCAAGACAAGCGCAGATAATCGCCCGATGAGCCATGCTTTTGGACGGGGGAACCCGGACGCTTCCCCTGACAGCCGGTGTAACTTGAATCTCCATATATTCTCCTTTATAAGGGGGTATGTGGGCAAAGGGGAAGACCTCGAGGCGCTGCCTCGAGCTCCGCCAAGGGGACTCGTCCCCTTGGATTCCCATCTTTTTAAGGGCGTAGAGGGGTGGGGGGTAAGTCTGTACAGGCTTGTTACTCCCTGCTTCGCTGGTACTTCCCGCAAGGACGATCGCCCGCCTACCCATTTTTTCGTAAAGAAAAAATTCAGCCCTACAGGCGGCGCAGAAACTACGACGCAGAAAGTCCCAAGCGTGTTCTGCTGCGCTCATACTTTCTGCGGGGAAGGGGCCTGGTGCGATGCTCGGAATCCCCCCGCTCATACTCTCTGCGGCGCAGGGAGTATCCCGCACGCAGGCGGGAGCTTTTTTCTTTACGAAAAAAGCGTACTGCGGGAATCAGACTGTCTGCGTGGCAGAGATTGGGAAGTCTGTACAGACTTGACCCCACCCCTTTTTCCGCCCTTAAAAAAGCCCTTCAAAAATTACGGGTTCCAAGGGGATTTAATCCCCTTGGCAGGAGGCTCGCAGGGTCAAAGCCTGCGGCTTTGACCCTTGGGCAGAGCCCTCGAGGTCTGGCCTTTCGGCGCACGCAGAGAGCCTAAACGACGGGTTCTTCTGCCTGAACGGAGTAGAGCAGATGGGGCATGTCCATTCCGTAATAGTGCTTCACCATCTGTCCTTTGACCGTCATCCCGTTCCGCTGAGCAACCCGCTGGGAAGGCAGATTGGTGTCCCGGATGATGGAATACACCTCCCGGATTCCCAGCTCCCTGAAGGCGTATTCCCTGCACGCAGAGGCCGCTTCGATGCAGAAGCCCTGATGCCAGAAGTCCTTCCGGAACTGATAGCCAATTTCCGGCACCCGCTGGCCGTCCCACTCCTGCATGGTCAGGCCGCACTGACCGATCAGCTCTCCGGTTTCCTTCAAAATCACCGCCCAAAGTCCAAACCCGTCCTCGCGATAGCGGGTGATCTGACGATCCAGCCACGCCTGTATCTCTTCCTCGGAGAATCCGTGCTCATAAGCATACATGACCTCCGGATCTCCCAGGATTTTACCCAGGCTCTCAAAATCCGCCTGGGTCAGCGTGCGCAGCAAAAGACGCTCCGTTTCCAAAATGATCACCAGAGCTCCTCCTTTATGCCTTATTTCCGATTCCTGTGCCGCCGGGAAGTTAAAAGCCTCGGCAGGCATCCGCGAGAGGGGGCCGGGTGAACCCCGGCCCCCTGCTCCCTCACAAAGGCAGACGTTCAGGGGGGCTGGCGCGGCCTGAGCCCTGTAATCCTAAGCCGCGCGGAGGCTCCCTATTTCTTTCCTTTCAGAGAGGTCTTCTTTTTCTTCCAGCTGTCCGGCTTATCTGCGGATTTGCAGATCTCCCGCAGGGGGCATTCCCCGCACTTGGGGCTCCGGGCGGTGCAGACATCCCGCCCGAACAGCACCAGCCGATGGCAGAAGTTGTTTGACTCTGCTGGATCCAGCAGGGGACGGAGCTCGTCCTCCACCTTGACCGGCTCCTCGGTTCCGGAGGTGAGCCCCAGCCGTCCGGTAATCCGGATGCAGTGGGTATCGGTGACAATCGCAGGCTTCCCGTAGATATCCCCCACCACCAGATTGGCGGTTTTCCGTCCCACGCCGGAGAGCTTGGTCAGCTCCTCAATGGTGTCCGGCACCACGCCGCCGTGCTTTTCCAGAATATCGGCGCACATGGAAATAATGTCCCGGGCCTTGGTGTGGTAGAAGCCGCAGGGCTTCACCACAGCCTCCAGCTCCTCCAGCTCCGCATGGGCGAAACTCTCCAGGGTAGGATATTTCTGGTAAAGCTCCTTCGTCACAATGTTAACCCGGGCGTCCGTACACTGAGCGGAAAGCCGGGTGGAAATCAGCAGCTCATAAGGGCGCTCGTACTCCAGGGAGCAGACGCCCTCGGGGTAGCGCGCTTTCAGCAGAGCCACTGCCTGAGCAGCCCGCTCCTTTTTGGTCATAGCGCATTCTCCCCGGTAATGATCCCCTTGCGCAGGAGGATATTGGCGTAAATGGCGGTTTCACCAGTGGTGACAACGGCGTATGCGTTTTTGGCGCGTTGGTAGAACAGGCTCCGTTCCACCTCTTCAAAGCCGGCTTTTTCCGCCTGAGGCTCCCAGCGTCTTACAATCTCATGATACTTGTCCCAGATCACCGGTACGACCGGATCTCCGGGAACCACCTGCATCAGCGCGACGGGCTGGGGCACATAGCTGTCCAGGGGGAACAGCCGCAGAACGGCTTCCAGCACCTGGGGAACGCCGTGTCCGTCGCAGCGAACCAGATTCCGGGCATGGCTTGCGCCCGGAAAGTTTCCGTCGGCAATGACAATTTCGTCCCCGTGCCCCATCTCCATCAGGATTTTCAGCAGCTCCGGGGGCAGAATGGAAGGAATTCCCTTCAACATCAATCAACAGCTCCTTTCTCATAATACCAATGGCTATCGGAGGTGCGCAGTTGGCGGAAGGACCTCGAAGGGCTCCGCCCTCCGAGCCTCCTGCCAAGGGGACGCGTCCCCTTGGATTCCCATCTTTTGGGGGTTATGGGGAGCAGAATTTTGGTTCCTGCCTCGCTGGTACTTCCCGCAGTGACGATCGCCCGCCTACCCATTTTTTCGTAAAGAAAAAGTTCGGCTCCATAGGCGGCGCAGCACCTGCGTCGCAGAAAGTTTCGAGCGTGCTCTGTTACGCTCATACTTTCTGCGGAGGTGAAACGCTGTGCGACGCACGGAATCCCCCTGCCATCCGCTTCGCTCCTGGCCCTCCCCCCTTTAAACAAGGGGGCAAGAAGTTTCTGCGTCTAACAAAGTCTGCGCAGAAACCCCGGTGCGGCGCAGGAAGTATCCCTCACAGAGGAGGGAGCTTTTTTCTTTACGTAAATAGCGTCCTGCGGGTATCAGATCATCTGTGTGGCAGAAAGCTGGAAGTCTGTACAGACTTGAACCCCCTTTTCCGCCTCTAAAAAAGCCCTTAAAAAATTGCGGGTTCCAAGGGGATTTAATCCTCTTGGCGAGAGCGCGAGAGCAGAGCTCTCACAGCCTTGCCCTTCACCGCTGCAGCTACCCTACCCTTCAGCAGACGTGCAGGGAAGCGATACCACCACTGCCTGGGCGTATTCGCTGGTGTGGGTGAGGCTGACGGAGAGCTCCAGCCCGGCGGCCAGCTCCGCGGCGGAGCCGCTGAGGGAGAGATACGGTTCTCCACGGCTGCCCCGGAGAATCTCCACCTGGTTCAGCTCGAAGCCGAGCAGGCCAGTGCCCAGCACCTTGGAAAATGCTTCCTTGGCGGCGAAGTTGGCGGCGGCCCGCTGGGAGCGCCGGGGCTCCGGACAGTTCAGAAGAAGCCGCTCCCGGGGGCCGTAGACCCGTTCCAGAAAGCGGGGATTTTCCAGGCTTTTCCGGACGCGGGCTACCTCTATCAGATCAATTCCCGTCCGCAGGCCGATCATTGCGGCACCCGAACCCGGCGGTTATAGATCTTCTCGATTTCAGCCAGAAGCCGCTCGTCCGGGGAGAACAACAGCAGGCAGTGCTTGCCCTCCCGGCTGCGGTAGACGGCGTATCTGGTTTCCGGTTCTGATGGGGAAACTGCCGCGTTCACAGTGGCGTCAAAGCTCCGGGAACGGAACTTTTCCTGGTCGTACGTTCCGAACTCCTCAAAAGCGCTGATCTTGACTGTGGTCATCCGCTTCCGCTTCCGCTTGGCCATGATTTTGTCCACGTCGATTTCACCATTGGTGTAGATGTACTCAAATTCCAGATTCAGCGAGGTGATAAAAAACCAGGAAAAGTAGATTGCCCCTACTGCAACCAACAGAGCAATCGGTCCGAAGAACTGGCTGAACACAAAGTTCAGCCCCAGCAGACAGAGAAAAAGCCCCGCCAGCAGAATCAGACACTTCTTTAAAATATCCACCCCGGTACTCTTTTTCTTGACAAGCTGCTCTAAAAAAACGTCGCCCATGGCTGAACATACCCCTATTCTCCGCAGGCCTTCATTCAGCCCGCAAGGTTGATGTAGTATAGGATAGTATATCATAAAACAACTGACAGCACAACAGAAAAATTGTTGATAAAAATTGAATTTGTGGGAAAGCCGCCGCAGGCAATTTCCACTGCTTCCTCTGCAAAAACAGCTTTTTCGCAAGATGCGGAAGGCTTGCAAATGGGGGCTTTTTCCTTTTTCTCCGCCTTCCTTACCTGCGGCTCTCCTTGACCGCCAGCCTTTCCGCCAGCGCTCCGTCCGGAGACACATAGGCGGTCTGATAGTCTGTGAAAATCACCATCCCCGGCTTGGCCCCGTTGGGTTTTTTCACATTCTTCACCAGGGTATAGTCCACCGCCGCACGTCCGGCGTCTCGGGCCTTGGAGTTCCAGGCGGCAATCACAGCCGCCTCCTCAATGGCCTGATTGCTGACCTGCCGGCCCTCCGTCTCCAGGATTACATGAGAGCCCGCGATCCCCTGGGTATGAAGCCACAGATCATAGTTCCGGGCGGTTTTCAGAGTGAGCTGATCGTTTTGCTTGTTGTTCCGGCCGCACAGAATGGAGAAGCCGTCGCTGGAACGGTAGCGGAGCGGCGGCTGGGCCTTCAGCATCCGGTTCTGCTTTTTCCCCGCGGACCGCACGTAGCCCTGCTCCGCCAGCTCTTCCCGTATCTCCAGAAGCTCGCTCTCCCCCTGGGTGCGGGACACAGCGTCAAACACGCTGTCCAGATAGAGCAGCTCCTGCTCTCCCTCCCCGATCAGCGCTTTCAGCTTTTCCTCGGCGGTTGCCGCCTTCCGGTATTCCCCGTAGTACTTCTGGGCGTTCTGGGAGGGGGTCAGACGGGGATCCAGGGGGATCTCCACCAGAGGGGAGCCTTCATCGTAGAAATTCTCCGCCTGGACGCTCCGATCTCCCTTTTCGATGCGGTAGAGATTAGAGTTGATCAAGTCTCCATAGATCCGCAGCTGCTCCCGGTTTCCGCATTGAAGCAGCTCCTCCTTCTGGAGCGCCAGCTTCCGGGTGATTCGATCGGTGGCGCTTACCAGAAGCTTCAGCAGATCGTGGGAGCGCTGCTTCATCCGGCTCACCTGATCCCGATCTGCGTAGAAGCTGTCCAGCAGGCGGCTGGGAGAATCCCAGGACTGCCGGACCGGGCCGGAGCCGTACTGCTCCACGGGCAGCAAAGTGAAGTCCCGGAGCTTTTTGGCGTCATCGACAACCGTCACCAGCTCTCCCTGCCCGGAGCGGAGCCGCTCCCGCAACGTCTCCAGTTCTTCGGAGATCCGCTGCTTATAATAGGCGGAGAGGGCGTTTTTGGGCAGCTCCTGCCCCTTGAGCGCCCGATGGATCACCTCCCGTGCCAGCAGCGGGGAAATCCCCTCCAGCACGCCCATCAGGGCTTTGGCGGGATCCGCCGCCGGGGAGGCGTCGAACCGGGACATGACGTGGGAGAGTTCGGCCTCCAGCAGGTTCAGCTTGTCCTGAGCGGGAGGGAGCCGGTAGGTGATCCCGGGAAGCACCAGCCGGACAGAGGACACCTCGTCGGTGACCCGCTTGATGGCGTCCACAATCTTCCCCTGATGGTTCACCAGGATGATGTTGGAATGGCGGCCCATGATCTCCGTCACCAGGGAGACGGTGACAGAATCCCCCAGCTCGTTGATTGTCTCAAAGTCCAGGGTCAGCACCCGATCCAGGCCGTTCTGCCGGACTGCTGTCAGCTTTCCGGAGCCGATATGCTTCCGCAGCAGCATACAGAACATGGGGGGCTGCTTGGGATTTTCCAGGGAAAGCTCCGTAAAGTGCAGGCGGGGGCTGTTGGCGTTGGCGGAAAAGAGCAGCTTCCGGGAGCCGCCCCGAAGCCGCAGGGTGATCATCAGCTCCTCCCGGGAGGGCTGGGCGATTTTTTCCACCCGGCAGGGATTTTCTCCCGAAAGCAGAACCTCCCGCAGCTCCGCCGCCGTCAGATACAAAAATGCTCCATCCAGAGCCATTGGCAAATCCTCCTTCTATGCAATGGGTAAGAGTGAAACCGAAGACCTCGAGGGCTCTGCCCTCGAGTCACCGCAGTGCGTCGTTTCACGACGCACCGCAGAGCGCGAGACAGCGTCTCGCGGCCTTCCCACTACGATACAGCCTCCTACGGGGCAGCCTGTTCCTCCAGGCCCATCACGACTGCCTTGAAATGGCGGCCACGTTCCTCGAAATTCTTATAAAGATCAAAGCTGGCGCTGGCCGGGGAGAGGCTGATCACATCTCCGGGGGCCGCCAAGGCGCGGGCCTTTTGGACAGCCTCCTCCAGGGTGGCAGCGTGCTCTAGGAGCAGGCCGCTGGAGGGAAACTCCGGACAAGCCAGAAGGGCTTCCTCAATGCGGGGCCCGGTAGCGCCCATGAGCACCACGCCCTTGGCCAGACGGCAGAGCACAGGAGCCAGGGGCGTATAGGGGATATGCTTATCGTACCCGCCGGAAATGAGCACCATACTCCGGGGCGGGTAGGATTTCAGATCCGCAATGGTGCGGGTGGGGCTGGAGGCAATGGAGTTGTTATAGTACCGCACCCCATCCAGCTCCCGGACAAGCTCCTGCCGGTGCTCCACCCCGCCGAAGCTCCGGGCTACCTGCCGGATGCTTTCCAAAGAGGCCTCCGCTCCCACGGCGGCAATGGCAGTCAGGTAGTTTTCCACATTGTGATCCCCCGGAATCCGTATCTCGTCCCGGTGGAACAGACGCTCCCTTCTTCCGTCCCGGCTTCGGCAGAGAAACCCCTCCCCGTCCAGAAAGGCGCCGCGATGGGGGATTTCCTTCATGGAAAACCATTCCAGCTCTCCCCGGACCAGATCCTCCATGCCCCGGGTGACGGGATCATCCAGGTTGAGCACCGCCCGGGAGAAGCCGTCCTGATGAAGGAGGACGTTTTTCTTTGCCCCGGCGTACTCATCCATATCCCTGTGAACGTCCAGATGATTGGGAGTGACGTTTTTGATCACGGCTACGTGTGGGGACTGGCGCATGGAGAGCAGCTGGAAGCTGGAGAGCTCTACCACGCAGCGATCCTCCGGGCGGATCCGCTCGATTTCCGGCAGGAGCGCCCTGCCGATATTGCCGCCCAGATGGACGGTATATCCCTGGGCCTTCAGAAATTCACTGATGAGGGTGGAGGTGGTGGTTTTCCCGTCGGAGCCGGTGATCCCATAGATAGGGCAGGGACAGAGCCGGAAAAACACCTCCATTTCGCTGACCACCGCCACGCCGGCCCGGCGGGCGCGGGTCAGCTGCTCGGAAAGAAAATACATTCCCGGGGAGCGGAAAACCACATCGAAGTCCTCCAAGCTGTCCAGATAGTCTTTCCCCAGCCGGAACCGCGCCCCCGCCCGGGAGAGGAGATCGTAGTCCTCCCCCAGATCCGTCCGCCGGTCAAGCACCGTAACCGGCACCTGCTTTTCCAGAAACATCCGGATAATTCCTGTATTTGTAACGCCTATTCCGATAAAGGCAACCCGCTTTTGACGGATCTCCTGAAAGAAACGCTCTATAGAGTCCATCCTTTATCCCCGCTTTCCTTATATTCTGAGCACTTAAATATATATTATAGGTGCTCAGGTACGATTCCGCAAGGGGAAGTTTGGCGGAATTGGCCCTGGGCCATCCTGGAAGCAAAGGGGGTTGACAAGGGACAACCTCTCTGTTATAATAAATAAGCGCTGTGACCCACTAGCTCAGTTGGCAGAGCATTTGACTTTTAATCAAAGGGTCCGGAGTTCGAATCTCCGGTGGGTCACCAGATTGAGCCTGAACGCAAATTGCGTTCAGGCTCTTTTCTTTTACATCTGATATTCTGATTGCGGCCCGCGCTGACAGCGTGAGCCTTTTCACCGCCAAACAGCAGAAAAAGCACAACATTGGCCATATGCGGAAAGACTGCGGCTATCGGGTTTTAAGGCCGACAAAAGACAATAAGGAAACCCGAATTCCCGCATAACGGCATGGATTACCGCTTGAAATATTGTCCAACCTCCAGCCCTTCATAGTGAGCGAATCTGGCGTTTCTCACTGCTCTGCTGGAGACAGGATTTCCGTCATCCAGAGAAAATGTACATACACGGTTATTGTAAACAAAAGCAATCTGACTGCCGGTCAGATATACATGATTCAGCCGCCGGTTCAGCAAATACATATGACCGTGCGGATACAGCTCATTCACAAACTGCCAGCGCTCATCCGTGCGGCGGAACAGGAGCACACCAGGCTCAGCGCCGAAGATCGTCACAAACAGAAGCCCGGTATTCTGCGCAAAAAAGCCTTTGCTGGCGGGCACGGAGCATAGGATGCGGTAAGCATCCTTTTTCTGTTTCGTGTCCCGAATGGAGAGCCATGTCCCGCATGTGATCATCTGCCACCGCCCATCCTCCGAGACGCACCGCACCTTTTCTTCCGGGACCTTTGCGGCAGGCTTCGCGGACGCCGCCGGGAGCGGGTCCGTTCGGATGCTGTCCGTTAGGCATACGTATACATTGGAACGGTCCAGGCCGATTTTGACAAGCATCTGCTCCAGCCGCTCCAGATCGTGGAGCCCATGACAGCCGAAACACCACCGGACCGCTCCCGGATCCGGCAAAGCGGCGGCAACTGCGGCAAAATAGTCCTGATCCACCGGCGCAAAAGAGTGACCAATCGTAGCTACAGTGGTAATACTGCCCAGCCCGTCAAAGAAATCCTGATGTTCGCTGATGATCTTTCTGCTGTCCTTTGTCAGCGCTTCATCCCACTCTGATATGATTCTGATGGCATTTTCCTGCGCCAGTCCGACCATTCTGCGCTTGAAGGGGTCTTTCGGTCCTCTGCGGCAGTCATCGTCAAAGGCATAGGCGTCTTCACTTGCGCCGGGCAAATGTCCCAAGATCAGCTTTTCCAACGGGCGGCCCTTCCTCCGTTTTCTGGAGCCATGAATGTAGCAGACGTTCTCTTCCGGCACACCATACATCATCTCGACAAATTCGGTGTAGTTAAAGCAAAGCACTTTGCTGTTTTGAAAGAGCGCGTTCAGCGGCCGATCCGCTGTGCCGATCGTGAGACTATCCACCCATTGGCGGAACCGTCGGGGCAATTCCTCCCCGATGGTGCGCATGGGATCGGACGCCTGCTCTGCCGCCATATAGAATGACGCGGCGCTGGCATCTTCGTCAAATGCCCCGAAGAGATCCAGCCATTCCGCAACCAGCCAGTTGCCGGCCATTGCCTCGACGCGAAGCTGCGCAAGGGAGTTCTCAAAATCCGCCCAAATATCCTCTGGGGTCAGATAAAGCTCCAATGCAGTGCGCAGCTCACTGTTTTTGCCGATAGAATCGCGAAAGGCATATAGTAAAAACAGTTGAAAAAAGGTTACGTATCGAGTAGAATGAGGACATGAGCTATTCAAAAAGATATAGAGAACGGACAATAGAATATCGGCAGGCCGGACACAGCTTGGAAGAAACACATCAAATCTTCAAGGTA